>JAOUQQ010000096.1 GCA_029879245.1 Chromatiales bacterium | reverse complement strand
AGGCCAGAATTATCTACCACAGTTAAAACCGAGAAGAGTTCAGGGCATGGAACCTATCTATTATCAATACCGATTTAAATTTAATAACGGCCGTGAAGAGGTGTTCGATATCCACCTCGATGGGGTGAATCTCTCCCCGCTGGAGAAGATGCCGGAGAAGTTGCCGGAGTGGACACGACTGGAGTTTCACAAGTGCCCCAACTGTCCACTGGATCCGCTGGAGGTCTTCTACTGCCCCCTCGCTGGTCGTATAGAGCCTCTGGTAGACAAGATGAGCAATGTGGTCTCATTCGATGAGATGAAGGTAGAGGTGACGCTGGACGAGCGCATCGTCACCCGCGATGCCACCGCGCAGGAGGGGATCAGCGCCCTGATGGGGATCATCACCGCCACCTCCGGTTGCCCTCACACTATCTTCTTCAAGCCGATGGCGCGCTTCCACCTCCCTTTTGCCAATACCGAGGAGACCTTCTATCGAGCCGCCTCCATGTACATGCTGGGGCAGTACTACCGCTGGCAGGCGGGCAAGAGTGCCGATATGGATCTTAAGGGGATCCACTCCTTCTACGAGAAGGTTGCCGCGGTAAACAAGGGGATCGCAGACCGTCTACGCAGTGAGCAGCGTGAGGATGGCAGCGTCAACGCCATCGTCCTGTTGGATATGTTCGTCAAGACAATGCCGATGATGCTGGATGAGACGCTTGAGGGGCTGAGGCCGCTCTTTACTCCCTACGTAAACACAGAATTAGATTTATAAATCAGACAGTTATATTTTCATAGTAATTTTGTCATCTTTTATCTTGACAAATTTACTAGGTATTACTATATTAACGGTTAACCAGATATTGGTTAACCCCCAAATATTCAGGAAGGCGACCCCCGCCTTCCTTTTTTTTGCCTAAATTTCTGTCGATAGCAGGGGTGGCAACTCAAGCCGTAGCTGCTGTTCGCGCAGCGTCAGCACCTGCTCCTCCCAGTACTTGACCGTATTGAACCAGGGGAATGCCTGGTGAAAGGCGGGGTCGTCCCAGCGCCGCGCCAGCCAGGCGGCGTAGTAGAGCAGGCGCAGGGCGCGTAGCGGCTCGATCAGGGTCAGCTCGCGGCGGTTGAAGTCGCAGAACTCCTCATACCCCTCCAGCAGCTCACTCAACTGACTATTCATCTGCCCCACATCACCCGAGAGCAGCATCCACAGGTCCTGCACCGCCGGGCCCATGCGACAGTCATCCAGGTCGACCAGGTGGGCACCCGTGTCGGTCCAGAGGATATTGCCGGGGTGGAAGTCGCCGTGTAGCCGGATCGGGGTATAACCGACCGCACTAAAGCGCTGTTTAACCTCGGCCAGCAGCCCCTCGGCCAGGTCGCGATACTGCCCCTCATAGTCACGCGGCAGAAAGTCGTTCTCCAGCAGATAGGCGAGGGACTCCTCGCCGAAACTCGCGGGGGTAATCGCCGGGCGATGGGCAAACGGACGTATCGCCCCCAGTGCATGAATACGCCCGAGAAACTGCCCCAACCGATACTGGGTGTCGGGGTCGTCAAGCTCGGGCCAGCGCCCGCCACGCCGTGCAAACAGGGCGAAGCGAAAGCCTTCATGGGTGTGGAGGGTCTCGCCCCGATCATCTGCCAGTGGGGCCACCACCGGCACCTCCACCCCCACCAGCTGGGCGGCGAAGGCGTGCTCCTCCAGGATCGCCTCATCGGACCAACGACCCGGGCGGTAGAACTTGGCGACGATGAACCCCCCCGCCTCCAGCCCCACCTGGTAGACCCGGTTCTCGTAGCTGTTGAGGGCCAGCATTGAACCGGAGGTGCGGTAACCATGGGCATCGATGGCATCAAGGATGAGATCGGGCAGCAGACTGTCATAGGGGTGAGACGAAGACATAGGGCGGCACTGTGGTTTATAGATGCGAGCCACTATTGTAATGTGTATGACCATTTCAATCCGAACTATTGGACAGCCGACCATGCCCAACCCGCTGCTGCAGATGACCGATCTCCCTCCCTTCCACGCCATCAAGCCCGCGCACGTGGGGCCCGCCATCGATGAGCTGCTGGCCCACAACCGTGCAGAGGTGGCGCGACTGCTGAATGAGGTGAGTGAGCCGGGCTGGAGCAATCTGGTCGCCCCGCTGGAGTCGCTGGATGATCGCCTCAACCGTGTATGGTCGCCGGTGAGCCACATGAACGCGGTGGTCAACTCCGCCGAACTGCGCGAGGTCTATGAGGCGTGCCTGCCCAGGCTCTCCGACTATGCCACCGAGATGGGTCAGAACGAGCGGCTATACCAAGCGTTTGAGAAGATCAAAAATGGTGCGGAGTATGGCCGCCTCAATACGGCCCAGCAGAAGGTGATCGACGACACTCTGCGCGACTTCCACCTCTCCGGCATCGCCCTGCCGCCGGAGAAAAAGGCGCGCTACAAGGAGCTGAAGGCCGAGCTCTCCAAATTGACGACAAAGTTCAGCAATAACGTGCTCGACGCCACCAACGAGTGGAATATGCACCTCACCGACAGGCGCGACCTCGCCGGGATTCCCGAATCCTCCCTCGGCATGATGAAGCAGGCGGCCGAGCGTGAGGGGGAGAAGAAGGGGTGGTGGATATCGCTGGAGTTCCCCAGCTACTACGCGGTGATGACCTACGCAGATAGCCGCGAGCTGCGCCAGCGTGTCTACGAGGCCTACGTCACCCGCGCCTCGGAGCAGGGGCCCGACGCCGGCAGGTGGGACAACGGCCCGGTGATGGAGCAGATATTAAATATTCGCCACGAACTGGCCGCCCTGCTCGGCTTCGCCAACTATGCCGAACGTTCGCTCGCCACCAAGATGGCGGAAGACCCCAAACAGGTGATCGACTTTCTGCGCGACCTCGCCGCCCGCTCCCTCACCCTCGCGCGCGAGGAGCTGGACGAACTGCACGCCTTTGCCCGCGAACAACACGGCGTGGAGCAGTTGCAGGCGTGGGACATGAGCTACTACGCCGAGAAACTGCGCCAGGCCAAGTACGCCATCTCTCAGGAGGATGTGAAGCCCTACTTCCCCGAGGAGAAGGTGATCGGCGGTCTGTTCGAGGTGGTCAAACGGCTCTACGGCCTCTCCATCTACGAGTGCACCGAGGTCGACGTGTGGCACGACGATGTGCGCTTCTTCGAGATCTTCGACAGCAACGAGCAGCTGCGTGGCCGATTCTTCCTCGATTTATATGCGCGCCCCCACAAACGCGGCGGCGCCTGGATGGACGAGTGCATCGGCCGACGCCTGCGCGAGGATGGCACGGTACAGACCCCCACCGCCTATCTCGTCTGCAACTTTGCCCCGCCCGTGGGCGACAAATCGGCCCTCTTTAGCCACGACGAGGTACAGACCCTGTTCCACGAGTTCGGCCACGGCCTGCACCACATGCTCACCACCGTCGACTATAGTGGTGTCTCCGGCATTAACGGCGTGCCTTGGGATGCGGTGGAATTGCCGAGCCAGTTTATGGAAAACTGGTGCTGGGAGCGCGAGGCACTCGACCTCTTCGCCGCCCACTATGAGACGGGCGAAAAGATCCCCGACGGCCTCTACAACAAGATGATCGCGGCAAAGAACTTCCAGTCAGGGATGCAGATGGTGCGCCAGCTAGAGTTCGCCCTGTTCGACTTCCGCCTTCACCTCGAGTACGACCCGACAAAAGGCGGGCGCATTCAGGAAATTCTGGATGAGGTGCGCGCCGAGGTAGCGGTAGTGCGCCCGCCCGAGTACAACCGCTTCCAGCACGGCTTCTCCCACATCTTCGCCGGCGGATACGCCGCCGGATACTACAGCTACAAGTGGGCCGAGGTACTCAGCGCCGATGCCTTCTCACGCTTCGAAGAGGAGGGGATCTTCAACAGCGCCACCGGCGCCTCATTTATGGAGAACATTCTCGAGATGGGAGGCTCACGCGAGCCGATGGAGCTGTTCATCGAATTCCGTGGGCGTAAACCGACCATTGATGCGTTGTTGCAGCATAGCGGGATTGGGAGTTAAAGTAGAGCACGTTCCGTATAGCACTATAGTTTAGGATTCCGTCTAATGCACTGTTAGAAGTAAGAAAATGACACCAGCCATCAACACAGCTAAACAGGCAAAAGTTAAATATGTAGTGCACGAATACACTCATGATCCATCGGAAGAATCTTACGGAATTGAGGCGTCAAATAAGTTAGGAGTAGTTAAGAAAGAGTTTTTAAAACTTTAGTCGTAAGCACTGGCGTCAATGAATTTGCAGTTGGCATAGTTCCAGTATCATCCATGCTTAACATGAAGCTAATTGCAAAAGTTGTAGGTGCTAAAAAGGCTAGCATGTCTCTAGCAGCTGATGTCGAAAGAATAACAGGCTATGTATTAGGTGGTGTAAGTCCGTTAGGACAGAAAAAGAAACTTAAAACCGTTATTGATTCTTCTGCTCTTGAATATCCAACTATTTTTGTTAGTGCGGGTCGAAGAGGTCTAGAAATTGAGTTAGAGCCAAAGGATTTATTATCACTAACTAATGCTGAATTTGCAGAAATATGTCAATAAAATTTCTAACAAGAAAGCCAAGATCGTTCGCTAACAGCTCACTAAAAAACGTAAGGATCAGGTATAGCCTTTAGCGCATGAACGAAAGTTTCAGACCTAACTATTAGCCTATGCACCTAAAGTTTGTATCAATCATCACCATAAGTTTCCTTCTCTACTCTGTGGCGACGAGTGCCGCACAGGTCGGTAATGCCATTGATGAGTTCAAGCCGGCTGAGGTGCAAAGCCACCCATACAATGACCGTGTTATCTACCCGTATCAGCCTGACATTTATCTGTTGTTTGATTATCTCGAAGAGGGTTCAAAAGGTAATTTTGGCATGGCGTTGTCCCTCTTAAAACATGCGAATGGTGTCTATAAATCGATCTATCAATCACAGGGTTCTGGTGACTCCTATATTCTGAAACCCAGTTTCTATACGGCGACGTCGTTGCAGGGGGCTGTGTTGATACTTGCCGAAATTGGTGCGGAGTATAGCTGGGGTATTAGAGTGTTTTTATTAGAGCCGGATCTGAAGGTGACCGATATGGGTACGTTAGATGTTGCGGTGGCTTCAGAGACGGAGTTTATGGATGGCCCCGTCTCGGCAGTACCCTATACGCGTGTAGTGGTTGAGGAGGGGGGCGGTTACCGATTTACCTTCATCAGGGATGTGATCTTCGACCCTGGCGGCCTGAAGGATAGAGCGGTAAAGCGCGAGGAGATTAGCTATTCTTTCAGTGATGGTGAACTAAAGCTGCTGATGAGATAGAGATACCCCAAAACAAAAACGCCCGCAAAAGCGGGCGTTTTTTCATTCAACTCAGGTACGCCTGAATCAGACGCAGCCGGTCGGCTTGGGTAGGCCACCATACTTGGTGATCGGCTTCATCGGACCGGTCAGCCAGAGCTGGAACATCCCCTTCTGGTCGGCACCGAGGTATTTGGAGAATTTGCGGATCGGCGGTACTACGGCGTGCTCTTCGTAGTACTCACGCGCCTTGACCACCTGCTCCCAGCGCTCGTCGTTGAGTTCAAAGCCATCGGCCTCGGCCATCGCGCGGGCGATCTCCGGGGTCCAGTCGTTCATGTTGGTCAAATAACCATCACCGTCTCGATTTGGCAGTTCCATTTTTAATACCTCTCTCATGCTGTGGCTGCGAGGGTTAGTCGTCAGCCGCTTAACCTAGTGAATCTGTGTGGAATTAAACTATAACCAAGTGTTTGTGTCAAGTATTGCTTTGGGTAGATTTATGGGCATCTCGTCACAGATCAAGGGAGGGGGTGAAAGAGGGGGCGGTTTGCGGGCAGAATAGGGCGATGTTCGATAAACAGGATCTCGTGAAACTGGCCAACCAGACCATGCCCTTTGGTAAGTATCAGGGCAAGGTGTTGATCGACCTGCCGGAGGAGTACCTGCTCTGGTTCTCCAACAAGGGGTTTCCCGCCGGGGAGTTGGGGCACCTGCTGCAACTGGCGCTGGAGATCCGTATCAACGGGCTGGAGGGGTTGCTGCAGCCGCTGAAGGGGCGCGGCAGCCTACATTAGCTGGCGCAGTTGCGCTATCTGCTGCTCTCGCCGCGCCACATCCTTTACCGCCTTTTTGTAGAAGCTGCGCAGGCTCCCCTTGAGGAGGGGGAGTACCCGGTTATTGGGGATCGCCTTGAGCGTACAGAAGATCGCCAGGGCGTAGGTGGTGTCGTACTGCGAGAGGAAGCTCTGGCGGTCTACCGGTTGCGGTGCACAGGCACCGCAGCGCGGAATGCGCACATTGAAGGCGCTGTTGGCCATCGGCAGGCCAAAGCCGAGAAAGGTGGCGACCACCTCGGTGACCTGGGACCAGCTCTCTTCGCCGCCGGGCGGGGGGGCGCTTGCGAGGGTGGAGAGGTAGTGGGCAAAGGTGTGGGCAAAGCTGGCGATCATACCCTCGGGGTTGTTGACCAGGAGCGGGTCGTAGGGGATAGGGAGTCGCTCGGCCTCCTCAACGGCGGCGTCACTCTCGCCCGCTGAAACCTGACGGATCGGCCCCTCCAGCAGCAGGCGGGGGGTGTCGATCTGGCACTGTCGTGCATCGAACAGGCGCGTCGGCCAGTGGCCGATGGCGGCGTACCCCTTTACCCGGTCGCAGATCAGTTGCGCCATCCCCTCAACGCTATCGACCCTGCCGGGAAAGAAGCGGTCGCTGGGTTCCACCAGTACGGTGTGGTCGCGAAAGATCGTCGCATCAAAATGGCGCAGCGCCCAGCCGTAGGTGTCGAACAGCCAGGTGATGGAGGGCTCATCGAGCAGGGGGCGGCTTGGTAGTAGACCGAATAGCATAGTTTGGCTCTGTGTTAGCTCAGTGACTGGATAACCTGATCTGCCAGCTCGTCGGTGATGCATTTGGCCGGGTTGGTAAGAAAGAGGTTGAGGTCATTGCTGACAAAGTTGTCTGCCCTGGCATCGATAATGGCATAACGCACCGCCTCATCGCAGCCATCAAGGTAGGCGTTGATCTCCCGCTCTCGTAGCCCCTGCTCGCCCATGTTGCCGGAGCGATCGGGTGTCTTGCCGACGATCTGGCCCCGGAAGACCTGGTTGAGCTCGCTGATCTGAAAGGCGGAACGCCAGGAGGTGGTTAATACAATTCGCCCACCCACCGCATCACAGATGCGAAAGACCTGTTGCATTGGCTTGGCGAGAAAGAAGCGGATCCCGAGCAGGGGGAGGACTCCGCTGTCCCAGTAGGAGGGGAGTCCGCCATCGGGCATTTTGTGTACTACACCGTCGAAGCCGAGAAAGATCAGTGGGCCACTGGTGTCCTGCCGGGCAGGCTGCTCACTCTCTCTGCTAAAGGGGTTGTCGTTAATCATGGGCTCTCCTTTTTGCGGCATAGCCTACACCATTAACTCCGTAAAGGCAGTTAAGATATGGCACACTAAAGGAGATTGGATGATAGGGGGGGCCGAGGTGTCAGCGACGAACAGGAGTAGCGGTAACAACTTTTTCCTGCCCAACTTCTGCAACCTGCAATCGGTGCTGGCGGTAGTGGTGCTGGTGGAGCTGTTCGCCTTTGTTCTCGCCCTCGCCTCTGCCCCCCATCGAGATGACCTGCTGAGTACCTTTGCCCTCTACTCGCTCTATATGCAGTGGGCCGGTTTGATGAGTGCCGCGCTGCTCTGTTTGCTCCGACGGCCGCTCTCCAGCCTCAACGACACGATGGCGGGGGTGGTGAGCTATCTGGTGCTGCTGGTGATGCTGCTGCTGCTCAGTCTGGCGGCACACTCGACCCTCGACCTGGCCGGCTTTCCCATCATTACCGAGAGCCGTATCGAGTTTCTGCTGCGCACCCTGGGGATCGGCGCGATTGTGCTGGCGCTGACCCTGCGCTACTTCTATGTCACATTTCAGTGGCGACAGCGTACCCGGGCGGAGGCACGGGCCAGGCTGGAGGCGCTGCAGGCACGGATTCGCCCCCATTTTCTCTTTAACAGTATCAATACCGTCACCAGTCTGATCCACAGCAAGCCGAATGAGGCAGAGGAGGCGTTGCTCGACCTGGCTGACCTGTTCCGCGCCAGCCTGCGCGAGGGGCAGCAGTTTATCCCGCTGGCTGATGAGCTGGAGCTGACCCGCCGCTATCTCAATATGGAGTCACTGCGTATGGGGGAGCGGCTGGTAATTGAGTGGCAACTGGATGAGGGGTTGGAGGCGCTGCGCCTGCCACCACTAATCCTGCAGCCGTTGGTGGAGAATGCGGTCTATCACGGTATCGAGCCGCGCCCCGAGGGGGGGGTGATTGTAATCATTATCCGCCGTGAGGCGGAGAAACTTATGCTGGTGATTAGTAACCCCTGTCCCGAGGGGGGGAGCGAGCGAGAGAGTGGCAACCGCATCGCACTGGAGAATATTCGTGCCCGCCTTGCCGCCCACTATGGTGAGCGCTCATCACTGAAGATTGAGAGTGGCGGGGGGAACTTCCGGGTGGAGATTCACCTGCCGATTGAGGAGGAGAGCGCGTGATACGGATCCTGCTGGTGGATGATGAGGCCCCGGCGCGTGACCGCCTGAGACGGTTACTGGGTGAGCTGGAGGGGGTTGAGGTGGTCGGTGAGGCGGGTGATGGAAGGGCGGCACTGGCGGCCATCGCCGAGATGGAGCCCGACCTGCTGCTGCTCGATATCCGTATGCCGGGGATGGACGGTATGGAGACGGCAAAACACCTGGCAACGCTCCCTGATCCGCCGCGGGTGATCTTTACCACCGCCTACGGTGAGCACGCGCTGGAGGCATTCGAGGCCGAGGCGATCGACTATCTGGTCAAGCCGGTACGCAAGGAGCGCCTGCAGCAGGCGCTACAAAGGCTGGAGAAGCGGACACCCGCACAGATGATGGAGGCGGCCAGGGTAGAGGGCCCCGCCCATCTGACAGTGAAGAAGCACGGCAGGATGGAGCTGCTGCCGATCGATGAGATCCTCTATTTTCAGGCCGATAACAAGTATGTGAGCGCCTACCTTGCCGAGCGCGAGGAGCTGCTGGAGGAGACGCTAAAACAGCTGGAGGAGATGCTGGGTGACCGGGTGATCCGTATCCACCGCAACGCCCTGGTGACACGCAGTGCCCTGGTAGGCATGGAGAAGGACAGGGAGGGGGTGCAGCACGCAACCCTGCGTGAGATCGGGCGTGGCCCGGAGATCAGCCGGCGTCTGGTGCCGGAGATAAGGCGGCTGCTAAAGGAGATCGACTAGTCCTGTTGAGAGACCCGTAGCGGTTTGTTGCGGCGCAGAATATCAAGGGCAGTGGCGATGGAGTCGTCAAGATAGCCACCGTAGAAGTCGGGGGTCATCAGCCCCACCCGCTTAGGTGCAAGCTGGTTGCCGTGGTGATCAAGAAAAACAACGGTGGGGGTGACATAGATGTGATAGCGGGAGGCGAATTGATCGGCAGAGAGACGCTGGCCTGAAAAATCGACCAGCTCGTTACCGCTATCTATCTCAACCTTGCGGATTATGGCGCGATTATCATAATCGCCGCTGATCTGCATCGGGATCAGGAACTCACTCTCAACGCGTACACAATAGGCGCAGTGTTCGGATGAGAACATCAGCACGAGTGGGACCCGTTTCTGTTCAAGCAGTGTGGCCAGAGGGGAGAAGTCCTGGACCTGGGAGATCGTATTGCGATGATTGTCATCGGCAGCAGATACGCCCCCTGCTACGGCGAACAGCAGGCATATGGCAGTAATAGTGGTCGAGATGGTATTACCCATAAAGTGTGGCTCCGCCGACTCGGTCGGCCAGAATAAGTGGACATGGCCACTCCTGCAATAGGCCGGCGGCTCAAGGATGTGTAGAATT
The DNA here is from genome assembly GCA_029879245.1 of Chromatiales bacterium. Classification (GTDB taxonomy): domain Bacteria; phylum Pseudomonadota; class Gammaproteobacteria; order Thiohalomonadales; family Thiohalomonadaceae; genus JAPHSX01. The sequence continues at coordinate 11 of JAOUQQ010000096.1, read as the reverse complement.
GGCCCCTACCT
>JAOUQQ010000178.1 GCA_029879245.1 Chromatiales bacterium | reverse complement strand
CCGCCCAGGTGGGTGATGAGAACTACCTCGGCTACCTCTACCTGCTCACCGTGGCGGATATCCGTGCCACCAGTCCCACCGTATGGAATTCGTGGAAAGATGCTCTACTGGCCGAACTCTATCACGCTACCCACAAGGCGTTGCGCCGTGGCCTCTCCAATCCTATCGTGCAAAGCGAGGTGATCGCCGAACGTAAAAACGAGGCATTGAAACAACTTCGTCTACAGCGCATTACCGAATCTCAGAGCGAGGCGTTCTGGAAGCGCATTGGTGAAGAGTATTTTCTCCGCTACTCGGGCAATGAGATCGCCTGGCACACCAAGGCGATCATTGGTAATCACGGAAAAACCTCACCCCTGGTACTGCTGCGCCAGCAGACCGAACGTGGTGGTACAGAGATCTTTCTCTACACCCCCATCCATGGATTTCAGTTCACTACCACCACCACCCTGCTGGATCAGTTGGGGCTAAACATTGTTGATGCGCGCATCCTCTCCACCAATGACAACTATACCCTCGACACCTACATCGTACTTGAACAGAACGGCGAACCGATTGCCGGCCGGGAGCGACTGAATGAAATAGCGTCGCAGATGCAGCATGTACTCAGCAATCCTGAACGGGCACCAGACAGGGTACACCGCCAGATCAAGCGTCAGCTAAAGCACTTCCACATCCCACCACAGGTCTTTTTTTACGAGGACTCCCACAGGAAGCGTACAGTGATGGAGGTGATCGCATCAGACCGCCCGGGCCTCCTCTCACATATCGCCCGTGTCATGGCCGAGTGCCATATTCGTTTACAGAATGCCAAAATCTCTACGCTGGGCGAGCGGGTTGAAGATATCTTCTTTATTACTGATAGCGAAGGTGCCCCGCTGCAGAGCGAGGAGAAACGTCACAACCTGGCAGAAAAGATCGTGGAAGTATTGGGTGGTTTTTAAGAGAGAGGCTTTCAGACAATCCTCTCTCCTGATTTCACACGATTTACAAAACTCATCGCTACCTTAGCAGTCGCTGATCTGTATAATTCATTTCCCACTCCACCAACACCAAGTTCACAGCAAAAATATGAGCCACACCAAAGAGGGCCTGCTTTCGGTCCACCTTGCCGTTTTGATCTTCGGCCTCACCGCGCTCTTCTCCAAACTTATCGCGCTGTCTGCACTGGAGATCACACTAATTCGCAGCCTGTTTGCGATGCTGACGCTGGCACTGTTTATTCGCTGGAAGGGAGGATCGCTGCGGCTGAAATGCCGCCGCGACTACGCCATCGCACTTTTATTGAGTGCCCTGCTTGCCAGCCACTGGGTCACCTATTTTCACGCCATGCAGGTCTCATCGGTAGCGGTAGGGGTGATCGCCCTCTATACCTTTCCGGTAATCACTGTCTTTCTGGAGCCAATCTTCCACGGCGAGCGTCCCCATATCCGGGATATCGTAAGTGCCCTGGCGGTGCTATTCGGTATCTATCTACTGGTCCCCAGTTTCACACTGGAGGATACAGTCACTCAGGGGGTGTTATGGGGGGTACTCTCCGCGCTACTTTTTGCATTGCGCAATATTATTCAGGGACGCCACTTTTCCGGCTACCCGGCACGCCATGCCCTGCTCTATCAGGCCGGTTTTACCATTCTGCTGCTGCTTCCCTTTGGCGGTAGTGTTATTCCCGAGGTGACAGCTTTACAGTGGGGCCAGCTATTGCTACTGGGGATCTTTTTCACCGCCCTTCCTCACACCCTGTTCGCCCATAGCCTGCTCCACTTTAAGGCCAAGACCACCAGCCTGATCGCCTGCCTTCAGGTAGTCTACGCCACGCTGTTTGCGGCATTGCTATTGGGTGAGTTGCCGAGTTGGAGCACTGTGGTGGGTGGACTTATCGTGGTGGCCGCTGCAATGTATGAGTCTTATAACGCGGGGCGGCGCAGCTAACAGGGCCTTCCGGTTCACGCCACTTATCCCTTGATAATCACATGCATACGGCGTGGGCCGTGTGCCCCCAGTTGAATAGTCTGTTCTACATCTGCGGTGCGTGACGGTCCGCTGATGATGTTGATGACTGCCGGTGTCGTCTCATCGGTTTCACGCCAGCGCTGCCAGTACGATTCCATGTGCCGCAACAGAGTGGCACGCTCTACAATACAGAGAAAATTGTCGGGGAGGAAATTGGCCTCGGTCGGGCTGTCGTGACCCGACTGCATCACCACCGAGCCGGTCTCGGCAATCGCCGCAGCGGCAATGCTAAGGCAGTTGAGATCGCTTGCTTCGATCCGTCCTTGTGTTACCTCAAGCTGTTCCGGCCAGGGAAGCGTGGCAAGGCGCGGATCAGCGACCACACTGAGCCGTAGCGGCAATTGGTGACAGCTAAGAAAACCGATTACCGCATCAACGATGGCCACATCATCCGTTACCTCATCAAAGGAGATCACGTTGGCCACCAACTTCGCCTTGAAGTGTGTCAGCATCTCGGCATCCAGGGCGGGTAGCGGGGCCTGTCCGGGGTGCGTAGGGCCACTTTGGCTGGCACTATTCAGACGCTGCAGGATAACACTGCGTGCACTGCTCATCGCTTTTTCTCCTGTTGCCACTGCCGAATAAAGCTTTGTGACGGTGGCGCAGGCAGGTCACGACTTGCCATCCAACCGCCG
>JAOUQQ010000095.1 GCA_029879245.1 Chromatiales bacterium | reverse complement strand
CACCAGGATGGCGAAGATGCTCCAGCGCACGCGTTGGAAGCGCGCGTAATTATAGGACTGTGCCATACCTAATCAAAGAAGCGGGTAAAGGCCTCGACCCCCTCACGCTCGGTACGGTAGCCGTTCACCACGTTCCCCTTATCCTCATACCCCAGCGCCATACCACAGACCAGGATCTGCTCATCGCCATAGCCCAGCTCCTGTTTGACGATCTCGGGGTATTCGCCGAGGGCGGCCTGGGCACAGGTAGCGAGCCCCAGTTCCTCGGCAGCGAGCATGACCGACTGCAGGAAGATCCCCATATCGACATAGGCGCCGGTCTCCATCGTCGGGTCGATGAAGAAGAAGAGCATCACCGGGGCGTCGAAGGCACGAAAGTTGGCGGCCCACTGATCGAGCTTGCGCTCCCGGTCGCCACGCTCTATGCCAAGGGCACTGTAGAGCTGCAGGCCGCAGGTGACGCGCCGTCCCTTGTAGGGCTCAGGCCACTCCAGCGGGTAGTACTGATAGGCCATTCTTGCCGGTTCACCACTGCGGCACGCCTGCTCCAGTCTCTCCTCGAGTTGCCGCTTGCGCTCGCCGCTGACTACTGCCACCTGCCAGGGCTGCAGGTTGCCGCCGGAGGGGGCGTGGCGGGCGGTGTCGAGGATCTGCTCAATGGTGCTGCGCTCCACCTCGCGGGGGAGAAAGGCACGCACCGATTTACGCTGTTTAATGGCGTCGCTGACGTTCATGGGGGCTCCTGAGTGGGATTGAACTCCCTTTCATCATAACGCGAAGGCTCTCCCCGCTGACAAGCGGCTTTTTCGCCTCGGCCATATTGTTACTATTTGTAACATCAGTCTGTTTCGAAGCGTAACACTTATGACTGATGGAGAGGTTAACTTACTGATATTTAAGGACCTTAATCTCGGCACGACTCTTGCGAACAGTAATCGGAATTGTGATAGCTACGAGCCGCTATGAGCGAGAACCCGCTACAGCCGATGATCGACTTTTTGCGCAACCATGCGCCGTTTGATCAGATGACCTCCTCTCACCTGGAGTATCTGGTGAAACGGTTGCGCCCGGTCTTCTTCTCCCGCGGTGAGGTGGTGACTACGCCGCAGTCTGGCCCGGCGGATCGCTTCTTCATCATCAAGCAGGGGCGCATTCACGGTGAACGGCCGGATGGTGCGCGTGCGGCGCAACAGTGGGAGCTGGAGGCGGGCGAGTGCTTCCCCATCGGTGCGCTGCTGGCGCGCCGCCCCTCCCACATGGTGACCCGTGCCGCCGAGGAGAGCATCTGTTACGAACTGGGGCGCGAGCAGTTCGAGGAGTTGCTGCACCTGAGCCCGGTATTCCACGACTTCTGTACCCGCCGTCTCGCAAGCCTGCTCGATAGCGCCTATCGCAGCTCGCGCGAGCAGTCGGCACAGCAGCTGCGCGGTGTTGATGCCCTCGGTACGCCACTGCGCGAACTTATCCAGCGCGAACCGCTCTTCTGCGCGGCCGAAACACCGCTGCAGCAGGCGCTACAGCAGATGGCGGACGAACACGTTGGGAGCATGATTGTCTGTGACGCGCAGCGACAGGTGATGGGGCTCTTTACCCTGCGAGACCTGTTGGGGCGCGTTACCCTGGCGGGGCGTGACCCGGCCGCGACTACCGTTGGCGAGGTGATGAGCCCAAACCCGATCACCCTGGAGGCGAGCCAGCCCGCCTACCGAGCGGCGCAATTGATGACACAGCACGGCTTTGGCCACCTCTGCGTAGTGGAGGAGGGGAGACTGCTGGGGATGGTATCGGAGCGTGATCTCTTTGCGATGCAGCGGGTAGGGCTCACCTCGCTGGCCCGAGCCATAGCCCGTGCCGAGAGTGTTGAGCAGCTGGCTGAACACGGCGGCGAAATCCACCAGATGGTAGAGCAGATGCTGGCTCAGGGGGTGGAGGTGGCGCAGCTGACACAGCTTGTTACCACCCTTAACGATGCCCTCACTCGCCGGGTGATAGAGATTGTAGTGGCCAGGCAGGGTGAGACACCGCCCCCGTTTACCTGGCTCGCCTTCGGCAGTGAGGGGCGCAGTGAACAGACCCTGAAGACCGATCAGGACAACGGCATCCTCTTTACCCTGCGTGAGGGACAGAGTGCCGATAGCGTACGGGAAAAACTGCTGCCGTTGGCCGCAGAGATAAATGAGGCGCTGGCCGCCTGCGGCTTTCCCCTCTGTCCCGGCAACATTATGGCGAGCAATCCGGAGTGTTGCCTCAGTGTTGATGAGTGGCAGGAACGCTTCAGCCGCTGGATCGATCAGGGCACGCCTGAGCATCTGCTCAATGCCACCATCTTTTTCGATTATCGCCCTCTCTATGGCGACGATCAGCCGGCAACAAAATTGCGCAGCGCACTACTGGAGAAGACCCAACGCAACAGCCGCTTCTGTCGTTTGCTGGCGGCCAATGCGATGCAGTTCCGCCCGCCGCTGGGACTGTTTGGGGAGTTCAAGTTGAGTGATGAGAGTGGTGAGCCCCACTCACTTGACCTCAAGAGTCAGGGGGTGACCCCCTTTACCGATGCGGCACGGGTGCTGGCACTGGCCGCCGGGGTGACGGCCAATGGCACCGCTGAACGCCTGCAGCGCACCGCCGAGAGCGGACAGTTAAATAGGGACGATGTGGCCGCCTGGAATGAGGCCTACCACTTCATCCAGTTGCTGCGGATGCAACGCCACCGTGAGCAGGCGCTGAAGGGGAGGGCATTGAGCAATCGCCTCAACCCGGACGGTCTTAACGACCTGGAGCGGCGCATCCTCAAGGAGGCGTTTCGCCAGGCGCGCAAGCTGCAGTCAAAATTGGTACTGGAGTATCAGTTATGAGTAACCGAGGTTTTTCAACCCGTTGCCAGGAGGTGACGGGTAAAGGAATTGGTCCGGTATGGGTCAATGTAGTGGAGGGAGCTTCAATAGAACCGGATGGTACATCTCACCGTACCAGCCATTTTTATCTAACCAAGAGGAGATAACGTCATGTCTACACCCGACAAGGCGGCAGCCTACTGGAAGGCCAATCTGCGCCTGCTCAGTATCTGTCTCGTGATCTGGTTCGTAGTCTCTTATGGCTTCGGCATCTTACTGGCAGAACCACTCAACGCAATCCAGATAGGCGGCTACAAGCTCGGCTTCTGGTTCGCCCAGCAGGGTTCGATCTACGTGTTCGTCGCTCTCATTTTCTACTACGCGAAGAAGATGGGTGACCTTGACCGTCAATACGACGTTCACGAAGACTAACGGGGGAAATCATCTATGGATCTGCAATCAATGACCTATATGGTCGTCGGTGCCACCTTCGCGCTCTATATCGGGATCGCGATCTGGGCACGCGCGGCGACCACTGGCGAGTTCTACGTGGCGGGCAAGGGGGTACACCCGGTCGCCAACGGTATGGCCACCGGCGCCGACTGGATGTCCGCGGCCTCCTTCATCTCAATGGCGGGACTCATCGCCTTCAACGGCTACGGCGCCTCGGTCTTCCTGATGGGATGGACCGGCGGCTACGTGCTGCTGGCGATGCTGCTGGCACCCTACCTGCGCAAGTTCGGCAAGTTCACCGTGCCGGAGTTCATCGGTGACCGTTACTACTCACAGACCGCGCGCATCGTTGCCGTTGTCTGTCTGATTCTGGCATCGATCACCTATGTAATCGGCCAGATGAAGGGTATCGGCGTCGCCTTCTCGCGCTTCCTCGAGACCGACTATGACACCGGCCTGTTCATCGGCATGGGCATCGTCTTCTTCTACTCCGTACTCGGCGGCATGAAGGGGATCACCTACACCCAGATCGCACAGTACGTAGTGCTGATCTTCGCCTACACCGTACCGGCCGTCTTCATCTCGCTGGCCATCACCGGCAACCCGCTGCCGCAGCTCGGCCTGGGTGGTGATGTAGTCGGTAGCGGTGTCTCGATGCTCGATAAGCTCGACATGGTGGTGACGGAACTTGGCTTTAAGGACTATACGACCAGCACCATGGCGGGCAAGCTCGACATGTTCGTCTATACCCTCACCCTGATGATCGGTACCGCTGGCCTGCCCCACGTTATCGTGCGCTTCTTCACCGTACCGAAGGTGGCCGATGCACGTAAGTCGGCCGGCTGGGCGCTGGTCTTCATCGCCATCCTCTATACCACCGCACCCGCCGTTGGCGCGATGGCCCGCCTCAACCTGATGCAGACCATCCAGGTCGGCGAGGTTGGCTCCGTTGAGGGCAACGTCACCTACGCTGACGTACCGCAGTGGTTCAAGAACTGGGAGAAGACCGGTCTGCTGAAGTACGAGGATAAGAACGGCGACGGCCGTATCCAGTACTACAACGACAAGAACCCTGAGATGGCCGCCAAGGCTGAGTCCTTCGGCTGGAAGGGCAACGAGATGACCAAGGTCGACAACGACATCATGGTTCTCGCCAACCCCGAGATCGCACAACTGCCCAACTGGGTGGTCGCGCTGGTAGTTGCCGGTGGTCTGGCCGCTGCCCTCTCAACCGCTGCCGGTCTGTTGCTGGCGATCGCCTCTGCCATTTCACATGACCTGTTGAAGGGTGTCTTCAAACCCGATATCAGCGAGAAGAATGAGCTGATGGCAGGCCGTATTGCGATGGTCGGTGCGATTCTCCTTGCCGGCTACTTTGGTCTGCATCCGCCCGGCTTCGCCGCGGGTACTGTGGCCATCGCCTTCGGTCTGGCTGCGGCATCGATCTTCCCGGCACTGATGATGGGTATCTTCGGCAAGAAGATCGGCTCCACTGCCGCCATCTCCGGTATGATTGCCGGTATCGGTGTGACCATGCTCTACGTGTTCCAGCACAAGGGCATTATGTTCATTCCGGATACCGCCCATCTGCTCGGTGGCGCAGGATCAGAAGGCTTCAAGGCCAACTGGTTCTTTGGCATCTCGCCGAACGCCTTCGGTGCCATCGGTGCAGCGGTTAACTTTGCTGTGGCGATTGCGGTCTCCAAGTTCACCGCACCGCCTCCGGAGCATATCCAGCATCTGGTTGAAGATATTCGCATCCCCCGTGGTGCGGGTACCGCAACTGGTCACTAGGTTGTAACGGAAGTCACTGCGGTCACCCTGGGTGGCCGCAGTGTTTTTTGACTTTTGCGTGAAGAGTTTTCTGGCGAAAGCCATTCCCGCAACAGTTATTCCCTGAGCCAGAAATAGTCACATAGCCAATACGCCACATGGATATCGAACTACTGGAGATTCGCGATTTTATCGAGGGGTTACCAACCTTTCGTGGGATTCGTGCGGATCTCCTGCCACAGCTGGTCTCTCAGATCGCCATTCGCTACCTGCGTCGTGGCAGCGCCTTTCCGCCCGCGGAGGGGGCCTCCCTCTATATCCTGCGTCAGGGGGCGGTTGAACTGCGCAATGAGGAGGGGGTGTTGAGACGTAAGCTGGCCGAAGCTGACTGTTTCTGTGATCGTTGTGACACGCGGCCTGAAACGCTACTCCCGCTCTCTGGCCACTGCAGCGAAGATACCCTGCTCTACCTGCTGCCGTGTGAGGCACTGGAGAGTATCTATCAGCAACAGCCGGAGCTGCGTGAGAATCGCCAGCGTAATCGCAGCGAGCGGCTGCAACACGCTACCCTTGAGTTTACCCCTGACGGGGTGAGGCAGAGCACGCTGATGCAGCTTTCGGTGGGCCATCTTATTGATCGCCCCGCGACGATGGTCAGTATCGATACCACGGTGCAGCAGGCGGCACAAAGGATGAACGACGAAGAGGTCTCGGCCATTGTGGTGGGGGATCGTGAGCGACTGGTTGGTATCGTTACCGATAAGGATCTGCGGATGCGCCTGCTCGCGGTCGGTCTCTCGGCTCAGACCCCGGTGCGCAATATCATGACCGAGCGGCTACAGACGCTGGATGCCGAAACACCCGCCTTCGAGGCGCTGCTGATGATGGCGCGGCTCAATATTCACCACCTGCCGGTGATGCGCGATGGTCGGGTGATTGGTCTGCTGACTCACGGCGACCTGGTGCGTTATGAGAGCGCCAATGCGGTCTACCTTATTGAAGAGATGCGTCGCAGCCATACCCTGCAGCAGCTGATCGAATTAAGCCGCCATCTACCCGAGGTGCAGCGTCATCTGGTAGCGGGCAATATCAATAGTTACCATTTAGGCTGGACGCTGGCGGCGATCGTCGACACCCTGACCCGTCAGTTGCTCTCACTGGCAGAGAAAAAACTGGGGGCCCCTCCGATTCCCTATTGCTGGCTCGCCAGTGGCTCACTGGCACGCCGCGAGCTCACCGTGGGCAGCGATCAGGACCACGCCCTGCTGCTCGACAATTGCTATGATGAGTCGCTACACGGCGAATACTTCAAAGCGTTGAGCGAATTTGTTACCGACGGCCTGGAGCAGTGCGGCTTTGCCCGCTGCCCCGGTGAGGTGATGGCGAGTAACCCGCAATGGCGTCAGTCGCTGCGGCAGTGGCAGCAGACCTTTAACGGCTGGATTGAGAGCCCTGATGCCAGGGCGATGATGCTGGTGAGCAACTTCTTCGACCTGCGCCCCCTCGGTGGGGCACAGGAATTATTTGAACAACTGCAACAATCGATGCTGCACACGGCACGCCACAACCAGATCTTTATCGCCCACCTTGCGGCCAATGCTCTGCAACATCGGCCACCGCTCGGTTTCTTTCGCAACTTTCTGCTGGAACACGGTGGTGAGCACGCCAACAGCTTTGATCTCAAGCTGCGCGGCACCATCCCGATCATCGATATTGCGCGGCTACACGCCCTCAGTGCCGGGCTGTCACAGGTCAACACCCTGGATCGCCTCAAGGCGGCCGCGCGGGCGACGGTGATGAGTGCGCAGGGAGCCAATGACCTGCAGCAGGCCTATGAGTTCATCAACACCCTGCGCCTGCGTCACCAGAGTGATCGCATCCTCGCGGCAGAACCAGCCGATAACTATCTTGACCCCGCCTCACTCTCACCACTCGACCGTGACCACCTCAAGGAGTGTTTTGCCGTCATTGGTGATTTTCAGAAGACTCTGGAACAGCGTTATCAGAGCGGGAGGATCGGCTAATCATGCTCCTTCACTCGCTGCGTCGTCGCTGGCTCGCCTCGCGCCTGAGTGATAACCCACTAAAGGCCTTTTATCAGATCGCGATGCCGCAGACCGGTAATGGCGTTGACGGTGTAGAGTTTCTCTCGCTGGACCTGGAGACCACCGGGTTTGATTCAAGGCACGAAACCATACTCAGTGTCGGCTGGGTGGTGCTTGATTCGCGTCGTATTCTCCTTGGTAGTGGTGAGCACCACCTGATCAAACCGAGCAGCGCGATCAATGAGTCGAGTGCGGTGATCCATGCGATCACCGATGATATGGCCGCCGGTGGTGAGGAGTTATGCGAGGTGATGGCGCGTCTGCTACAGGTGCTGCAGGGCCGGGTGTTGCTGGCGCATAATGCGGTGATTGAGCGACGCTTTCTTGATCGCGCCTGTCGACACTGTTTTGGCGGACCGTTTCGCTCACTTACGGTCGATACCCTGCAGCTGGCGCTGCGTCGCCTGCGCCAGCGTGATCAACAACCGCGCGGCGGTGAGCTGCGCCTCGGCGCACTGCGCGAAGAGTATGGGTTGCCGCGCTACCGGGCACACAACGCCCTTACCGATGCGCTGGCTACCGCTGAACTTTTTCTGGCGCAGTTAGCACATCGCGCGAAGGGAGGAGATACAGCGTTGAGGGAGATCCTCAGCTAACTGCGAAATGGATAATTATTTAATATGAAATTAACTCGTGTCACGCATAGTCAAATGCTCTGTTCGGCCGTGACGAAAAAGGGGTGGTACACTGCTACCCCGTTAATCGCTATCTGACTCTGGAGTTATCGAACCATGCTGAAAGGTTCTATCCTCAAACGCTTCTACATTGTGGTTATCCTTGCCGGTCCACTCTACTGGCTGATCCTTACCGATGAGGGGCGGCGCTTCACCGATACCACCATTTTGAAGATTCAGGGCGGTGAGACGATGGATATCCATCTGGAGGCACTTCACTCCACAATTACGGAGAAGGGGTTGCAGGAGCAGCTACCCGACACCCCCTTTAACTGTGGCAAACAGCCAGGTCCCCTTGGTGATCGCATCTGCCAGGTACAGCTGGCGGCCTTTAACGGACTACCCTCGCGCTTTGCCGTTGCCTACTTCCATGAGGATCACCTGCGCGGCTTCAAAGTAGGTTATCAGCGACCCTATCACGAACAGCTGTTGCACTATCTCCATACAACACTCGGCAAGCGCGATGTCGAGACAGTGGCGGGGGGGGCCGGTATCTATCGCTGGCAGGTGGGTGACGGTGAGCTGGTGGTGCTGGATGAACAGTCTCTGGAGGGGAACGAACCCTCTCTGATGTGGAAGCGTCAGGCATCAACGCTGGTGCCGTAAACCTGAGACTCTCATGCTGTGGAAGTGGAAGTGTCGAATAGAGTAAAGCTGGGGATTAGTAGCTGTCTGCTGGGATGGGCAGTACGCTATGACGGGGAGCACAAATACGATGGCCGTATTTTTGCGTCGTGGAGCGACGATTTTGAATTTGTCGCCGTCTGTCCGGAGGTGGCGATAGGCCTGGGTGTACCACGCTCACCAATTCAGCTGGTGCAACTGGGTGAGTCAGTTCGTGTGCGCGGTGTTGAGGATAGCCATGTTGATGTGACCGAGAGGCTTCACGCCTATGGCCGATCTCTGGTGGCGGAGCTGGGGGAGGTGAGCGGTTATATCTTCAAGGCGCGTTCCCCAAGTTGCGGCTTGAGCGATGTGGCGATCCACGATGAGAGGGGTAGTGTGATGGGAGAGGGACGGGGGGTCTTTGCCGAACATCTGTGTAAGGTGTTACCGCTGCTCCCGGTAGTGGATGAGGGAGCGCTGGAAGATGAGGCGCAACGTGAGAATTTCCTACGGCGAGCTGGGATTTATCACCACTGGCATCGGGTGGTGGCAGAGGGGCTCTCGGCGACACGATTGCGGCAATTCCATGATAGTTATCAGACACTGCTGGCGGAATCTGACGAGACTGAGTGGCGGCGTCTGAGTGGATTGATTGATGAGCTGACTGCAGACAATCTCAAAGCGATCTCATCACGTTACATCGAAGAGCTGATGGGCGCAGTGAATGACACAATTGCGGGCACGTCACCACATGAACTCCTCTAACCATACATGCGTCTCGATAAACTGCTCTGTCACGCAACGGGCCTGAGCCGCTCCCAGGCGCAGAAGATCATTCGCCGCCTTGAGGTTGAGGTCGATGGCGTTGCGGTGCGCGACCCTGCAATGGCCGTCGATGCAGCGACGGCGGTGGTGTGGCAGGGGCGCGAGATCAAACTCAGCGGCCCTCGCTATTTCATGCTGAACAAGCCGCAGGGAGTGGTGAGTGCCACGGTAGATGCACAGTACACCACCGTGATTGACCTGCTCGATGAGGGCAATCTACGGGGACTACATGTGGCGGGTCGGCTCGATATCGATACCACCGGGCTGGTGTTGATCAGTGATGATGGCGAGTGGAGCCATCGCATCACATCGCCACGGCACCGGTGCGAAAAGAGTTACCTCGTGACTCTGACCGATCCACTGGATGATTCACTGGTCGAGCAGTTTGCCGCCGGGATTGAGCTGAAGGGGGAGAAGGGGCGTTGCAAAGCGGCGCGACTGGAGCCCCTTACAGCTAATACCGCACGTCTGATTATTAGTGAGGGGAAGTACCATCAGGTGAAACGGATGTTTGCCGCGGTGGGTAACCATGTGGTGGCACTGCACCGCGAGCGTATAGGTGGTTTGCCACTGGATGAGACGCTGGCGGAGGGGGAGTACCGAGCGCTACACGAAGAGGAGGTGAGGCTCTTTTGATCGCCCTGCGGCTGGTTTGGTTGCACTGTTAATAGCGACGCAACAGGCTTACCACCACACCCTGAATCTCTACCGCCTCGGCGGGGTAGAGCATCATCTCCATCGTACTGTTCTCCGGCTGTAGTGTAACGGTGCCATCATGGTTGTTTATCAGCCGCTTTAAAGTAGCCTCCTCGCCGTTGATCAGGGCGACCACAATCTCGCCGTTACTGGCAGTATCGC
>JAOUQQ010000094.1 GCA_029879245.1 Chromatiales bacterium | reverse complement strand
AAGATACCCCATATATCGTTACCGCCACCGACTTTGGCTTTGCCGACGTCGACGGGAATACCATGACACAGGTGCAGATTACCACACTGGAAGCTGTAGGGGCCTTACAGTTGTCGGGTTTGGATGTGATATTGAATCAGGTGATTAGCCGTACAGATATTGATGCGGGCAACCTGCGCTATACACCTGTACCAGATGGAAACGGAACCGGCTACGACAGCTTTGGTTTCAGGGTGCATGATGGTACGGTCTATTCGTTAAACAGTTACTCGATGAGTGTGGATGTTACAGGAGTAAATGATGCGCCGATTGCGGTGGCAGATAGTGATAGTACCGCAGAAGATTTTCCCGTCACCACACTCAATGTGCTTCTCAACGATACCGACGTGGATGGCGATCTTCTTAGCGTCAGTACTGCTGATACCAGTTCTGCTAACGGTGCGCTGGTGACGAATAACAGCAATGGTACCTTTGTCTATAACCCCCCTTTGAATTTTAATGGTAGTGACAGCTTCGGTTATACCGTGAGCGACGGCAAGGGCGGCACCGCCGTTGGTACAGTGACCATCACGGTCGGGCCTATTAACGATCCCCCTGTGGCACTGGATGATGGTGGCTTTACTCAACAGCGTGCATCACTGCGTAGCAGTAGTGTAGAGGTGGCAGGTACATCAGTATTGCCGTCTGTGAATGCCAATGGCCGTTTTGTTACCTTCTGGTCAGACGACCCCGCACTGGTAGCCAATGACAAGAATGGGGTTTTCGACCTCTATATTCGTGATACGTTAAACGATCTCACGGTACGTGCCACGGTAAATAGTGCCGGGGTGGAGGCGGATACAGGCGAGAAGATCCCGGCGCTACTCCATACGGCGGCGATAAGTGCCGACAGTCGCTATGTTCTGTTTGAGTCTCGTGCGACGAACCTCGGTACGCAAAATTTAGGTCCCTACTACAGCGAGCTTTACACTTTTGATCGTCTTGGCGCTACAACAACGGCGATGCTGCTGGGATGTAAAGGGGGGGGGCCAAATGGTGATAGCTATGAGGCTGATGCTACCCCCGACTTTAATACCTTCGTATTTACTTCGCTGGCTACTGACCCCTGGCCTGCTTGCTGGACAATTACCGATGTCAATAAGGTATCAGATATCTATCTCAGACGTTTCAACACTTCTCTGTATATGCGGGTATCTGTGGATAGTAAAGGTGGTGAGGCTAATGGAGCGAGTTTTCATCCTTCACTCAGCGATGACGGACTGGTAGTGGCCTTCGCCTCCTCGGCCAGTAATTTGATCGTGGGCGATACCAATGGTGTGGATGATATCCTGCTGAAAAATGTGCCTGACGGTGTGGTAACAAGGGTCTCGGTTGATTCTTTGGGCAAAGAGTCAGATGGTCACAGTTGGGGCCCCTCAATAAGTGCCGATGGTACGCGGATCGCTTTTGTCTCTAGCGCGACTAATCTGGTGGGCGGTGACGCTAACGGGGTGGCTGATATCTTCTTGCACGATGCCAGTACGGGGACGACCCGTCGTATTTCAGTCGATTCACTGGGTGTCGAGGCGAAGGGGCCAAGTGATGCGCCGCATATCAGCAAGGATGGACGCTTTGTCACCTTTGTCTCGCAGGCCAGTAATTTGGTGGCAGATGATCTTAATGGGGTGGCCGATCTCTTTGTCCACGATACGGTGAGTGGTCAGACTCGCCGGTTATCACTAAATACGCTGGGAGTTGAGGCCAATGGGGCATCAGCGACACCCCGTTTCTCCGGTGACGGACGGCATGTGGTTTATGGCAGTGCTGCTGATAATCTGGTGAGCGTTGACAAAAACGCTCTTGATGATGCCTTTATCACCACCATGACCGAGATCACCACAGTGGCACAGTTCTCGGTGACTACCCCCAACCTGATGCTTAACGATAGCGACGTTGACAGTACATTCGCCATCAAAGGGTTTACACAACCGTCTAACGGTAGTGTGACGGATAACGGTAATGCTACCTTTGATTATCTTCCTAACGTTGGGGTGGTCGGCATTGATGCCTTCAGCTATACCATCAACGATGGTGCGCTGGCAGATACCGCCTGGGTGTGGTTGGCTAGTGAGACGGCCAACTTCCCGCCAAACGGGGTGGCCGATAGTGCCACCACAATCTCTCCAAATCAGGTAACGATTACCGTATTGGCCAATGATTTTGATCTGGATGGTGACAAGCTCACAGTTAGTGCCGCCGATGCGAGCAGTATCAATGGTGGTAAGGTGACACTTAACTTGGACGATACCATCACCTTCTCGCCCGGAAGCCTTGGTCTCGATAGCTTTACCTACACAGTGACTGATGGAGTAGCGAGTAGTGTGGTGGCTGTAACGGTTAATGTTCAGTAACACAGGGATGTGGAGGGCCAGGTCGTAGTGGATTAATGCATAAGGAGAGCCTTCACCGCCCGCCGCATCGCCGCACCATCTTTCTCGTCTCGGGGGGGATCTCCCTGGTACTCTTTCTGTTGCTGGCCTTCACCTATCGTATTGAGCCACAACTGCTGAGTGATATTGAGGGGCGACTGCTCGATGCGCGCTTCAAGTTACGTGGTCCTATCAGCACCAGCGGTGCAGTGGCAATTGTCGCGGTTGATGAGAAGAGCATTGAGGAGATCGGTCGCTGGCCCTGGTCACGAGAGGTGATCGCCGAACTGATTGAAAAGATCGGCGGTATGGGGGCAGGTGCGATTGGTCTGGATATCGTCTTCTCCGAACCGCAATCCTCCCCATTGGATGAGTTATTAAGTCAACGTAGTGAGATCGGTATAGTAGAACAAGATCGCCTGCGTCGAATGTTTGCCGGTGAATCTCCCGATCAGCGACTTGCGAGGGTGATTGGTGAAAGTGGCCGGGTGGTCAACGGTCAGTTCTTCTACCTCAATATGGCGCAGGCTAAGAATCTTAAGCCGCTGCCGCCCGAGCAGGAGCGAGACCTGCTGGCCGATTCAGGTGTCGATGCGGTGCGCAGCCGTGTCGATAACTATCCCGCCATTGATGCGGTGGCCGTGCGCATGAACATTCCCCTTATTGGTAGTGCTGGTAATGGGGCCGGTTATTTTAATTTCAGACCGGGCCGGGATGGTGTGTTGCGAGAGGCCAGTCTGTTGCTGCGATACAAGGGTGAGTTCTATCCCTCGCTTGCGCTAAAGACCCTGGCAACCTTTCTTGATGATGCCGCGATTGTGGTGCACGCAGATGAATTCGGCGTCGAGAAACTCACCCTGGGTGGGATGGAGATCCCCACCGATGAGACAGGGGGATTTGTTCTTAACTACCGTGGCCCTCGTGATACCATCACCACCTATTCGGCCTCCGATATTCTGAAGGGACGCGTAACTGCAGAGGCGCTGGCGGAACGAATGGTGCTGCTGGGTGTGACTGCGATCGGTGTCTATGATGCCCACACCAGTCCATTTGGCGCGGGCTTTCCCGGCTTGGAGATCCAGGCCAATGTGGCAGAGAACATTATTATTGGTGACTATATTCATCACACCGCAATGGAGTGGCTCACCGATATTGCGGTGATCTTCGTTATCCTGCTTTTACTGGCACTAACACAACCGTTATTTAATGGTATTCGGCTGCGTTTTTTCAGTGCGGTATCAATTCTGCTCCTCTATGGTGTGTTGAACTACTACTTGTTTTCAGAACAGCAATTATGGATCAACCTTACCTACCCGCTCCTGGCCTGGATGCTTGGCTCGATGGCGCTCACGGTTTTTCTGACGGTGGTGGTAGAGCGGCGTCTGAGTACGGTCAATACTGCCTTTCAGTACTACCTCCATCCTGAACTGGTCAAACAGCTGACCCATAAGCCAGAGTTGTTGCAGTTTGGTGGTGAGGAGAAGAGGCTCTCTATCCTCTTCTCCGATATTCGCAATTTTACCAACCTCTCCGAGGGGCTCACCCCGCCACAGCTAGCCAAGTTTATCCACTGCTATATGGATCCGATGACCGAACAGGTGCTCAACCATCGCGGTACGCTGGATAAATATATTGGTGATGCGGTTATGGCGATCTTTGGCGCACCGATTCCCGTGGAGAACCACGCTATTGATGCATGTAATAGTGCCCTCGATATGATTGCGGCGCTTGATAATGTAGAGCAGTGTTGTCCTGAGTTGGCACACATCTTTCCTATCCGCATCGGGGTTGGTATCCATACCGGTAACGTTGTTGTTGGTAATCTCGGTTCCAGTTTCCATTTTACCTATACCGCATTGGGCGACAACGTTAACCTGGCCTCGCGTCTTGAAGGGATCACCAAAACCTATGGGGTGAGTGTGCTGATTAGCGAAGAGACACGTAACGCGATCGGTGATCATTTTTTGGTTCGAGAACTGGATCGGGTGCGGGTCAAGGGCAAGCAGATACCCATTAAGGTCTTTGAGGTGATAGCTCGAAGTGAGCAGGCGAGTGAGGGGCAGTGCGATTTTGTATCACTGTGGGAGGCTGCACTTGCGCTGTTTCATTCACAGCAATGGCATCAGGCACACGAAAGTTTTGCCACGCTATTACAACAACGTGGTGAGGAGAGGGCGAGTGCACTCTATCTGGAGCGTTGTGAATACTATCAACAGCATCCACCCCCCGAAGATTGGGATGGTGTCACCACCTTTACGACAAAGTAGTGATCATTCGATTAGCGCCCCGGTAGCCAGAGTGAGAGGGCGGGCCAGTAGGTGATGATTAAAACGGTGGCCAGTAGCAGGAAGAAGAAGGGTAGGGTAGAGCGATAGAGCTGGGCCACCGGGCGGCCAAAGCGGAAGCTGGCGATGAAGAGATTGATTCCCACTGGTGGCGTGAAATAACCGATCTGCATATTGGCAAGGAAGATGATCCCCAGGTGTACCGGGTCGATGCCGAAACGCAGCGCCACAGGCAGCAGCAACGGAATGATCAGTACCAGCGCTGAGAAGATATCGAGCATCGCGCCGAGAAATAGCAGGAAGATGTTGAGCAGAATAAGGAAGGTGAGTTTGCTCGAGACATTGGCACTAATGAACTCAAATAACTGGGTTGGCACCTGGGCATCGATCATGTAGTTGGTCGAGGCGAGGGAGACGCCCAGAATGATCAGGATTGCCCCCACCATCACCATCGACTCACGCACTATCTCAGGAAGTTGTTGTAGCGGGATCTCACGGTAGATCAATACCTCAACGATCAAGACATAGAGTACTGTTACTGCCGCTGCCTCGGAGACGGCAAAATATCCACTATATATCCCCCCCAGTACGATGAACGGTAGTGGCAGTTCCCACTTCGCCTCCAGCAGGGCATCACGGGTTTCTCTCCAGTCGAAACGTTGTGTCTTCTGAATGCGATTGGTCCAGACGCTCCAGATGGAGAGGATGACGATCATCAACACACCGGGAAGGATCCCGGCCAGGAACAGCTCATCGATGCTCAGCGGCCCTGCGACACCCATCTGTTGCACAATAACGCCATAAAGGATCAGCGGCAGTGAGGGGGCGAAGAGCAGCCCCAGACTTCCAGAGGTGGTGATCAGGCCGAGCGAAAAGTTCTCCTTATAGCCCGCTTTGAGCAGGGCTGGAAAGAGCAGGGCACCGAGGGCGACGATAGTCACCCCGGAGGCGCCGGTGAAGGCGGTGAATAGGGCACAGGCACTGAGTGAGACGATCGCCAGACCGCCGTGCATCCACCCCAGCAGCGCCTGGGTGACACGTACCAGTCGGGCCGGGGCGCGGCTCTCGCTGAGCAGGTATCCGGCGAAGGTAAAGAGGGGGATTGCGAGGAGGATCGGCATCTCCGCCAGACGGTAGAACTCGATCCCCATAATGGAGAGATCAAGATCTTCGCGATAGAAACCGAGCATCGCCCCGGCGGCGATCACCGCAAATAGTGGGGCACCCATTAGCGCTATGAGTAGCAACAACAGGCCGATGAGCAGGCTCATGGTCGCTCTTCCCTGCCAGTGATGGTTAACAGCAGATAACGAAGTGTCATGATGGCAAAACCGAAGGGGAGGATCGATTGCGCCGCCCAGGCGGGGATATCCGCCGCAATGGTGCTGCCATCCTGCCACTCGAAGTAGACGAAGCGTCCACTGTGCCAGCTCAACAGCGCACAAACGAGTGTGCTGAAGAGGTGAGTGATACGATCGGTATAACGGTGCCACTGTTGCGGGATGTAGCGGGTTAACAGATCAATGCGAATGTGGCGATCACGACGCGCAGCAATCATCGCCCCGAACATGCCTACCCACAATACTAGTAAACGCAGCAGCGGATCGCTCCAGCCAATGCCGCTGTCAAACAGGTTACGCAGAACAATCTGGGCAGAGGCTAACGCAATCATTGCGGCAAGCAATACGACCAGCAGCGCACTCTCCAGCTGGCGGATGGCGAGTTGCAGCCGTACGAACATAGTAGAGGACTATTTTGCGCGTGCGGTACTGCGGAAGGTCTGCACGTGACCCTCCAGTTTACGATTCATCGCCGGGTCGAAGAGGCCTTTGGCCATCAACTTCTCCATCGCGATATTGAGGCTGTCACGCCAGCGCTGTGTCTCCTCTGCGCTGGGCGTAATGAAGGTGATCCCCTGTTGCTTGAGTGCCTGCAGAGCACCCTCATTATCTTTGCGGTTCTGCTTGTCAAGTTTCCTGAAAACCTCACCCATTACCTCTGAGACTACCTGCTGATCAGCCGCACTCAGTTTGTTGAACTGTTTTTCGCTGACCACCATGCTGCCGTAGACATAGAGTAGAGGTGAGTGGGTGAGGTATTTAACCCGGGTGTGCCACTGCAGGGCGATGGTGCCCACAGGCGAGTTGGCAACGGTATCGATAAGCCCGGTCTGCAATCCGGTCAGCACATCGGTGATCGGTAGAGAGATGGGCGAGATACCACTGGTCTCAAAGGCGGTACGGGCAATATCATCCCCCTCCGGTACCCAAACCTTAAGCTCTTTCATCTCATCAATGCCATACACCGGATTATTGGACATCAGGTAGGAGAAGCCACCCTCGGTGATGCCAAAACTGATATACCCCTTCTCTTTCAATCCAGCAATTAACTCCGCATCCATCTTTCCCCGTGCGTAGTCCACCTCCTGATAGTCCTGAAAGAAGAAGGGGATGGTGTAGACCTGTGCCTCCGGATAGAGCATGGCGATGCCACCACTGCTCAGGGCCCCGCCATGCAGCTGTCCCACCCGCATCTTGCGCAAGACGCTGGCATCGTTGCCCATAACGCCTCCTGGGTAGAAACGAAACTCTACCCGCCCCCCGGTACGGGTTTTTATCTCCTCGGCACCGGCACGCATCGCCGTCATCCAGCCAGTTCCATCAGGTACCACCGTGGCGATCTTAAATGTGGTGGTGGCTTGCGCTGTGATCGGAAGCAGGGTGATGATCAACAGAGTAGCGAGTCGTCGAAGCATGGGGGTTACTCCTTTAAAAATAGTCAGCAGAGGAGAGCTGGAGCTCTCGTGCATGACGCTGTGCCAATACATTGCTCAGGGTATAGCCGGGCACATTGGTCTCGGCGCTGAGTACCTCACTGAGGAGGCGATCATGCAACTCCTGTTCGAACATCATGCGGGCGTAGCTCCGAGCATACTCAACCTTCACCATCAGATCATGCCCATGGGAGTGGTGTAGCGCCCTCTCAAAGTGGTGGCGCGCCTTCTCAGGCTGGCCCCCCAGTGCGGGTGGCCTTTGTGAATGGATAATACCTAAATAGAGATGGGCCTGACCACGTTCATATCCATCATCCAGCGCCACAATCCGGTTTAACATCGCCTCAATCTTGGGTAGGTCGGCCACTGCGGCCCAGTCATCACTGTGGGTCTGGATCCAGAGTGCCCAGCTCAGGGCGTAGGTGTAGAGCGCAGGGAGCTCGTCCTCATCTGCCTCATCAAGTATCGGCAGCATCTCGCTGTAGGGCCCCGCGTCTACCTCGCAAAATTCTTCAAACTCCAGGCAGACGGCTCGCCGCGCATAGCCCCTGGCCTTACGGCTCATGCGCCTGGAACGTTCCTTCTCTTCGACAAAAACACCTGCATAGATGCTATAGAGTCTGGCACCTGCGATGAGGAGTTGAGGTTCATCCGGATCTCCCTCAATCAGGCTGTCGATTAACAATAGATAGGCGGGTGCACCCGATTTGACAGTTTCAGGGTCGTCCTGATTGAGAATGGCACTGGAGAGGTTGTCTCCCAGACGGGAGGTGAGCATGGAGCTACAGGCACTCAGGCCGAGCAGTGCAATCAGGATGAGCAGAAAACGGAGTGGCCTGACAGATTTCAAGGTAAAAAAATTCTCGTAGCGTCGAACGGCAGATGCTAGCGGCTTTTAACCCTGTCAACAAGCCGGATATTGTGGATCCAAACCGTACAGAGAAGGTGGTACCGAGGGCCGGACTCGAACCGGCAAGGGTCGCCCCGGCGGATTTTGAATCCGCTGCGTCTACCAATTTCGCCACCCCGGCATGGACGGCGCATTATAGAGAACTCTCCATCGCGGCGAAAGGGGCGCGGTGTTAGAATGCGCGCCCTATGCAACGTAGCGACTTCCATTTCGACCTGCCCGATGCGCTGATCGCCCAACGGCCCACTGCCGAGCGGGCGGGTAGCCGCCTGTTGGCCCTGGATGGGGCCAGTGGTGATGTGTACGATCTGCGTTTCCCCGACCTTCTTGACCAGCTACGCCCCGGTGACCTGCTGGTGTTCAACGACACCCGGGTGATCCCGGCGCGCCTCTTCGGCCAGAAGGAGAGCGGCGGCCAGGTGGAGGTACTGGTGGAGCGCATCACCGGCGAGTGCGAGGTGCTGGCCCACGTACGCGCCAGCAAATCGCCAAAGGCGGGGGGGCGCCTTACCCTGGAGGGGGCGCTTGAGGTGGAGGTGCTGGGGCGTGACGGCCCCCTGTTCCAGTTGCGCTTTGCGGGCCCGGTGCTGGGGTTGTTGAAGCAGTATGGGCGCATGCCGCTGCCACCCTATATAGAACGGGAGGCGGGTGTGGATGACGATGAGCGCTATCAGACCGTCTACGGAAAGAAAGAGGGGGCGGTGGCCGCCCCCACCGCCGGGCTCCACTTCGACGAGGCGATGCTGGAACGAATCAAGGCCCTTGGAGTCGATTTTGCCTATGTCACCCTGCACGTGGGGGCGGGCACCTTCCAGCCGGTGCGGGTCGATGATATCCGCGAGCACCCGATGCACTCCGAATATATCGAGGTACCGCAGGCGGTGGTCGATGCGGTCGCTGCCACCCGCCGTCGCGGCGGGCGGGTAGTGGCGGTGGGGACCACCGTGGTGCGCTCCCTGGAGTCGGCGGCGCGCTCCGGTGAGCTTGCCGCCTACAGCGGTGAGACCAGCATCTTTATCTATCCCGGCTACGAGTTTCGGGTGATCGATGCCCTAGTCACCAACTTCCACCTCCCCGAGTCGACCCTGCTGATGCTGGTCTGCGCCTTCGCCGGCTATGAGAATGTGATGGCCGCCTACCGCCACGCGGTGGAGCAGCAGTACCGCTTCTTCAGCTACGGCGATGCGATGTTTCTACTACCACAAATCCATCGAGTGACCCCTGGATGAAATTTGATCTACTTACCACTGATCAGGGTGCACGTCGGGGCCGCCTTACCTTCGAGCGCGGCACCGTCGAGACCCCCGCCTTCATGCCGGTGGGTACCTACGGCACGGTCAAGGCGATGACCCCGGAGGAGCTTGAGGGGATCGGCGCCGAGATCATCCTCGGCAACACCTTCCACCTGATGCTGCGCCCCGGCACCGATGTGATCGCCGCCCACGGCGACCTGCACGACTTCATGCACTGGCAGGGACCGATCCTCACCGACTCCGGCGGCTTCCAGGTCTTCTCCCTGGGGGAAATGCGCAAGATCACCGAGGAGGGTGTCACCTTTGCCTCACCGGTCAACGGCTCCAGGGTCTTCATGGGACCGGAGGAGTCGATGGCGGTACAACGGGCGCTCGGCTCCGATATCGTGATGATCTTCGATGAGTGCACACCCTATCCCGCCACCGAGACCGAGGCGCGCCTCTCCATGGAGCTCTCGCTGCGCTGGGCCAGGAGGTCAAAAGATGCTCATGGTGACAACTCCAACGCCCTCTTCGGCATCGTGCAGGGGGGGATGTACGAGC
>JAOUQQ010000177.1 GCA_029879245.1 Chromatiales bacterium | reverse complement strand
CACCGCGCCAGTCTTTCATCGAAGGACCGTCAACGGTCTTCTGGGTGGCGGTTGCTGCGTGAACGGTTGTCATCAGACCACGCTTGATGCCCCACTTGTCGTTCAGGACCTTGGCAACCGGGGCCAGGCAGTTGGTGGTGCAGGAGGCAGCAGAGACAATCGCCTGACCGGCGTAGGTATCGTGGTTTACACCGTATACGAACATCGGGGTAGCGTCTTTGGAAGGGGCAGACATAACAACCTTCTTGGCGCCTGCTTCGATGTGCTTCTGGCAGGTCTCTTCGGTGAGGAAGAAACCGGTACACTCGATAACCAGATCAGCGCCGATGTCGGACCACTTCAGGTTGGCCGGATCGCGCTCAGCGGTCAGGCGGATGGTCTTGCCGTTAACAACCATGTTGTTACCGCTAACAGAGACATCACCACCGAAGCGGCCGTGTACCGAGTCATACTTCAGCATGTAGGCCAGGTAGTCGGCGTCGAGCAGGTCGTTGATACCTACAACCTCGATACCGGGAAAGTCTTTGGCGATTGCACGGAAAGCCATGCGACCGATGCGGCCGAAACCGTTAATACCGACTTTGATAGTCATGGAATTTCTCCCTTGTTAATTGAAATAAACCTGTTATGCGGGGCAGACGAACACCTGCCCCGCCATTAATATTTTTGTTACAGAACTTCGTTAACCGCAGCGACCACGTTGTCGATGGTGAAACCGAACTCCTTGAACAGCAGATCAGCCGGGGCCGACTCACCGAAGCGGTCGATACCCACCACCTTGTCGGCGTATTTGTACCACATCGGGGTAACACCGGCCTCGACGGCAACGGCAGGTACGCTAGCGGGCAGTACGGAACCTTGATAGGCGGCGTCCTGAGCCTCGAACACATTGAGGTTGGGCATGGAGACGACGCGGATCTTCTTGCCATCCATCGCGGCGGCGGCACCCATCGCCAGGGCAACCTCTGAACCGGTGGCAACGATGATCGCATCGGGGGTACCGTCGCAATCTTTCAGAATGTAACCACCCCTTGTGATATCGCTGATTTGCGCATCGCTACGGCTCTGGTGCGGCAGGCCCTGACGCGAGAAGATGAGACAGGTCGGACCATCTTTACGCTCAACGGCCTGCTGCCAGGCAACAGCAGACTCAACCGCGTCACAGGGGCGCCATACGCTCATGTTGGGGATGATGCGCATGGAGGCGATCTGCTCGACAGGCTGGTGGGTGGGCCCATCCTCACCCAGACCGATAGAGTCGTGAGTGTAGACAAAGATCGAGCGCTGTTTCATCAGAGCGGCCATACGCAGTGCGTTACGGGCGTACTCCATGAACATCAGGAAGGTAGCACCGAAGGGGATCAGACCGCCATGCAGGGCGATACCGTTCATGATGGCGGACATGCCGAACTCACGCACACCGTAACGGACATAGTTGGAAACCTCGTTGGCATCCATCGGCTTGTAACCGGACCACTCTGTCAGGTTGGAGCAACCCAGATCGGCCGAACCACCAAACAGCTCGGGCAGCATCGGTGAGTAGGCCTCGATAGCGGCCAGAGAGGCCTGACGGGTAGCGGGGCTCTTCGCCTCTGCATTTACTGCAGCGATGTAGGCGGCGGACTTTTCGGCCCAGTCGGCAGGCAAGTCGCCCTTGGCGCGGCGCTCGAACTCGGCAGCCAGCTCGGGGTAGGCTGCACGGTAGGCTTCGAACTTCTCGTTCCACGCCTTCTCGGCAGCAGCGCCCTTCTCTTTGGCATCCCAACCGGAATAGACATCGGCAGGAACCTCGAACGGACCGTGATCCCAGCCCAGTGCGGCCTTGGTGAGGTTGATCTCCTCTTCACCCAGCGGCGCACCGTGACAGGCATGACTACCTGACTTGTTGGGGGAGCCGAAACCGATGGTGGTCTTGCAGCAGATCATGGTGGGCTTGTCGGTCATCGCCTTGGCGGTCTCGATCGCCTTCTGGATCGCATCCGGGTCATGGCCATCAACATTGGGGATCACGTGCCAGCCGTATGCCTCAAAACGCTTTGGGGTATCGTCAGAGAACCAGCCCTCAACATGGCCATCAATGGAGATACCGTTGTCGTCCCAGAAGGCGATCAGCTTGCCCAGGCCCAGGGTACCGGCCAGCGAGCACGCCTCGTGGGAGATACCCTCCATCATGCAGCCGTCACCGAGGAAGACATAGGTGTGGTGGTCAACGATGTTATGACCCTTCTGGTTGAACTGGCCGGCCAGTGCCTTCTCGGCAATCGCCATGCCTACGCCATTGGTGATCCCCTGACCCAGCGGGCCGGTGGTGGTCTCAACGCCCGGCGCATAACCGTACTCAGGGTGGCCCGGGGTCCTGGAGTGGAGCTGACGGAACTGCTTCAGGTCATCGATAGAGAGGTCGTAGCCGGTCAGGTGGAGCAGGCTGTAGATCAGCATCGAGCCGTGGCCGTTGGAGAGAATGAAGCGGTCACGATTGGCCCACTGCGGATTGGCCGGGTTGTGGTTCATGTGGCCATTCCACAGTACCTCGGCAATATCGGCCATCCCCATCGGGGCCCCGGGGTGACCGGAGTTGGCCTTCTGAACCGCATCCATGCTCAGGGCACGGATAGCATTGGCTAAGTCTCTACGGCTTGACATCAGCATCTCCTTAAAAGGTTTTAAATTATGAATCTTGTTTAGCTCCACACCGGCTTGCATCACTCGGGGCGATCCCCATATATGGCCA
>JAOUQQ010000093.1 GCA_029879245.1 Chromatiales bacterium | reverse complement strand
ACGATGGCCAGAGCGATCAGCAGTTGCCAGATACTAATACCACCCATAATAAAAACTCCTCAGGTTAAAAGCCCGGCAGACCCGTGCCGCCAAGCAGATGAATATGTAGATGAAACACAACCTGCCCACCACCGGGACCGGTATTGATAATGGTACGAAATCCGCTCTCCAGTCCCTGCGCCTTTGCCAGGACAGGCAGCTGACGCATCATATAGGCGATCAATGCATCGTGCTCCTCGGTAAGACCATTGAGGCTCTCGATATGTTCACGCGGTATCGCCAGCAGGTGCACCTGAGCCTTGGGGGCGATATCCCTGAACACCACCATCTTCTCATCTTCGTAGACGATATCCCCGGGCAGCTCACCCGTGGCAATCCTGCAAAATAGACAGTCGCTCATTGCTCGCTCCTGTTTGCCTTCTCTTCCAGTCCGGAGAGGCCAAAACGGCGCTCCAGCTCATCCAGCACCTGTTGCGGCTCCAGCCCCTGCTGCTTGAGCAGCACCACAGTGTGAAACCAGAGGTCCGCCACCTCATAGACGAGCTTCTCGGCATCACCATCCTTTGCCGCCATCACCGTTTCGGTCGCCTCTTCACCGACCTTCTTGAGGATCGCATCGAGGCCCTTGCTGTAGAGTTTAGCCACGTAGGAGCTGTCGGGATCCGCCCCCTTGCGCTCCTCCAGTACCTGCGCCAGTCTGTTCAGGGTATCACTCATAGCTTAATTGGTCGCCTTGGGATAGATCGCCTTGGGGTCCTTGAGCACCGGCTCCACCGCCTGCCACTCATCACCGTTCAACTCATTATAGAAACAGCTGTGGCGTCCGGTGTGGCAGGCGATACCACCCACCTGTTCAATGGTCAGCAGCACCACATCCTTGTCGCAGTCGGTGCGTATCGCCTTGACCCTCTGCACATGGCCCGACTCCTCCCCTTTATGCCAGAGTCTATTGCGCGAGCGGGAGAAGTAGACCGCCTCACCCTTTTCGGCGGTGAGCGCCAGAGATTCACGACTCATGAAGGCGAACATCACCACCCTGCCGTCAACCTCCTGTGCGATCACCGGCACCAGGCCATCGGCACCCCACTTGATCGCATCGAGCCAGCTGCTCACAGACGAACCTCGATACCCGCATCGGCCATGCGCTGTTTGGCCTCCTGAATAGTGTACTCGCCAAAGTGGAAGATACTGGCGGCCAGTACCGCCTCGGCGTGACCCCTGGTGACACCATCAACCAGGTGGTCGAGGTTACCGACACCGCCGGAGGCGATCACCGGTACATGAACCGCATCGGAGATTGCCCGCGTCAGTTCCAGATCAAACCCTATCTTGGTGCCGTCGCGATCCATGCTGGTCAGCAGGATCTCGCCGGCACCGTAGTCGACCATCTTCTTCGCCCATTCGATGGCATCGAGCCCGGTCGGCTTGCGCCCGCCGTGGGTGAATATCTCCCAGCGGTTTTTCTCGCCCTCGGCGGAGACCTTCTTTGCATCGATGGCGACGACGATGCACTGCGAACCGAACTTCTCCGCCGCCTCCTTCACAAACTCGGGGTTAAAGACCGCGGCGGTGTTGATCCCCACCTTGTCGGCACCGGCATTGAGCATGCGGCGGATATCCTCCACCTTGCGGATGCCGCCGCCAACGGTAAGAGGAATAAAGACCTGGGAGGCGACCTGCTCCACCACATGAACCATGGTCTCGCGGTCATCGGAGGAGGCGGTAATATCGAGGAAGGTGATCTCGTCGGCCCCCTCCGCATCATATCGCCTGGCGATCTCTACCGGGTCACCGGCATCGCGGATATCGACGAACTGCACCCCCTTGACGACGCGACCGTCGCGGACATCCAGACAGGGGATAATGCGTTTTGCCAAAGCCATCTTACAGTGCCATCTCAGTATTTCATCGGGGCATCGGGGCAGAGCTTGTCGGCCAGTGCCTGACCCTCGGCAAAGTCGAGGGTGCCCTCATAGATAGCCCGCCCGGTAATCGCCCCCGTGATCCCCTCATCGGCCACGCCACAGAGCGCCTTCACATCATCAATATTGGTAATGCCGCCGGAGGCGATCACCGGGATGGTGATCGACTGCGCCAACTTGACGGTCGCCTCAATATTCACCCCGCTCATCATGCCGTCACGGCCAATATCGGTATAGACGATCGCCTCAACCCCATCCTCTTCAAAGTGCTTGGCCATATCGATCACATCGTGCTTGGAGAGCTTCGACCAGCCGTCGATCGCCACCTTGCCATCTTTGGCATCAAGACCGACGATGATGTGACCGGGAAACTCCGTGCAGAGGTCATTGATGAAGTGCGGTGCATTCACCGCCTTGGTACCGATAATCACGTATTTGACCCCCGCATCAAGGTAGCTCTGTACCGTCTCCTCATCACGGATGCCACCACCAATCTGGATCGGCAGATCCGGAAATGCCTCGGCAATGGCACGCACCACGTCACCATTCATCGGTTTGCCCTCAAAGGCCCCGTTGAGGTCGACCAGATGGAGACGACGCGCACCCGCCTCTACCCACTGTGCCGCCATCGCTACCGGATCATCGGAAAAGATCGTCTCATCCTCCATGCGACCCTGACGCAGACGAACACACTTGCCATCTTTCAGATCAATGGCGGGGATCAACAACATCGTTCACTTCCTCATTTGATGGTCACCCTTTACTGTGACCGTTAAAAACAGGGGGAAACCAATTACAGCTATCTTAACCGTTACCATCCCACTTCAGGAAATTAGCATAGAGCTGCAACCCCACGTGCTGGCTCTTCTCCGGATGAAACTGAGCGGCAAAAATATTCTCATGTGCCAGCGCCGCGGCAAAGGCCACTCCATGCCGGGTACTACCCGCCAGGTAGGTAGAGTCTGTCGGGCTGACATAGTAGCTGTGGACGAAGTAGAAACGAGCGTCCTGCTCAATCCCGGACCACAGCGGATGGTCAATCTCCTGATGGACCTGATTCCACCCCATATGTGGCACCTTGAGCGCCGCATCACTGTCGGGGTCGACAAGGTTATCACCAAAGAAGCGCACCTCACCCGGCAGGATACCGAGACAGGCGGTACCGCCATTCTCCTCACTCGAACTCATCAGCGCCTGCATCCCAACACAGACCCCGATAAAGGGTTTGTTAAGGACCACCTCGTTAATCACCTGATCCATTCCCAGGCGCAGGATCTCCCCCATACAATCACGGATCGCCCCGACACCGGGTAGCACTACGCGGTCGGCGGCAAGGATCTGAGCCGGGTCATGGGTAACAAAGATCTTATCGACACAACCGGTATGCTCGAGGGCCTTGGCGACGGAGTGGAGGTTGCCCATACCGTAGTCGATCACTGCCACGCTGCTGCTCATGGTGAACTCTCTGGAATTTGACTCTAGATTACGGATTGTACAGGCGTGTTACAGAGAGCCCTTGGTGGAGGGCATCATCCCCTGCATCCGCTCGTCAGCACTCAACGCCTCGCGCATCGCCCGGCCAAAGGCCTTAAAGATGGTCTCGGCGATGTGGTGGGCATTCTTGCCGCGCAGGTTGTCGATATGCAGGGTCACCAGGGCGTGGTTAACAAAGCCCTGAAAGAACTCCTGCAACAGATCGACATCGAACTCGCCGATACGAGCGCGCGGGTAATCGACGTGATACTCCAGGCCTGGACGACCGGAAAAGTCGATCACCACCCGCGATAGAGACTCGTCGAGCGGCACATAGGCGTGGCCATAGCGACGGATCCCCTTCTTATCCCCCACTGCGCGGGCAAAGACCTGCCCCAGAGTGATGCCGATATCCTCCACCGTGTGGTGGGCATCAATCTGCAGATCGCCCCTTGCCTTAAGGTCGAGATCGATAAGGCCATGCCGGGCAACCTGATCGAGCATGTGCTCCAGAAAGGGGACACCGGTATCGAATTTGCCCTGACCACTACCATCGAGGTCAACTGTTATCTCGATCTGTGTCTCCAGGGTGTCGCGCTTTACCGTGGCCTTGCGTGCCGCCATGGGATCCTCTCAGCCATTATCAGGGTTAAATAAGTAAAGGATATATAGCATACCCCTAACTCCCCTCTGTTGAAACACGCCCTGAAACCGAATTACCGATAACGCCTATTGCATGTATGGTTATTTTGTTGGAGGATTTGGTCAGGCTATGCAAGTAGAAGGACTAGATTGCGCAATGGCACACCCAGCCCAACAGATCATCGCCCCACTGGATCAGACCAAACTTGCCTGCAAGGATTGCAGCCTGTTTCAGCTCTGCCTGCCGGTCGGGATTGATGCCACAGAGCTCGATGAGCTCGACAGCATCATAAAAAGACGCCGTCCGATCAAACGCGGTGAACACCTGTTCCACGTTGGCTCACCATTCCAGGCGGTCTATGCGGTACGCTCCGGCTCGTTGCGTACCTACGTTCCCACAGAAGACGGGCTTGAGCAGGTGACAGGTTTTCACCTGCCGGGAGAGTTGTTAGGTCTCGACGCCATCCACCTCAAACACCACCCCTGCGCGGCCAAGGCACTGGAGACTACCAGTATCTGCGAGATCCCCTTTGATCGCCTTGAGGAGTTGAGCGCGCGTCTGTCCAGTCTGCAGCACCAGTTACTGACAATAATGAGCAAGGAGATCCTGCACGACCACTCTTTGTTGATGCTACTGGGCAAGAAGAGTGCCGAGGAGCGCCTGGCGGCCCTGCTACTCAGCCTCTCGGAGCGTTACCAGCGCCGCGGCTTCTCCCCAACCGATTTCTACCTCAGCATGTCACGCAATGATATTGGCAACTATCTGGGTCTTGCTGTAGAGACGGTAAGCCGCCTCTTCAGTCGCTTTCGCGAAGAGGGGGTCCTCATTGTACAGCGAAAACACATCTGCATTCTCGATCTGGCAAAGTTGCGCGCCATTGCCAACCACAAGAGCAATCGGGGAGAGGAATCTGGGGGTTAGCCCCGCCACAGCGCAGTACTACGGCTTATCCAGCGAGATTGGCTACAGAATAGTGCAAACAGTTTGTTAATTGACAAATATCAATGTTCTAGTATCCTCTTTTCGTCTAACATTCGACTGCCTGCGTTGAAGACTTGGGGGTTTTCCAACCATTCGGGCTGGTGCACTAGAAGAAAAATACTTCACTATTTTTATAGGGTTATGGGATATTCCTGACGCCTTATTTAGATGGCATCGCACCCACCCGCGGCAATTGTGCAACCGGTGATGTATGAAGATGCCCGCACAAAAACCCTCATTATTTATACGTAAAATTAATGTTATTTGGGGGCTCATCGGTAAATAGGTGACGCCTGTCGGGACAATCGCACCACTCAAGGGGGTACAGCTCCAGAGAAAACCGTTCAGTACCTATCGGCAATTCGGGGTTTGTGCCTCATGCCCAAAGGTGCTGTCACTCCACACTTAATGGAATTTCAGCCCTTCGGGTTTTTACTGCGACAATAATCATGTAACAACAAAAGGAGACTACTCGTGTCTGCACAAGTAGAAAAATACAGCTTCGACGTCGTACGGTGGTTCACCGTCATGGCTGTCGTCTATCTGGTTGTGGGCACCCTTGTTGGTGTCTACATTGCATCCGAACTGGCCTGGCCGGTTCTCAACATGGACATGGCCGAACTGACCTTCGGTCGTCTGCGTCCGTTGCACACCAATGCGGTGATCTTCGCCTTCGGCGGCTGTGCACTGATGGCCACCGGCTTCTACACTGTGCAGCGCACCTGTGGCGTTCGTCTGTGGAGCGACAAGCTGGCGTGGTTCGTCTTCTGGGGCTGGAACCTGGTGATCGTCGCAGCGGTTATCACCCTGCCGCTGGGCCTGACCTCCGGAAAGGAGTACGCCGAGCTGCAGTGGCCGCTCGATATCGCCATCGCCCTGGTGTGGGTAGCCTTTACCCTCAACTTCGTGATGACCGTTGCGGTTCGCAAGACCAGCCACATCTACGTCTCCAACTGGTTCTACATGGGTATGATGGTGATGATCACCTACCTGCACGTGGTCAACTCGCTGGCCATCCCGGTCGGTCTGTGGCACTCCTACTCCATCTTCTCCGGGGTACAGGATGCGATGATCCAGTGGTGGTACGGTCACAACGCCGTAGGTTACTACCTGACCGCCGGCTTCCTCGGCATCATGTACTACTTCGTACCGAAGCAGGCCAATCGCCCGGTATTCTCATATCGTCTCTCCGTTATCCACTTCTGGGCGCTGATGTTTGGTTATGTATGGCTAGGTGCACACCACCTGCAGTACACCGCCCTGCCTGACTGGACCGGCTCCCTCGGTGCCGCCGTCTCCCTGGCGATGATCATCCCCTCTTGGGGTGGTGCCATCAACGGTATGATGACCCTCTCCGGTGCCTGGGATAAGCTGCGCAACGACTACATCCTGCGCTTCCTCATCATGTCTCTGGCCTTCTACGCCATGTCCACCTTTGAAGGTCCGGTCATGTCGTCCAAGACCGTTAACGCCCTCTCCCACTACACCGACTGGACCGTAGGTCACGTACACTCCGGTGCCCTGGGTTGGGTGGTCATGGTTGCCGCCGGCGCCCTCTATCACATGATCGAGAAGCTGTGGGACACCAAGATGTACTCTGCCAGCCTGGTTAACACCCACTTCTGGCTCGCCACCATTGGCGCCGTGGTCTACATCACCGCGATGTGGGTATCCGGTATCATGCAGGGCCTGATGTGGCGGGATTACGATGAGTTCGGCACCCTCACCTACACCTTTGCCGAATCCGTTGCAGCGATGCACCCCTACTACGCCATGCGCGCCATTGGCGGCATGATCTACTGGCTGGGTGGTGCGGTCATGCTCTACAACGTCGTGATGACTATCCGTCAGGCTTCAGCCCAGCGCAGCACCGCTGCCGCCGCTGCCTAAGAAGGAGGAACAATAACAATGGCTGACCAAATTCATTCAACCAAGCTGCAGGATAAGACAGAACGTAACGTCTTCTTCCTGCTGATTATGCTTGCCGTGCTGCTCTCCGTGGGTGGTCTCGTAGAGATCGTTCCGCTGTTCTATCTCAAGGACACTATGGAGCATAACCGTCAGGCCAACATCGACGCCGGCAAGACCATTATCTGGGATCGCCAGGGCAAGGCCCTCTCTGAGTGGAAGGCGGGTGACGGCGTTCGCCCCTATACCCCTCTGGAGCTGGCCGGTCGTGACATCTACCTGCGTGAAGGGTGCTACACCTGTCACTCACAGATGATTCGCCCGTTCCGCGACGAGAAGGAGCGTTATGGTCACTACAGCCTCGCCTCCGAGTCGATGTACGATCACCCCTTCCAGTGGGGCTCCAAGCGTACCGGTCCGGACCTGGCCCGTGTCGGTGGCAAATACTCCGATCAGTGGCACATTCTCCACCTGAACGCCCCGCGTACCGTGGTGCCTGAGTCGGTCATGCCCAACTACCCCTGGCTGGAGAAGGGGAGTGTTGATGCTGGCCATATCGCCGAGGTGATGCGTGCCATGCGTGTTGTCGGTGTCCCCTACACCGATGCGGACATCGCGACCGCCTCTGAGATTCAGGGCAAGAGCGAAATGCAGGCCGTTGTAGCCTACCTGCAGGTTCTCGGCACCATGGTTAAGTTCGACGACAGCCACAACTACCGTGACTGATATGATGGATTACCTTCACACTGATTGGGCAGCGATGTCGCTGTCCGATTGGATCGGCCTCATCGTCACAGTAGGGATCTTCCTGCTGATGATCTGGGCCTATGTGTATACCTTCCATCCGAAGAACAGAGAGAAACTCGAATCTCAACGTCATCTACCGCTTGATGATGACGAAACGATCGAAACGGAGAACAGAAAATGAGTGACAAAAATAATCCCTATAGCGCTCCCGATACCGGGCATGTGTGGGACGACAGCCTGCGCGAGCTGCTAAACCAGCCGCCCCAGTGGTGGATGATTGGCTTCTACGCCAGTATGCTGCTAGTCGTTGTCTACTGGATCATCTATCCGGCGATTCCGCTGGCCACTACCCACACCAAGGGTATAAAGGGCTGGACCGCCGTTGGCGAATACCGTGAAGATATGGCGGCTATTCAGGAGGTTCGTGCCGAGTACGAGGGCAAGATCGAGGCACTGGCCACCAACAATGGCAACAACACCTCTGCAACCGCGGCGGCCATCATGCAGGATGACTCCCTGAGTGAGTATGTGGTGCGCTCTGGTAAGGTACTGTTTGGTGACAACTGTGCCGCCTGTCATGGTACCGAGGGTTCGGGTAATCAGGGCTTCCCGGTACTGAATGACGACGACTGGCTCTACGGTGGTACCATCCAGAACATTGCCCAGAGCATCACCATCGGCCGTACCGGTAGCATGCCTTCACACACCATGTCAGATGAGGAGTTGAGCAAACTAACCAGTGCCATTCTGGCCGGTACCCCCAGCAACGAGCCCCTGTTTAGCGAGAAGGGTTGCTTCGCCTGTCATGGGGCAGACGGCAAGGGTATGCATGCCCTGGGTGCCGCCAACCTCACCGATGGCATCTGGCGCTTCGTTGCGGCTGATCAGGCCGAGAGCGTAAAGCATACCATCACCCACGGTGTGAACATGCCCGGTAATCCTCAGAGCCGCAACGCTGTAATGCCGAAGTTTGGTGGCGGCAAGCTGACCAATACCGAGATTGCCAAGCTGTCCGTCTACGTCCACAAGCTGGGCGGTGGTCAGTAATCCTTGTTCAACCACTGGGCGACCAGGCTGGTCGCCCATACGCCTTAAATAGGAGGTCATTATGGATTGGGTAGAGATTGGTGTCTGGTTCACCCTGATCGGTTCCATCACAGTCGTTGTCGTGCTGGGTTTCCGCATCATGCACCTGATTAAAAATACTCACTCCGAAGACTAAACGTCACTCCGGCAAAATGCCGGACAGGAGTAATAAAGGGGGATAAAATATCCCCCTTTTTTATTACGCCGCACGCAATCTCACCCTTGTCCTGCATCAAGGATAGCAAGGAGATATGCACCTACCGTAAAGGGTTGCTGAAAGTGCCCGTGGGGTATTTTCACTAGCTTTTTTGCTGCAACGTTCCGTTGCTGCACTACAGATACCAGGAGAGACACTGTGAACGACACAGCAGAGAAGGGTTCGCTCAATGCCGATGAGCTCTACGAAGAGTATGGTCACTGGCATATCAATACTGGCGAAGTGACGATTCATGCCAAGCGTATGTCCGGCCGTTTTCGTAACATCAAGTGGCTGGCCGCCTCGGTCTGGCTGCTCTTCTTTCTCGGTCCTTATCTGCGCTGGGATGATCGACAGGCGGTGATCTTCGATATCCCCGCGCGCAAATTCCAGATCTTCGACATCACCATCCTGCCTCAGGATGTCTGGTTACTCGCACTGGTCCTGCTCTTTTTCGCCATCCTCCTTGCTGTGGTCACCTCCGTTGCGGGAAGGGTCTTCTGTGGCTACTTCTGCTTTCAGACTGTGTGGACCGATCTCTTTACCCTGATTGAGGAGAAACTCGAGGGCAATCCGGCCGCCCGGCGTAAACTGGAAATGGAGCCGTGGGGCCTTCGTAAGATCACACTCAAAGCAGTTAAACATACCATCTGGATGGCCATCGGCATCATCACCGGTATCACCTTTACCCTCTGGTTCGCCGACGCCTATGAGCTGTGGGGGGCCTACCTCGCACTTGATGTCAATGTCTATGCGTGGGGAACCGTCGCCACCTTTGCCTTCTTTACCTACCTGTTCGGTGGTCACATGCGCGAGCAGGTCTGTTTCTGGCTCTGCCCCTACGCCCGTATTCAAGGCGTCATGATGGATGAGGAGACCATCGTCCCCGCCTATGACTTTAATCGTGGAGAGCCGCGTGGCAAGTTGCGCAAGGGGGCAGTAGAGGAGGGCAAGGGTGACTGCATTGAGTGTCTCCAGTGTATTGCGGTCTGTCCCACGGGTGTTGATATCCGAGAAGGTCAGCAGGAGGGGTGTATCACCTGCGGGCTCTGCCTCGACGCCTGTGATTCGGTGATGGATAAAATCGAGCGCCCACGTGGTTTGATCCGCTACACCTCTCTTGATGCGCTTACCGGTAAGCCCGAGATCCCCCTTTACAAACGCCCCAGACCCCTCATCTATCTCTCGATTATGACAATCGCCCTGGGTGGCATCATTTATGGATTGACCCACCTGGGCTCACTCGAACTGAAGGTCATTCACGCCCGCTCCCCCCTCTTCGTCAAGATGAGCGATGGCACCATCCAGAACAAATATGATCTGAAGGTGCTGAACAAACTAGACGGCGAGGTTGATGTCAGAATCAGCGTCATTGGTCCAGAGGGACTGCTACTGCTCGATGAGGATCGCACCATTGCTCTGAAGCCTGGAAAACTGACCTCGCGTACCGTTTTTATGAGG
>JAOUQQ010000092.1 GCA_029879245.1 Chromatiales bacterium | reverse complement strand
GCTGTGCATACTCGCCGTCGATCTTCACCGCAGTGTGCGCCTTGGAGGTGGTGGCGCCGCCGAGCATCACCGGGATGGTGAAGCCCTGGCGCTCCATCTCCTTGGCGATGTGCACCATCTCTTCCAAGGACGGGGTGATGAGGCCGGAGAGGCCAATGATGTCGACGTTGTGCTCCTTCGCCTTGGCGAGGATATCCACCGCCGGGACCATCACGCCGATATCGATGACTTCAAAATTGTTGCACTGTAGCACCACGCCAACGATGTTCTTGCCGATGTCGTGCACGTCGCCCTTCACCGTGGCCATCAGGATCTTGCCGTTACTCTGCGCGCCACCGCTCTTGCTCGCCTCGATGTAGGGGAGCAGGTAGGCGACCGCCTTCTTCATGACGCGGGCCGACTTGACCACCTGCGGCAGGAACATCTTTCCGGCACCGAACAGATCACCGACCACGTTCATGCCGTCCATCAGCGGGCCTTCGATCACATCGACCGGATCGCTAAAGGACTGGCGCGCCGCCTCGGTGTCCTCCTCCACATAGGTGTCGATGCCTTTCACCAGGGCGTGTTCGATGCGCTTGGCCACCTCCCACTCGCGCCAGGCGAGGTCCTCCTTCTTCGCGGCGGCGCTGCCATCGCCCCGGTAGTTATCGGCGATCGCCAGCAGGGCGTCGGTCGCCTCGGGGGATTTGTTCAATACAACGTCTTCTACCCTGTCGCGCAGCTCCTTGGGCAGGTCTTCGTAGACCGCCAGCATGCCGGCGTTGACGATGCCCATGTCCATGCCGCGCTTGATCGCGTGGTAGAGGAACACCGAGTGGATCGCCTCGCGCACCGGGTTGTTGCCGCGGAACGAGAAGGAGACGTTGGAGACGCCGCCGGAGATCATGGCGTGGGGCAGGTTCTGCTTGATCCAGCCGGTCGCCTCGATGAAGTCGACGGCGTAGTTGTTGTGCTCCTCGATGCCGGTGGCGACGGCGAAGATGTTGGGGTCGAAGATGATGTCCTCGGCGGGGAAGCCGACCTCGTGCACCAGGATGTCGTAGGAGTTTTTGCAGATCTCACACTTGCGCGCGTAGGTGTCGGCCTGGCCCTTCTCGTCGAAGGCCATCACCACCACTGCGGCGCCGTACTTGCGCAGCAGTCTGGCGTGGTGGACGAAGGCCTCTTTGCCCTCCTTGAGCGAGATGGAGTTGACCACCCCCTTGCCCTGGATGCACTTGAGCCCCGCCTCGATGATCTCCCACTTGGAGGAGTCGATCATCACCGGCACCTTGGCGATGTCGGGCTCGGAGGCCATCAGGTTGAGGTAGTTGACCATCGCCTGCTCGCCATCGAGCATCGCCTCGTCCATGTTGACGTCGACGATCTGCGCGCCGTCCTCCACCTGCTCGCGGCAGATGGCGAGGGCCTCGTCGAACTCGCCCTCGATGATCAGCCGCTTGAACTTGGCCGAGCCGGTGACGTTGGCGCGCTCGCCGACGTTGACGAAGAGCGACTCGGGGCCGATGTTGAGCGGCTCCAGGCCAGAAAGGCGGCATTCCACCGCGATCTCGGGGGTCTTGCGGGGTGAGTGCTTACCCACCTCCTCGACCATGGCACGGATGTGGTCCGGCCCGGTGCCGCAGCAGCCGCCGATGATATTGAGGAAGCCGTGCGCCGCCCAGTCGGCCAGCTCTTTGGCCATCGCCTCGGGGGTCTCGTCGTAGCCGCCGAACTCGTTGGGCAGGCCGGCGTTGGGGTGGGCGGAGACGTGGCACTCGGCGATGCGCGAGAGCTCCTCCACGTACTGGCGCAGCTCCAGCGCGCCGAGGGCGCAGTTCAGCCCGAAGGAGATCGGCTTCACGTGGCGCAGCGAGTTGTAGAAGGCCTCGGTCACCTGGCCGGTGAGGGTGCGGCCGGAGGCGTCGGTGATGGTGCCGGAGATCATCACCGGCAGCCTGACGTTGTGTTCCTCAAAGTAGGATTCGATGGCGAAGATCGCCGCCTTGGCGTTGAGGGTGTCGAAGATGGTCTCGATCATCAGGATGTCGGCGCCGCCGTCGACCAGGCCACGGATCGACTCGCTGTAGGACTCCACCAGGGTATCGAAGGTGATGGCGCGGTAGCCGGGGTTGTTCACATCGGGCGAGATGGAGGCGGTGCGGTCGGTCGGGCCGAGCACCCCGGCGACGAAGCGCGGCTTGGCTGGATTTTGTGCCTCGGCCTCATCACACGCCTCACGGGCGATGCGCGCCGCCTCGTGGTTCATCTCGTAGACATACTCCTCCAGCCCGTAGTTGTGCATCGCCACGCGGGTGGCGTTGAAGGAGTTGGTCTCGAGGATGTCGGAGCCGGCGTTCAGATAGGCCTGGTGGATCTCCTTGACGATCTGCGGCTGGGTCAGCACCAGCAGGTCATTCGCCCCCTTGAGGTCGCTGGGCCAGTCGGCAAAGCGCTCGCCGCGATAGTCTGCCTCCTGCAGCTTGTAGCCCTGAATCATGGTGCCGGTGGCGCCATCAAGAAAGAGGATGCGCTCCTGCAGGGCCTGAACGAGTTTTGCTGAGTTTTTGCCGGTGTAGTGCTGGGTCATGGGGGATTTCGGGCTATCACGCTGATGGTGCGGTAGATTTTAGCATGTGCGAGCAGACTAGCCTATGCAAGCGATTTTGTTTTCAGGTTGTAGCGATAACGTACTGAATAAACTACTCTTATGACATGTCGTTGCACTAGATGAGAATAGGTAATGTATGGAGAACACCTCAGCCTATCAGATAATTTTTA
Organism: Chromatiales bacterium; assembly: GCA_029879245.1. GTDB lineage: Bacteria > Pseudomonadota > Gammaproteobacteria > Thiohalomonadales > Thiohalomonadaceae > JAPHSX01. Next base: position 7,678 of record JAOUQQ010000092.1, on the reverse strand, counting down.
GCGGTCAGTTGCGTCAGGGCTTTAACCAGGCACCAGTGGGCCAGGCCCTTGCTGACAGGCTGAAGCTACCACCACAACAGCTGGTAGCGCTTTTTACCGGCAAACCTGTGGTACTTGTACAGTCCGACTCTGCAGAGGAGGCAAAGCAGTGGGTAGCACAGTTGGCCGAGCTGGGGGCCATTACGCGCATTCGTAATAACCGCCCTGCAAAGCCGTCGACCCCTGCAGATGTGACTACGACAAAACTTCCCCGCTTCTCCCCCTATCCAAGAGGATGGAAGCTTACCGCCGGTCTAATAGTGGCCGCGACTGGTGAGGTCTTTTTTGCCCTGCTCTATATCTTCCTGCTTTTCGCTTTCTCTGTCGGCCTGATCTACTACAGCCTATTTACCAACTGGGGCATTCACATCTCCAGTTTCGGGCCGTTGGCACTGGCACTGCAGGCATTTGCCCTGTTATCTGGTCTGCTGGTGCTGTTTCTGCTGGTTAAGCCCTTTCGTGCCATCAATCCGCACCATCGTAAGGGAGTGGTAGTTGATGCCGAGCATGAGCCCGATCTCTACGCCTTTGTCGAGGATGTGTGTGAACGGATCAATGCACCTATGCCGCAGCAGATCAGCATCATCAATACCACCGAGGTATCGCTCTACTATATCGGCGTTGATGGATTCTTACGTAACCGACACCTGCTAACCATCGGTGCGCCGCTGGTTGCCGCCTGTGACACCAGTCAGCTGGCCGCACTGATTGCCCAGTCACTGCAACTATTTCACAACAGAAGACTCTCACCTCGCGCAGCCTTTCTGTTACGTGCCATCGATGGCTGGCTGCAGCGTGCAATCTACGGCAAAGATGCCATTGACCGCTCACTTGAGGATCTGGCCCATCGCAGTGAACTTCTAGGTCATCTCACCCGTCCGCTGCAGAAACTGATCGCATGGTCACGCAAACTGCTGGGGTTGCGCCTGCGTTTTAGTCGCTATCTTAATCGACGCCTGATGCACCGGCTTGTTGCCGATGCCGACAAGGTGGCCCTGATCTTCTGTGGTAGCGAGGGTTTTGTCCATCTTCTTGAACGTCAACGCCTGTTAGCCCATACGGCGCAGCGTGTACTGCCCAATCTGCGCAAGAGCTGGCAGAGTGAGGGGGAGCTGCCCGATGATATCGTTCAGGCGCTGGTGCTGCTATGTAAGCAGTATCAGCCGACTATCCACCAGCAGTTACGGGAGAAACAGGCACAGCAGAAGGCGTTGAGTCACGACACCATTCCTGCAGACAGCCAGCGTCTGCACCGTGTCTCGAACAAGGCGGTAAAGGGCGCCTATAGTTGCTACTCACCCGCCAGCACCCTGTTTCACGATTTTGACAAACTGTCTCGTAGCATGACGATCAAGCTCTACTACAACCGGCTGGGTATACCTGTTCCGCCCCATCAGTTGGTACCTGCCGCACACCCAGAAAAAACGGTGCAGCAACAGCAGTTGATTGATGCCATCTTTCAGGGCTTCTACAACGATTTTGTGTCACTAAAACTCGATCATGCCCTGGGGCTAATGGATAGCGCGGAGAGTGAGCGCAATCGGCGTGACAAGGCCATGCAGGATATTTCAACAAACCAGTCTCACCTCGAGCTGACTCAAAAACGATATATCGAAAACAACCTGGCTCTAATTGATGTTTCAATCCATGAAGTGATTCAGGAGGCCGGGCTATGGCGGCAATGGGAGGTTGAACGAGAGACCGCTGAGGGATTGGAACACATCCGCGGCAGGGTGATGGAACAACAACGCGGCGTGGAGGAGCAGCTGAGCATGCTCACCCACTATACCCACCCCTATGTGATCCGACTGACTGCATCACTGGGTATGCTAAACACGTCGGCGGCAACAAAGATCAAAGATAGCGAGCGACTCCTTCGCGAGGTGCGTGCGCTAGTCCAGACGATGGAGGGTATCGATAAGATGCTGCCGCATCTCTACACCTTACGCCTCCACACCACACTTCTACTTACACTGCTTAGCCATAACCTGGCTAATAAAGGGCGTGTTGATGTGCAGTCAAATGAGGTACGAGGTATCGTGACAAAACTGGGTGTTGGCCTTCGCACTACCCCCTATCCTTTTGGCAAGACCTATGACAATCTGATGTCCTATGCCCTCTCTGGTGCCAGCACAGATGTTACTCCGGAGGGGGATTATGATCGTGGCTGTGAGGTGGTGTCGCAGATAACGCAGTTGCGCTCAACTATTGTTGCCCGTCTTTGTGCAATTGCACTGTATGTAGAGAAGAGCATCGGTTTAGCGGGATGATATCAAGCCGTTTTACTGGAGCTTAATCGGCGTTCTTTTCTGCCATCGCAACCGTATATTGGGGCCCCTGCTTGAGTTTTTTGTAGTTGCCAAACACCTCGTTACACGCCCGCTTGAAAAACTGACGTAACCCGGTAATGGTTACCACGTAGATCCTCCCACCAGGTTTAAGATGTGCCAGTGCATCGTAGAGAAAGAGATAGAGCATCTCATTACCCACCTTGGCGGGAATGTTTGAGGCAATCAGATCAAATTTTCGCCCCGCTTCGATCTGATTAAAGCCGTTGCTCAATCTCGCCTCTGCGTTTGTTATACCATTGCGTGCAAGATTGGCGTTGGCATATTCCACCGCGATAAAGTCGCGGTCTACCAGCAGCGTCTCACCAGTCGAGGCGATCTTTGCCATCGTCATACCGATAGGCCCATAGCCACAACCAAGGTCGAGACAATCATCCCCCTCTCTAATCTCCATGTAGTCGAGCAGCATTACCGTGCCGGCATCGATCTCACGCGGCGAGAAGGTACCCCAGGTGGCGTGAAAGGTTAGGGGCTGTCCCTTCAGCGTCTCGCTGAAGACGATATCCTCACGCAATTTTTTTAATTCGGCTGCAGAGATCATATTGCTCCCCCTGGCGTCATCGCCCTTCATTCACTGTTTCGTTTGCATCTTACCCAAGCTGCCGTTTCGATGCAGGCACTATATTGCTGTGTATATTCTTCTACCACTCTTACACAATAAAAAGGGGCGCCGAGGCGCCCCTTTTCTCTCAAAGATTAACTTGATTAGTTAACTTTCGGGTCCAGTGAGCCAGACTCGTACTGCTGGAACATGTTCTCCAGGGAGACCACCTTGATCTTGGAGGCCATACCGGCAGAGCCAAACGACTCGTAGCGGGCCTTACAGATCTCGGACATCGCCTTGGTCGACTCCTTGAGGAACTTGCGCGGGTCGAAGTTGGCTTTGTTGTCATTCAGATGCTTGCGGATGGAACCGGTAGAGGCCATACGCAGGTCGGTGTCGATGTTAACCTTGCGCACGCCGGACTTGATACCCTCAACAATCTCATCAACCGGTACACCGTAGGTCTGACCCATGTCACCACCGTAGTTGTTGATGATCTCGAGCCAGTCCTGCGGTACAGAGGAGGAGCCGTGCATAACCAGGTGAACGGTAGGAATGCGATCATGGATCTCTTTGACGCGGTCGATACGCAGGATCTTGCCGGTAGGCTGCTGGGTGAACTTGTATGCACCGTGAGAGGTGCCGATAGCGATTGCCAGGGCGTCAACACCGGTCTTCTTAACGAAGTCGGCAGCCTCCTCCGGATCGGTCAGCAGCTGGGAGTGGTCCAGTACGCCCTCGGCGCCGTGACCATCTTCCTCACCCATCATGCCGGTCTCCAGTGAACCGAGGCAGCCCAGCTCACCCTCAACAGAGACGCCACAGGCGTGGGCCATCTCAACGACGCGACGAGTTACATCAACGTTGTACTCGTAGGTAGAGGGGGTCTTGCCGTCGGCCATCAGGGAGCCGTCCATCATCACCGAGCTGAAGCCGGACTGAATGGAGCGGGCGCAGATGTCAGGGGATGCGCCGTGATCCTGGTGCATACAGATCGGAATGTGCGGGTACTGCTCAATCGCAGCGATGATCAGGTGACGCAGGAAGGGCTCGCCTGCATAAGAGCGGGCACCAGCAGAACCCTGCAGGATAACCGGACTGTCAACGGCATCAGCGGCCTGCATGATGGCATGCACCTGCTCCATGTTGTTGACGTTAAATGCGGGCAGACCGTAGCCATTCTCGGCGGCGTGGTCCAGCAGTTGACGTAGTGATACGAGTGCCATGGTAAACTCCTTAACTGTTTACGTAAGTATTAAATTTAAACAAAAATCCTGTCCTGTCTGCCTCACCCCTGCGAGGCCATGACGCAGCGGTTAAACCATCTCTCCGACCTTGACGATCTTCATCGCGTTGGTACCACCATGCACCCCCATCAGGTCTCCCTTGGTGATGATCACCAGGTCACCATCACGCACTGCACCACGGCGGCGCAGCTCATCGATCGCCTCGCGGTTAAGCTCGGCATGATCACTGGCGGTAGCATCAAAACTGACCGGATAGACTCCACGATAGAGGGTCACCTTGCGACGGGTCTCTACATGTCGGGTCATCGCATAGATCGGGATTCCTGAGCTGATGCGTGACATCCACAACGCCGTAGAGCCCGACTCAGTCAGCGCGGCAATCGCCTTCACCTTGAGGTGGTTGGCACTGTACATTGCCGCCATCGCGATCGCCTCGTCGATGAATTTGAATTCGGTGTGGATGCGGTGCTCGGAGGTCATCGCCTGGCGCTGCTTCTCCGCCTCGATACAGACGCGGTGCATCGCCGAGATCGCCTTATCCGGATACTTGCCGGCGGCGGTCTCTGCTGAGAGCATCACCGCGTCGGTACCGTCGAGTACCGAATTGGCGACGTCAAATACCTCGGCACGGGTCGGGATCTGATTTTCGATCATCGACTCCATCATCTGCGTGGCGGTGATCGCAACGCGGTTCATCTCGCGCGCCTTGTGGATCAGCATCTTCTGCACTGGCGGCAGAGCGGCATCGCCGATCTCTACACCAAGGTCGCCACGGGCGATCATAATGGCATCGGAGGCAAGAATGATCTCATCGATCACCTCCAGCGCCTCAGCGCGCTCGATCTTGGAGACAATGGCTCCGTTGCTGCCAGCGGCATTAAGCAGGGCGCGCGCCTCGTTGACATCATCGGCACTGCGAGGGAAGGAGATGGCCAGGTAGTCCGCCTCCATCTTCGCAGCGGTCTTGATGTCCTCACGATCCTTGTCGGTGAGAGCCGGTGCGGAGAGGCCTCCACCCTGCTTGTTGATCCCCTTGCGATCAGAGAGGTCACCGCCGACGACCACGCGGCACTTCACCTCGGTGCCCTCAACCGAATCGACCCACAGCACCAGCCGACCATCGTCGAGCAGCAGGGTATCACCACGGGAGACATCTTCGTGTAGCTGTTTGTAGGCACAACCTACACGCTCCAGATTGCCTGCGTTTTTGTCGTAGCTGGAGTCGAGGATAAAGGTCGCCCCCTCCTCGAGGAAGACCTTGCCCTCGGCAAAGCGCTCGATGCGGATCTTGGGGCCCTGCAGATCGCACAGCACGCCGACCTGCCGGCCGTGGGCACGGGCGCGGTTACGCACCCGCTCTGCACGGTCCATATGCTCCTCCGGGGAGCCGTGCGAGAAGTTGATGCGAACCACATCGACACCCGCCTCAATAATCTTGTCGAGAACCTTGGGGTCGTCAGTTGCCGGACCCAGTGTTGCGAGAATTTTTGTACGTCTTTGCATGCTTGCTATTTAATCACCATCTTGTCGGTGAGTATGCGACGGGGGTCACCCGCCGCATATCGAGGTTCTCTTACTTGGCGCGCTCTTCGAGCATCGCAACGGCGGGCAGAGTCTTGCCCTCGAGGTACTCAAGGAAGGCGCCACCAGCGGTAGAGATGTAGGAGACCTTGTCGTAGATATCGTACTTCTGGATCGCCGCGATGGTGTCACCACCACCGGCGAGGGAGAAGGCCGGGGAGTTGGCAATGGCCATCGAGATGGTCTTGGTGCCCTCGCCAAACTGGTCAAACTCGAAGACGCCAACCGGGCCGTTCCATACCACGGTACCGGCCTTGGCGATAATCTCGGCCAGCTCCTGGGCAGACTGGGGACCGATGTCGAAGATCATATCGTCGTCGGACACATCACCGGCGTTCTTCAGGGTAGCCTCGGCTGTCTCACTAAACTCCTTACCACAGACCACATCAACGGCGATCGGAATGTTGGCACCACGCGCCTTCATCTTCTCCACCAGCGCCTTGGCGGTGTCGACCAGGTCGTCCTCGCAGAGGGACTTGCCGACATTGTTGCCCATCGCCTTGAGGAAGGTGTTGGCGATGCCACCACCGACCACCAGCTGGTCAACCTTCTCAGAGAGAGACTCCAGTACGGTCAGCTTGGTGGAGACCTTGGAACCACCAACGATGGCAACCATCGGGCGGGCCGGGTTGGCCAGCGCCTTGGCCAGGTTATCGAGCTCGTCGGCCAGCAGCAGACCGGCGCAGGCGACAGGTGCATAAACACCGGCACCGTGGGTGGAGGCCTGGGCACGGTGGGCGGTACCGAAGGCGTCCATCACAAAGACATCACACAGGGCAGCATACTTCTTCGCCAGCGCCTCGTTGTCCTTCTTCTCACCGGCGTTGAAGCGGACGTTCTCCAGCAGAACCACCTCACCCTGGGCGACATCGAAACCGCCATCAAGGTACTCCTTGATCAGGCGTACCTCTTTGCCCAGCTTGGCGCTCATGTCGGCGGCGATGGGGGCCATCGAATTCTCCTCAGAGTAGACACCCTCCTCGGGACGACCACGATGGGACATTACCATCACCTTTGCCCCGGCTTTGGCGCAATGTTCAATCGTTGGCATGGAGGCTGTGATACGGGCGTCTGAGGTCACCTTGCCATCTTTAACCGGTACGTTAAGGTCGGCGCGGATCAGCACGCGCTTGCCTGCGAGGTCCAGATCGGTCAGTTTGATAAAGGACATGTTGTAGCTCCTGATAAATTTAAAGATTTAAAAAACGATTTGCCAAACCGTTAGGGAGTGGCTTGGCAAATGGTTTTATGTAGGGCGGATTAGGCGTACGAATGTACGCCGTAATCCGCCAAACACACGGTGGGTTACGCTTCGCTAACCCACCCTACACGGGATCTAGATTACTTAGATACGTGCTCTACGAAACGCAGCATATTGGCGGTGTAGCCGTACTCGTTGTCGTACCAGCTAACGACCTTGACGAAGGTACCGTCCAGGGCGATACCGGCCTCGGCATCGAAGATGGAGGAGTAGCCAACGCCACGGAAGTCGGTGGAGACGACCTTCTCGTCGGTGTAACCCAGGGTCTTGCTGATGTCGCCGTTTTCGGAAGCATCTTTCATTGCCGCACAGATGTCGGCGTATGAGGCTTCTTTGTTCAGCTCAACGGTGAGGTCAACAACAGAGACGTCAGAGGTCGGTACGCGGAACGCCATACCGGTCAGCTTGCCATTCAGCTCAGGCAGAACAACACCAACGGCCTTGGCAGCACCGGTGGAAGAAGGAATGATGTTCTCCAGAATGCCGCGGCCACCGCGCCAGTCTTTCATCGAAGGACCGTCAACGGTCTTCTGGGTGGCGGTTGCTGCGTGAACGGTTGTCATCAGACCACGCTTGATGCCCCACTTGTCGTTCAGGACCTTGGCAACCGGGGCCAAGCAGTTGGTGGTGCAGGAGGCAGCAGAGACAATCGCCTGAC
>JAOUQQ010000018.1 GCA_029879245.1 Chromatiales bacterium | reverse complement strand
CATCATGGTCTGCATGCCGTAGCAGATGCCGAGCACCGGAATGCCCATCTCGAAGACGCAGGCGGGTGCCTTGGGGGCGTCCTCGGCGGTGGTCGACTCGGGGCCACCGGAGAGGATGATGCCGTTGGGGTTGAAGGCACGGATCTCGGTCTCATCCATGTCGTAGGCGTGCAGCTCGCAGTAGACCCCGGCCTCACGCACGCGGCGGGCGATAAGCTGGGTGTACTGAGAGCCGAAGTCGAGGATCAGGATGCGCTGGGCATGGATGTCTTGGGACATGGTGGAGTCTCTATCCGCTTCAAAAGGGGGGAATTATACATGGTTGGCGGGCGATGCCGTAGCACCGCCAGCAGGTTATCAGATTACTCCTGCACCACCTCGTGGGTCACCTCGGCAAACTGGCTATACATGGAGGTGACGCCGCAGTAACGCTCCTGGGAGAGGTTGATCGCCTTCTCCAGCTTGTCGGCGGGCACCTCCCCCTTCACCAGGTACTTGATATGAAAGGCGGTAAAGACCTTGGGGTGCTCCTCGCTCTCCTCGGCACTAACCTCGACGCGAAAGGCCTCGGGCTCGCACTTCATCTTGCGCAGGATGGAGATGACATCCATCGCGGTGCAGCCCGCCAGGGCATTCAGCATCAGCTCCTTGGGACGAAAGCCGTTGCCCTCACCGCCCACCACGGGCGGTGCGTCAAGGGCCACCGTGGTCGCCGTACTCCCCTGACCGGTAAAGGCCATCTTACCCTGCCACTCTACGCTTGCGTGCATCTCTCGCTCTCTCGTTAACCTCATCCGGTTTTCGAGTATGCCAGTCACTCCGCTCTCGATGTAACTGAAAATTGCGATCAATTCCGCATGGCAAGAGAAGAGGGCTTTGCTACACTTCGCCGCGGGAAGAAAACACAATGAACAGGAGCCGCTATGCTCAACCAACTACTTAAACTCATCAAGGCACTCAACGCAGAAACCGACCCGTGGCAGCTCAGTCTCGCCTTCGTACTGGCGATGATTATGGGATTTACCCCCCTCATTAGCCTGCACAATCTGCTAATTCTGCTGCTGGCCCTGGTGATTCGGGTCAATCTCTCGGGTTTTATCCTCGCCTTCGGCTTTTTCACCGGCATAGCCTACCTGCTCGACCCCCTCTTCATCCGGGTGGGTGAATCACTGCTGCTGAAACCGGAGCTACGTGATCTCTGGACCGGGCTCTACCAGAGTGATTTCTGGCTCCTCACACACTTTAACCACAACATAACCCTCGGTAGCGTGGTTGTCTCACTCTCGCTCGCCCTGCCACTCTTTTTTCTCTTCAACTGGATCATCGTCAACTACCGTCACCACATTCTGGCGTGGGTACGCAGCAGTCATGTGGTACAGGTGATCAAGGCCACCAAAGTGTTCAGGCTTTACGAGACCTTCAGCAAGGTCAGGGAGGCGGTATGAGACAGTTCTTTCGCTGGCAGGGCCTTGTCGCCTTTGTCGTAATTACCACTGGCGGGGCCGCCCTCTGGCTGCTACTGGCCGACACCCTGGTAAAAATGAGCGTGGAGTCCGTGGGCACGACGCTGGCCGGGGCCGAGGTCAATCTCAGCTCAGCCGACCTCAGCCTCGACCCGCTGGCAGTGCGTTTCACCCGCCTGCAGGTCACCGACCCCAATGCACCGGCACAAAACGCCGTAGAGATAGCTCAGGCCACCGCCAGCATTGAGACCTGGCCGCTACTGATGGGACAACTCATCATTAACGACCTGAGTATCACCGGACTGCAACTCAACACGCCACGCTCTCATCCTGGCAGGGTTGCCGCTCGGAGTGAGGAGAGTTCCGCAGACAAGGAAGAGCCATCCATGCTGCAGAAGGCCCAGGCGGAACTCCCCCCTGTAAAGGAGGTGCTGGGTGGCGAGCAGTTGCTGGTCACCAGCCGTGCCGAGGCTCTCAGGGCAGGATATACGGAGGAGCAGGCCAGGGTAGATAAAGCCATCGCTGCACTGCCCAACGAAACAACTAGACAACAGCTTCAGCAACGCTATCAGCGTGCCGCCGCAGCCAAGCCGAAAAATCTGGAAGAGTTCAATACGCAGAAGAGAGAGCTGGAGCAGGTGCAGAAGGAGATCAGGGCAATCCAGAGCAGCCTGGAGCAGGGACGTGATCAGATCGCCCAAAGCCGTAAAAAACTGCAGGTGCAGCTGGACGCACTCAAATCTGCACCGGGTGAGGATGTACGTCGCCTCAGCGCCAAATATGCCCTCTCTCCTGAAGGAGGCCTCAATATCACTCGCCTGCTGTTTGGTGACAAGGCCGGCAGCATGGCGGCCGACGTCCTCTACTGGTACCACCAGATCGCCCCATACATGCAGCAGAGCAACGCTGCTGACGAGGCTGCGGAGAAACGCCCCGAGCGCGCTCAGGGCCGCTACATCCGCTTTCCGAGCAACGACCCACTACCCGACTTTCTGCTACGTAAGGCGCAGATTCAGGCCAGCCTCCCCTTTGGCACCATTGAGGGTAGACTGGCCGACCTGACGCACCAGCCTGCGATCATTGGCCGCCCAACCACCCTTAGCGCCGCCGGGGCAGCACTGACCAGTGCCCGGGGATTCAAGCTCGATGCCAGCTTTGACCACATCAATCCCGATCAACCAAAAGACAGGGCCGCCCTCTCGCTGAAGGGTCTGAAGTTCGAACAGTTAACACTGAGTGATAAAGCGGAGTTTCCACTCACACTGGCCAAGGCGACAAGCGACATCAACGCCACCCTCACCTTGCAGGGGAAGGTGTTAAAGGCGAATTTTGACGGTCAGTTCAACGGCACCCGTTTTGATACCGTACCGGGAGAGGGGCTGGCCGGAGAGATCGCCACCGCCCTTGCCTCTGTCGATCAATTTGGTATCAAGGCTGAAATTAGCGGCACTCTGGATGAGCCCAAGGTGAAATTCAGCTCTGATCTCGACAAGCAACTGAGCGCACAGCTCAACCAGCGACTCAAGGCGAAACAGGCGGAATTCGAGCAGGCACTGCGCAGTGAACTGACAAAGAAGATCGCCGGTCCTCAACAGGAGGGTGAACAGCAACAGGCTCAGCTACAGACTAAACAGAAGGAGCTGGAACAGCAGATCGCCGAAAACAAAAAGATGCTGGAGGCCAAGGTGCAAGGATACAAAGAGGGGGCCAGCAAGGCGGTGCAGGACAAACTCAAGGGGTTGAAATTCTAGTCCCATCCCATGAATGAGACGACCGACTGCACCATCTGGCGCAGTCGGTTATACTCCTCGCCCCTGAATCAATCACCCTCCCCATGGGTTCTCCACCCCGTGGCGGCCGAAACCAAGAGAGAGTTGTCATGAAGTACGTCGGAGCACACGTCAGCGCCGCCGGTGGCGTAGAGAACGCCCCGCTGAATGCCGAGAAGATCGGCGCCAGGGCCTTCGCCCTCTTCACCAAGAACCAGCGCCAGTGGGTGGCCAAGCCTCTCACCGGGGAGAGCATCACCGCCTTCAAGGCCAATATGGAGCAGGTCGGCATCGCCCCGTCGCAGGTGCTGCCCCACGACAGCTACCTCATCAACCTCGGCCACGCGGAGGCCGAGCCACTGCAGAAGTCACGCCACGCCTTTCTCGACGAGATGCAGCGCTGCGAGCAGTTGGGGCTCACCCTGCTCAACTTCCACCCCGGCGCACATCTCAACAAGCACAGCGAGGAGCAGAGCCTGGCGGTAGTGGCCGATTCGATCAACTGGGCACTGGAGCAGACCAGTGGAGTGACCGCGGTGATCGAGAACACCGCCGGTCAGGGGACCAATCTCGGCTATTCCTTCGAACACCTGGCGGCGATCATCGAGCGGGTGGAGGACAAGACCCGCGTCGGCGTCTGCCTCGACACCTGCCACACCTTCACCGCCGGCTACGACCTGCGCACCTTTGATGCCTGCGAGGCGACCTTCGCCGAGTTCGAGCGCATCGTCGGCTTCAACTACCTGCGCGGTATGCACCTTAATGACTCCAAACCCGAGCTCGGCTCGCGGGTCGACCGCCACGACTCCATCGGCAAGGGGAAGATCGGCCTGGAGTGTTTCCGCTACATCATGAACGATGCCCGCTTCGACGAGATCCCGATGGTGCTGGAGACCATCGACGAGGGGCTATGGGCCGAGGAGATCGCCCTGCTCTACTCGATGGTGAAAGGATAAACATTCGGCACCGCTTTGGCATAAAATGCGCACACCATGAAGCCGACCGATAAACAGCAACGCGACGACATCTTCGCCGAACCAAAGGAGATGATCGTCGACTTCACCTTCGACGAGCGTGTCGCGAGTGTCTTCCCCGACATGATCCGCCGCTCGGTGCCGGGCTATGGCGAGATCATCGCCCTGCTCGGGCTGTTTGCCGAGCAGTACGCACAACCCGGCTCCACCCTCTACGACCTCGGCTGCTCGCTCGGTGCCGCCACCCTCTCGCTGCGCCGCCGCATCCAGCCTGCCGACTGCAACATCATCGCCGTCGACAGTTCGGCGGCGATGGTGGAGCGCTGCCGCGACAACATCGCCCACGACCTGGCGACCACACCGGTAGAAGTAATATGTGGCGATATCCGCGAGGTGGCGATTAGCAAAGCCTCGGTGGTGGTGCTCAACTTCACCCTGCAGTTCCTACCGCGCGAAGAGCGCCTGACGCTGCTAAAGAAGATCCACGCCGGGATGCTCCCAGGGGGGGTGTTGATCCTCTCGGAGAAGCTGCAGTTCAGTGATGCAGAATCGCAGCACTTTCAGGAGCAGTTGCACCTCGCCTTCAAGCGTGCCAACGGCTACTCTGAGCTCGAAATAAGCCAGAAGCGGGCGGCGCTTGAGGCGGTACTGGTGCCTGACACCCTGGCGCAGCACAGCGAACGCCTACAGCAGGCAGGCTTTTCACACATCGAGCCCTGGTTCCAGGCCTTCAACTTCGCCTCACTAGCGGCAATTAAGTAACTCATGGATCTCTCCCCCTTCGGCTACGACCGCCTCTTCGCCTGGCTGGAGGAGTCACCACTGGCCCACTGGCTGCCGGCAGCAGCCGAGCTGAGCGAGGAGCGGCTGGCACTCCACGGCGACATGCCGCGCTGGCTGGCGGCGCTGGGACAACTTCCCCGACTGCAACCCGAACAGCTCGACCTCGCCGTTCCCTGCCTGCAGATCGGTGCCGCCAGCCAGATCAGCACCGAGGAACGTGAGGCGATCACCGAGACCCTGATGGCCTTCCACCCCTGGCGCAAGGGGCCCTTCTGTCCCTACGGCATTCACCTCGATACCGAGTGGCGCTCCGACTGGAAGTGGGGGCGTATCGAGGAAAGGGTCGACCTCAAGGGCAAGACGATCCTCGATGTCGGCAGCGGTAACGGCTACTACGGCTGGCGCATGCTGGGCGAAGGGGCGGCGCGGGTGATCGGCATCGACCCGACCATCAGTTACGTAATGCAATACGCGGCGATGCGCCACTTTATCGGCGAGCAGCCGATGCACGTATTACCGCTGAAGCTGGAGGAGTTGCCCGAGGGCAACGCGGCCTTCGATACCGTCTTCTCGATGGGGGTGCTCTACCATCGAAAAGATCACATGGAACACCTTGAACAGCTTAAACGCCACCTCAAACCCGGTGGCGAACTGGTGCTGGAGGGACTGGTGATCGAAGGCGGCCCCGGCGGTCTACTCCACCCGAAGGGGCGCTACGCCAAGATGAAGAATGTGCATACCCTCCCCTCGGTAGCCACCATGAGCCAGTGGCTAGAGCAGGCGGGCTTTGGCGAGATTGCGGTGATCGACGTCAGCCCCACCACCACTGCCGAGCAGCGCCGCACCCACTGGATGCAGTTCGAATCGCTCGCCGATTACCTCGATCCAAACAAGCCCGGCCAGACCGTGGAGGGGCACCCTGCCCCGTTAAGGGCTGTTGTACAGGCTAAAAAGCGATAAATCTGATATTAGGGTAAACCCTAATATTTCCTTGCCTTCGAGAAGTCCGAGAATTATAGTTAGAACGAAGCAGTCAAGAATAACAAAAACAGAAATAACCCCAATAACACCAAAGTTGTACAGGAGTTGCACATGAGAATGAGAGCCTTCTCGTGGATGGTGTTAGCAATAGGGATTGTTGTTAATACAGTCCATGCCGCAGATGTAGCGCAAGAGACACCCACTGAACTTCCTGGAGGTTTCGTCCTCTCGGTTGAAGAGACCCGAATCCTGATCGAACAGGGGCACATCTACGTGGCTGACTGCCGTAGCGCCTTCAATTTCGGTAAGGGCCACCTGCCTGGGGCTCGCTCCCTAGAGTATCAGGTTGACTACCATATTGAAGGAACTTCAGCTGACAATCCAGTGAAGCAGATCAACCTGAATAATCTCCCCGACAATAAAAAAAACATCATCATCTTCTATAGCCACGGCCCGACAGGGTGGAAATCCTACCGAGCCGCACAAACCGCGATTAAAGCAGGTTATACTCAGGTACACTGGTTCCGTGGTGGAATTAAGGCGTGGCTAGAGGCCGGACATAAACTTGAATACTAATCATGCAGACATCCCGCAGTAGCACATGGTTAAAGGGATTCACACTTCTCCAGTCATGGAACCGACTCTCGATCAAATACAAGATCATCGCGATTAGCGTGGCGCTGATCTCTTTACGACTGATACTTAATGGCAACTACTACCTTGGATATCAGCAGATAGAGGATTACCGTAATTTTGACGATAAAGTACAGGTTCTCAGTGGCCAGTTATTCAACTTCAAATCAAGCTTTACCGAAATTTTCTTTACCAATGGTGCCCTGCCCCAAATTGAACGCACGTTACTGCAATTAGATGGACTGATCGGTACCGTTTCCAGTCTCCACTTTCAGCATGGTGAAGATATGAAATTTCACACGCGCATTATGGATCTGGAGAAAAAATCGGATCAGTTAAAGAATACCGTCACCGAGGTATTGCAGACACCGCAAATTCTTCGTGTTGGCGAGCCAGAAGGGATGATTTTGCTAGGGAGAGTCTCAGCGATTACTAATCATCTTTTCTATGACCTTCAGCGTTTAACAACAGATGTTTCTACATACTCTACAGACCGGCGTAACACCATCTTTAACCATATGCTTTCCATGGGCATGATCTTCTTCTGTGTCAGTATCCTCTTTCTGATCATGCTCTATCGTGGTGTTATGGGACCACTAAAATTGCTTGAGGAGATGCGTCGGCTGATTCATCGTGCCAATAATGGAGGCCACCTCATTGAGCAGTTACACACCGATGAGAGTACTACCGAGGTGGGACGTCTCGCCTCTGAATTCAATACACTCATCAACGGCCTTAACTCCAATCAGGAGAGAACCTCTCGTACGGTGAACCTGGTAGTTGAGCATGTTGAACGTCTTGCCCGTGAGGTAGAAGGGTCCCATGAAGAGCTCCGTAGCTCTGATCAACACGATACATTTCAACTCAACAATTCGATCCTAACGGTGGGTGAAACACTGAAGTCACTAGCCGAAAGCGCTGCGCACATCATTAGTCTTGCCGATCAGATGGCTAACCAGACCCAGGATGAAGAGAATGAGGGCGGAGAGATCTGTCAACTAATCCGCAATAATGCACACAACGTCCTCAACGCGGTAGCATCTGAACGAATTGCTCTGCAGGAGATCAGCCTGAATCTGAAGGAGGTCGGCACTATCGACAAACGTGCCACCGACACCAGTAACCTCATCACCACGGCGAGTGACGAGCTACTCTATCTGTCTCAGCTGCTCAACAGTGAGATAGGGCGTTACCATACCGCAACCTGTGCTGATGAGCAGGAACGGCACGCAGAGTAGTGCCTGGATCAGCGAAAAAATTAAGGCCCCGGAAAAGGGGCCTTTTTTATGTGATCACTATGTACAACTAGAGGCGGTAGTTGGGTGCCTCTTTGGTGATCTGCACATCGTGCACGTGTGACTCGGAGAGACCGGAGTTGGTAATACGCACAAACTCAGGTTTGGTGCGCATCTCTTCGATATCGCGACAGCCGGTATAACCCATGGAGGAACGAAGACCACCCAGCAGCTGATGGATCACCGGCTGCATCGGTCCCTTGTAGGGGACGCGCCCCTCAATTCCCTCGGGTACCAGTTTGTCCTGCTCGGTACTCTCCTGGAAGTAGCGATCAGACGAGCCCTGTGAGCCACCCATCGCACCCAGTGAACCCATACCACGGTATGATTTGTAGGAGCGCCCCTGGAACAGCTCCACCTCACCGGGCGCCTCTTCGGTACCGGCCAGCATTGAGCCAACCATAATGGAGTAGCCACCGGCGACGATCGCCTTGGCCATGTCGCCAGAGAAGCGAATGCCACCATCGGCGATGAGCGGTACACCGGTCCCCTCCAGCGCCTCGGCCACATTGGAGATGGCGGAGATCTGCGGCACACCGACACCGGCGACGATACGGGTGGTACATATCGAACCGGGACCGATACCCACCTTGACCGCGTCAGCGCCGGCTGCAACCAGCGCTTTTGCCGCAGCGCCGGTGGCGATATTGCCACCGATCACCTGCAGGTCGGGAAAGTGTTTCTTTACCCAGGCCACACGGTCCAGTACCCCCTGTGAATGACCGTGGGCGGTATCGACCACAATCACATCGACACCGGCATTGTAGAGCGCCTCAACCCGCTCATCGGTACCGGCACCCACCCCTACTGCGGCCCCTACGCGCAGACTGCCCGACTCATCCTTACAGGCGTTGGGCTTCTCGGTTGCCTTCTGGATATCCTTTACCGTCACCATACCGCGCAGACGAAAATCGTTATCGACCACCAGCACCTTCTCGATGCGGTGCTCATGCAGCAACCCCTTGACGGTCTCACGATCGGTCCCCTCCCTGACGGTGACCAGCCTCTCCTTCGGGGTCATGATGGTCGAGACAGGTTGGTCGTAGCGGGTCTCAAAGCGTACATCACGACTGGTAACGATGCCGACCAGATCCTCACCATCAACCACAGGTACGCCGGAGATCCCCTCACTACGGGTCAACTGAATAAGTTCACCGATACTCATAGTGGGGGGGACTGTAATAGGGTCCTTGATCACGCCACTTTCGAACTTTTTCACCATACGTACCTGACGCGCCTGCTCCTCGGCGGTCATATTCTTATGGATAATGCCAAGCCCCCCCTCCTGGGCCAGGGCTATCGCCAGACGGTGTTCGGTTACGGTATCCATCGCCGCAGAGAGAATAGGGATATTGAGGGTGATACCTCGGGTCAGTCTGGTTGAAAGGTCCACATCCTTGGGCAGCACCGTCGAATGTGCAGGTACCAGCAGAACGTCGTCGAATGTAAGGGCTTCCTGGGCGATTCTCATGTTTTTTGATTTCCGCTCTAGATCAATATAAACGAGTAATTATAGAGTTTGACTCCTGCCGGGTAAACTGGCTAATCTCATTACTGTTCCGATTAAACGTCTGGAACGTGACAAGCATGGACGCCAGCAACACCGTTGTCACTACACACAACGTAAAAACACCGAAGTTTGGAGGAAATATGAAAAAAGTTGCACTTATTGCATCTCTCGTACTACTAGGCAGCGCCTGTACGACCACTCCCACGCAGACTTCCGCCCCCGAGGTCCAGGCACCTCCGGCCGAATCTGCCAAGGCGATTGCCTCAGCAGAGGCGGCACGCAGCAAGGTGGATGCCGTCGGTTTTGAGTGGCGTGACACTGCCGCACTTATCGATGAGGCGAAAAAGGCTGAAGCTGCGGGTGAGACCAACAAGGCGATCAAACTGGCAAAACAGGCCCAGAGAGAGAGTGAAAACGGTCTCAAGCAGTACGAAGCAAGCAAATAGGGCCTCCCCCAGTCCCTATATCGCGAAAGGCCGCCCAAAGCGGCCTTTCTCTTGTCGAGGCCAGCCCCACCTCTGCTAGAATCACCCCATGTCAGACAACCCCAGCCCCGTAAAGCCTCAGCGCGACATCTACTCGGTCTCCCGCCTCAATCGCGAATCCCGCGCCCTGCTGGAGGGTAACTTTCCCCTGCTCTGGATAGAGGGGGAGATCTCCAACCTCTCGCGCCCCCGCTCGGGCCACCTCTATTTCTCCCTCAAGGATGAGTTTGCCCAGGTCCGCTGCGCCATGTTTCGCATGCGGGTCACCCATCTGACCTTTGTGCCAAAGGACGGGGGCCAGATTCTGGCACGGGTGCGGGTCAGCCTCTATGAGAACCGCGGCGACTTCCAGCTTATCGTCGACCACCTGGAAGAGGCGGGGGACGGTCTCCTGCGCCGTGCCTTTGATGCGCTCAAACAGCGGCTACTAGCCGAGGGGCTGTTCGAGGAGGAGCACAAACGCCCCCTCCCCACCCTGCCCCGCACCATCGGGGTGGTCACCTCCCCCAGCGGGGCGGCGATCCGCGACATCCTCACGGTGCTGAGGCGACGCTTTCCCGCGATCCACGTCATCATCTATCCCGTAGCAGTACAAGGCGAGACGGCGGCAGATGAGATCGCCCAGGCGATCCGTCTGGCCGGAAGACGCGGTGAGTGCGACGTCCTTATCGTTGGCCGTGGCGGCGGCTCTCTGGAGGATCTCTGGTCCTTCAACGAAGAGGGCGTGGCACGCGCCATCTACGACAGCCCCATTCCGGTAGTCAGTGCCGTCGGCCATGAGGTCGATGTCAGCATCAGCGATTTTGTTGCCGATCTGCGTGCCCCGACCCCCTCTGCCGCCGCCGAACTGCTCAGCCCCGACGCGGAACAGTGGCAGATACGGCTTCGTGCGCTGGAGCAGCGCCTATCCCGGGCGATAACACGCCCGCAGCAGCAGTGGCAGCGCCAGTTGCTGGCCCTGCGTGCCCGCCTGCGCCACCCGGGTCAACGGCTACAGCAGCTCAGTCAGCGGCTCGATGAGCTGGAGTGGCGCCTTGCCAATGCACGCCGTCAACGGGTACAACAGAAAGGGGCGAGACTCGCTCAGCTTGTCGCACACCTGCAACGCCACGCCCCGCAGGTACAGCTACAGCGGCTGGGGACACGCGCTGCAACCTTGCAGGGACGCCTCCACCAGGCGATGCATGAACGGCTTGCCGTGAGTGGCAACCGGCTTGGCCTGGCGGTGCGCACCCTGGAGGCCGTCAGCCCGTTGGCGACGTTGCAACGCGGTTATGCCATTGTCACCCGTCACGACGATGGTATGTTGGTCGAGAAGAGTAACGAGGTTAATACCGGCGATCAGATCCGCGCCCGACTCGCCGAGGGTGAGCTGATCTGCCGGGTAGAGGAGAAGATTGAGAATGCGTAGTGTTGTATCCCTGATAGTAATGCTCTCTCTGTTGCCAGTGGTCACCCTGGCGCAGCCGCTGCCGCGGGAGTCAGCGGTACCGGGCGGCATCGCCATTATCGACCTGGGTGAATCGGCCACCAAGCCTCAGGCCAGCTATGAGAACAGAAAGGTGCTGGTGACCCGCTACAATCAACAGTGGCTGGCACTGGTGGGGCTCTCCCTCAGTGCAAAGCCTGGAGCCCATATCCTCAATACCACCATCGCAGGCGAAGAGGGGACGCTGGAGTTTCTCGTTAGTGAGAAAAAATATGAAGAACAGCACATCACCCTGAAGAACAAACGGATGGTCAACCCCTATGAGAAAGACCTGGAGCGCATCCGCTCCGACCAGGCGCGCAGCCGCAAGGCCTTTGCCAGCTGGGATGCCTCGCGCGAGGCGATGCTCGACTTTGCCACCCCGGTAGAGGGACGCCTTAGCGGCACCTTCGGCAAAAAGCGTTATTTTAATGAGCAACCACGCAAACCCCACAGTGGCATGGATATCGCCGCCGCCACCGGCACCCCGATCATCGCCCCGGCGGCGGGCACCATCATCGAGACCGGTGACTACTTCTTTAACGGCAACACCGTCTTTATCGACCACGGCGAGGGGTTGATCACCATGTTCTGTCATATGGACTCTATTGGCGTTAAGGTAGGACAGCAGGTGGCCCGAGGTGAAGCAGTAGGTGCCGTGGGTATGACCGGTCGGGTCACCGGGCCCCACCTTCACTGGACCATCAGCCTTAACAACAACAGGGTTGATCCGGCGCTATTTCTCAGCCAGGAGACCATCGCCGCACTCGATGCACCAAACCAGAAAAAGTGAGTCCCATTAGCCAAAAGGGTGAAGCGCCGCTGCGAATCACGTACACTGTTCCCCGTTTTTAGCCCAAATTTTAAGGAATTCCCATGCAAATTAGCGCCAACATGGTCGTCTCTATCGACTACACACTCACCGACGATCAGGGTACCGTCATCGACAGCTCCGAGGGTCGCGGCCCGCTGGCCTACCTCCACGGCTGTAACAACATCATCCCCGGCCTGGAAAACGCGCTGGAGGGAAAGAGCACCGGCGACTCCCTGCAGGTGAAGGTATTACCGGCAGAGGGTTATGGTGAGAGGAGCGATGATCTCACCCAGGCAGTGCCGAAGGAGATGTTCGAAGAGAGTGACAGCATCCAGGTGGGCATGCAGTTTCAGACCATGACCGACTCAGGCCCGCAGGTCGTCACCGTTATCGCGATTGACGATGAGCATGTCACCGTGGATGGCAACCACCCGCTGGCGGGTGAAAACCTCAACTTTGATGTCACCATCGTCGAGATCCGCCAGGCCAGCGCCGAGGAGATCGAGCACGGCCATGTGCACGGTCCTGACGGTCACGACCACTAAAATATCATCACCGGAGCGTCACGCCGTCAGGTCGCGATCAGCTCCAGTCCATTGCCATCCGGGTCGCGGCAGAAGATCGCCGCACGCCCGGAACGGCTACGGGTATAGGGGATTCCCCGCTGCTCCAGTCTCACCATCAACTCATCGAGTCCGGTTATCGCAACGGCAAGATGACGATCCCTGCCTCCATGCTCAGGCCTGCCAGTCACAGGGTCGGGGTTGGCTAGCTCCAGCAGGTGGATCTGCTGCTCTCCAAGCACCAGCCAGGCGCCCGGAAAATTCAGTTCTGGCCGTTCGGCCAGCGGCAGTCCCAGCAGGCCGTGGTAGAAGTCGAGAGCGCGTGCGGTATCCGCCACAATCAGGCTGACATGGTGTAGCGCCACAATCTGCATGGTAATCTCCCTCTTCTCTCGTGGTTTAAGGCTCAGTCGACATACCATATAATGGCTGGCTAATTTTCGCACGCGACAAAATGATGAACCCCGACCTCAACAGACTACAGCCCTACCCCTTCGAGAAGCTGAACCAGCTGAAGGGTGAGGTGACGCCTGTCGACAAGCCACATATTGCGCTCTCCATCGGTGAGCCGAAGCATCAGCCGCCAGCCTTTGTGGTGGAGGAGTTAATTAGCCACCTCCACGGGCTGGCCAACTACCCGCTGACCAGAGGGCGCATCGAACTGAGCCAGGCGATTGCCGATTGGCTCACCCGCCGCTTTGAGCTGCCAGCGGGGAGTATCGATGCCGAACGCCACGTACTACCGGTGGCCGGCACCCGCGAGGCACTCTTCGCCTTTGCCCAAGCTGTGGTGGATCGTTCTGCCCGAGATGCCCTGGTGCTCTCCCCCAACCCCTTCTACCAGATCTACGAGGGGGCGGCACTGCTGGCCGGGGCCGAACCATACTTCCTCAACACCTCGGCTGATAACGGCTTCCTGCCCGACCTCGATGCGGTACCCGCTGATGTCTGGACACGCTGCCAGCTCATCTACCTATGCACCCCTGGTAATCCCACCGGGGCGGTGGCCGATATCGACTATCTGCAAAGGCTGATCAAGCTGGCCGATGAGCACGACTTCATCATCGCCTCCGATGAGTGCTACTCCGAGCTCTACTTTGATCGCAAGCCCCCCGGTCTACTGCAGGCGGCCGCGGCAATGGGTCGCAACGAATACAAACGCTGTGTAGTGTTCCACTCCCTCTCCAAGCGCTCCAACCTGCCGGGGCTACGCTCCGGATTTGTCGCTGGTGACGCCGAAGTGCTCAAAGGCTTCCTCAGCTACCGTACCTACCACGGCTGCGCCCTGCCACCGCCCACCCAGGCGGCAAGCATCGTCGCCTGGGGCGATGAGGCACATGTGGAACAGAACCGCGACCTCTACCGGCAGAAATTTGCCGCCGTGCTGAAGATCCTGGAGCCGGTAATGAGCGTAGCGCAGCCTGATGCCGGTTTCTACCTATGGGCCGCAACGGCGCCGCTGAGCGATACCGAATTTGCTCAGCAACTCTTTGCCCAACAGAACGTGACGGTGCTGCCCGGCAGCTATCTCTCGCGCGAGGCCCATGGTGGCAACCCCGGAGCCGGACGTATACGCATGGCCCTGGTGGCCGAACTAGATGAATGTATCGAGGCGGCGCGGCGCATCCGCGATTTCGTCGCCTCCCTTTGACGATTTAAAACTGATATTCAGGAGACCCACAGTGGACGATATCAAGAGTGTTATTGAACAGGCCTTCGAGAACCGCGCCGAGATCACCCCGCGCAGTGTCGACACCCATGTAAAAGAGGCGGTCGACGAGGCGATTCGCCTGCTCGACAGCGGCGAGGCCCGTGTCGCAGAGCGTCGTGCAGTCGGCGACTGGCAGGTCAACGAGTGGCTGAAGAAGGCGGTACTGCTCTCCTTCCGCATCAACGACAACGAGCTGATGCGCGGCGGCTTTACCAACTACTACGACAAGGTCCCCTCCAAGTACGCTGACATGAGCTCGCGCGAACTGCGTGAGGCCGGTGTGCGCGTGGTGCCGCCCGCCTCGGCCCGTCGCGGCTCCTACATCGCCCCCGGCGTAGTGCTGATGCCCTCCTACGTCAACATCGGCGCCTATGTCGATAGCGGCACCATGGTCGACACCTGGGCCACCGTCGGCTCCTGCGCGCAGATCGGCAAGAACGTCCACCTCTCCGGTGGCGTCGGCATCGGCGGGGTGCTGGAGCCTCTACAGGCCGCCCCCACCATCATTGAGGACAACTGCTTCATCGGCGCCCGCTCCGAGGTGGTCGAGGGCGTCATTGTCGAGGAGGGCTCCGTTATCTCAATGGGTGTCTACATCGGCCAATCGACCAAGATCTACGACCGCGAGACCGGCGAGGTCCACTACGGTCGCGTCCCTGCTGGTTCCGTGGTAGTCTCCGGCAACCTGCCGAGCAAGGATGGCAGCTACAGCCTCTACTGTGCGGTGATCGTTAAGAAAGTGGACGAGAAGACCCGCAGCAAGGTGGGAATCAACGAACTATTGCGTGATATCTAAATCAAACAGTTATTCTGTGTCGCCCTGGCACAGGATAAAATAATGATCTATATCACTGAATGAATCAGTAACTACATTACTATCTGCGCTGTGAAACAGCAGTTACAAGGAAACTCAACATGTCGGTAGATCTCTCAAAACTGTCAGCCAAGGAGCTGTTCGAACTTGCCCAGAAGAAAGAGCAGGAGGAGAAGAGCGATGCGGAGCGTCAGGATAAAATAAACGAATTAAAGGAGAAACTGGAGAGTCTGGTCGGTGAGCACAAAAATGTGCTGATGCTGACCGACAAAAAGATCCGTGACATGCAGGAGCAGCGTGAAAAGCTGATCAAGGACCACGAAAAGGCACTGGCAGACCTTGAGACAGAGATCAAGGCGCTTGGTGGTGCCGCTCCCAAAAGCGCCTCCTCATCAGGTGACGATCTGCGCTCGACACTCCGTCAGATCATGAACAAGCGCCCCTACATCAGTGGCAGTCTGCTCAAGGAGCAACTTGCCACCCGTGGCATCAAATTCACCAATTTCAACAAAGACCTGGAGAAGTGGGTCAAAGACGGCTGGCTGGAGGCCAAAGGTCAGGGTAACTACGCCCTCGGTAAGAGGGCATAAATGGTTATACTCTGCGGTATTAAAAACTGCGACTCGGTAAAAAAGGCTCGCAACTGGCTGGAGGGTCGTGGCATCAATTATCAGTTCCATGATTTTCGCAGCGACGGGCTGCAGAGGGAGAGAGTGCAGCAGTGGAATCGGGCCGTCGGCTGGGAGACCCTGCTCAATCGTCGAGGCACCAGTTGGCGTCAACTGCCGCAACAGACGCGCGACGATATTGACGAATCCTCCGCTCTGGCACTGATGCTGGAGAATCCCACTCTAATCAAACGCCCAGTGCTTGAATTGAATGATGGCAGTGTACATGTTGGTTTCAATGCAGAGCACTACGCCGCCCTCTTCCCGACAAAATAGCTAACGACAAACCCATGAGTGCAACCACCGAACTGGCCCAGGCCCTGATCCAGCGCCGCTCTGTCACCCCCGATGATGCCGGTTGCCAGCAACTGCTGTGTGAGCGTCTTAACGCCATCGGCTTCACCTGTGAGCCATTGCGCTTCGGCGAGGTCGACAACGTGTGGGCACGTCGCGGTGATTCCGGCCCCATCTTCTGCTTTGCCGGCCACACCGATGTCGTGCCCACGGGCCCTGAGGCGAAGTGGCAACACCCCCCCTTCTCCGCCATCCTCGATGCAGGGATGATCCACGGTCGCGGTGCCGCTGATATGAAGGGCTCCATCGCCGCCTTCGTTACCGCCTGCGAGCGTTTTATCGCCAATCATCCCCAGCACAGTGGCTCCATCGCTTTTCTCATCACCTCCGATGAGGAGGGGCCTGCGGTCGACGGCACAGTGAAGGTGATCGAAACGCTGGAGGGACGAGGCGAAAAGATCGAATGGTGCCTGGTGGGTGAACCGACCAGCACCGCCAGAGTAGGTGATGTGGTCAAAAACGGACGGCGCGGCTCCTTAAGTGGCTATCTCACCGTCAAGGGAATACAGGGTCACGTCGCCTACCCCCACCTGGCGCGCAACCCGGTACACCAGGCCGCACCGGCCCTTGGCGAACTGGCCGCCACGGTGTGGGACGAGGGTAATGACCACTTTCCCCCCACCAGCTTCCAGATCGCCAACATCAACGCCGGAACCGGGGCCAGCAACATCATCCCAGGCGAGCTGGAGGTGATGTTCAACTTCCGCTTCTCCACCGAGCAGACCGAGGATAGGCTGCGCCAGAAGGTAGAGGCACTATTGGATAAACACGGTCTGGAGTACGAACTGCGTTGGTCCCTCTCCGGGAATCCCTTCATTACCGAGGGTGGCAAACTGCTACAGGCAACTACCGCGGCCATCGAGTCGGTCTGCGGCTATCGCCCTGAGGTGAACACCGCTGGCGGCACCTCCGACGGACGCTTCATCGCCCCCACAGGTGCACAGGTGCTGGAGTTGGGGCCGCTCAACGCGACCATTCATCAAATCAACGAGTGCGTCAGCGCCACTGATCTCGATACCCTCTCCGAGGTCTACGAGCAGATCCTGATCACACTGCTGAAATAGATCTCCTCTTATGGTAAAGCGACTACACTCCCTGCTGTTTGCTCTGCTCCTGGCTGCGATACTGGTCGGTTGCAGTGACGGACCAAAACTCCCCCCGCTAGCAGAGAACGCCGTCATCCTCGCCTTTGGTGACAGCCTCACCTACGGCACCGGCACCACACGGGAGCTGAGTTACCCCGCCATCCTGCAACAGTTGAGCGGTCGCAGGGTGGTCAACGCCGGCATACCCGGCGAGCAGACCTCGGGGGGGCTGGCCCGCCTTAACTATGTGCTGGATGAGGTAGAGCCGCAGCTGATGATCCTCTGCCTGGGTGGCAATGACATGCTGCGCAAGAAGGACCTGCAGCTTGCCGCAGAGAATCTGCAGAAGATGGTCGAGATAAGCCGTGAGAAAGGGGTACCAGTGCTGTTACTTGGGGTTCCACGCCCCGCTCTCTTCGGTATGGAGAGTGCAGAGTTCTACCACGAGCTGGCAGAAACACTCTCACTACCATTGGAGGCTGACATCATCCCCGAAGTGCTCTCCGACAAGGAGCTCAAATCAGATCAGATACACCCCAATGCGGAGGGGTATCGCCTGGTGGCCGAGGCGATCTACAAAAAATTACAGAAGAGCGGTGCGCTCTAACGCTGTTGCGCTGACTTCACCGCCACATTGTCACGCAGATAAAGTGGCAACGCCTGCTCAGCACTCACCGCCTCACCCCGCTGGAAGGCCGCCACCGCCAGGGTGGCAACATCCCGGGCATGGGGAAAGTAGTCACCCGTTGCACTCAGTACCGAACTCCCCTGTCGCGCTCCCAGCTCTGTGGCATAGCTCTGCCAACCACTGCCGATGCCGTGCCACGAGTAGTTATGCAGTAACGGCACCTGATCAGGTGGACAGACACACTCCTCACCCACTGATTGCATAACACCCGCTTCATCCGCCGCAAAGCTCCCCCAGTAGACCTCACCCATCCGTGCATCGATGGCTGCCGCCACATGGCTCCAGCCATATTCACGTTGCCCCCCCTGTGCCAGGGCGGCAAGGGTTGAGATGGGCAACACCGGCAGCTCCAGGGCAAAGCCGATCCCCTGCACCACCCCCACGGCGATACGCACCCCGGTAAAGGCACCGGGGCCACGGCCAAAGGCGATCGCATCGAGCTGAGCAGGAGCCAGCTGCGCCTCAGCTAGCAGCGCATCTACCATTGGTAGAATCAGACCAGTATGCCCACGCGGTGCGATCTCATAGCGTTCAACCACCTCACCATCGATATGGAGGGCGGCGGAACAGGCCTCGGTAGCAGTTTCAATGGCAAGCAATTTCATGGAGGCAAAGCAGAACACAAAAAGGCCCGGGATGCCAGTGCAGCCCGGGCCCTTTTCTCTTCTATGAGACGATTAGAAACCGTAGGAGATGCCGATGGCGATCACCGGATAGGTATCGTATTGGTTAAGATCGGATTTCATATTGGCGATTTCCTGATCAATATCGGCCTGTACCAGTCCAAGTGTACCGGTATTGTCGATATAGCTGAGGGATACATCAGGGGTTCCCATCTGCACCACGCCCGCCTCCAGCACAAAGCCAAGACCCGAGGCGGGTACATTGCCCCACCCCAGACCGAGATAGGGCCCGCTACCCAGTTTGATTTTGCCATTAAGCACAAGCTCACCGGGATTCACATTTACCGTCGTATTACCAACGGTAACCAGACCATTTGGGGTCGCCGCCACCGAGATCTCATTACCACTATTCAGATATCCCGCGGTAAGGTGGAAGGAGCCACCAAAGGGGTTCCAGTCAAGCATCAGTGAGGTGGATTGGAGATCAAGATTGGTGTCGTAGTTAATGTTATCAATCGTCTCACTCTGCGATGTTGAATATTTATTTAATCCAACGCGGACGGTAAAGAAATCTGTAACGGACTTACCCAGTTCAACACCGGCACCCAGGGAGCTCATACGCACCCCCACACCCACATCGGCCTGCACATTGCCGGTAGCTACCATCATCACACCAACCATCATGCTTGATGCTACGTTAACTCGTTTCACAACTACCCCTCCTGATATTAAATAATGACGCCACAAATCACTTGTTAAAAAACCGCTGCACCACCTCCAGCTTTAACGTCTTGCTCATCGGCGGCAGACTATCAAGGAATATGCGGCCATAATTTTTTGTTCCAAGCCTTGGGTCGCAAAGCATTAACACTCCTCGATCCGAAACATCACGTATCAGCCGCCCGACCCCCTGTTTGAGGGTGATCACCGCCTGCGGCAACTGGTACTCCATAAAGGGATTTCCTCCCACCTCTCGCATCGCGTCGATACGCGCCTGCAACACCGGGTCGCCGGGCGAGGCAAAGGGGAGCTTATCGATGATGACACAGGAGAGCGCCTCACCGCGCACATCCACCCCCTCCCAGAAACTCCCGGTGCCGAGCAGCACCGCGTTGCCCTTTTCACGAAACTCATCCAGCAGGCGGGAGCGCGGGGCATCCCCCTGAATGAGTAGAGGATAGTCGAGGCGTCCCGCCAGCAATTCCGCCGCCTCTTTTAGGGCGCGGTGGCTGGTGAAGAGGAGAAAGGCGCGACCCCGGCTCGCCGCCAGCACCGGTAGTGCCGCTTCAATCACCGCGGCGGTATAGCCCGGACTGTTGGGCTCCGGCATGGCGGGAGGCACATAGAGCAACGCCTGATGAGGGTAGTCAAAGGGGCTGTCCCAGCGATGGCACTCTGCCCCCTCCAGCCCAAGCTGGTCACTGAAGTGCTGAAAGCTCTCCCCTACCGCCAGGGTGGCGGAGGTGAAAACCCACGCCGCCGGGTGGGCCTGCAGCTGCTGCTGGAACAGCTCGGCCACATCCATCGGGGTGAAATTGATGGTAAAGGAGCGGGTGTGGGTCTCGAACCAGTGGATCATCCCCTCGGGGGTGGGGCCTGTGAGTTGAGTAAAACGGACAATCAGCTCCTCACTGCGCTGGTAACACGACTCCAGCCCCTTGCCACGACCGGAGAGGGCCTTCAGCCCCTGAGACAGCTCATCGAGCAACTCCGCCACCAGAACGACTAGATCATTCAACGATCTCTGCGCCGCGACCTCCCCCCATGGGGCGCGCCGTTGCGCCTCCCCCAGGGCGAGGCGCATGTCACGTACCGCCTTCTCCAGTTTGTCGGCGCGGCCACGCAGCTCCAGGCTGTCACCCGCCTCGCGGATCTCCTCGGCGATGCTGTCTCGTGTCAGTTCAAAAAGCTGGTTGGCACTAATGGTGGTGCCGAAGAAGTTGGAGGCGGTATCGGGTAGCTGGTGCGCCTCATCGAGGATAAAGGCATTTGCCCCCGGCAGCAGCTCCCCAAACCCCTCATCCTTAAGTGCCATGTCGGCAAAGAGCAGATGATGGTTGACCACCAGAATATCGGCCTCCTGTGCGCGGCGCCTCGCCTTCGCCAGAAAACAGCTCTCCAGATAGTCGCACTCACTCCCCAGACAGTTGTCCGCCGAAGAGGTCACCTGCGGCAACAGGGGGGAGTCCTCATTAATAGTAGAGAGTTCAGCGATATCTCCCGAGGCACTGCGCCCCGACCATTTGCCGATCTCCTGCAACTCATGCACCTGGCTGCGGGTAAGAAATCGCCCCTCCTCCTGTGCCAGTTGCAGCCGGTGGTGGCAGAGGTAGTTGGCCCGTCCCTTAAGCAGCGCCACATCAACCGGCACCGTCAGTGCATCGCGTACCAGCGGGATATCCTTGTGAAAAAGCTGATCCTGCAGGTTTTTGGTACCGGTGGAGATGATCACCTTTTGCCCGGAGAGGATGGCAGGAATCAGATAGGCGAAGGTCTTGCCGGTGCCGGTACCCGCCTCGGCGATAAGAACCGAGTTACCCTCCAGCGCCTGCGCCACCGCCTCTGCCATCTCCTGCTGCTGCGGGCGGGGGGCAAATCCGGGTAACTGCCTGGCCAACAGACCATCGGCACCGAGGATGTCGCGTGGGTTATCCATCAGGGGTGATCAGTCGTCCGGGTGATTTTCCCAGATCTCCCCCCTTTGCCCCTCACCCTCGTCCCGGCTCCAGACCAGGCGGGCGATATGGCGAAAACGGGCCACCGACATCGCTCCACGCTTATTGCGATTGCTCTCATCAGCCATCTCCATGGCATCTTTAATTGCCTCACGGCCGGCCTCATAGATCTCGAAGGGCTCATACTGTTCATCCAGCAGTACCAGCAACACTGCATCCCACGGCTGCTCAAGCCGTAGCTGACCAAGGCGCTGTCCCCCCTTCTTCTCATCGAAAATCGCCCGCCCCTTGATCTGAAAGCGCAGCCCTTCGCGCGCACCATCGAGGCCCACCGCGTCATAGCCGCCGGGAGGGGGCTGAATAATCTCAAGGTTGAGCAGACGGGCGGCATCGTAGTTGGCGATCTCCGCGGTCACCGGCAGCGGCTGGCCGGTGGTCTGGCGAAACTCCGTCGCCAACCTGCGCGTTTGCGCCATCAGTTTATCGACTGCGTAGACAGACACCCCGCCTCCTGAATTTGACCGCCATGATCACCCGGCTGTGATTCGCTGCAATCATACCTGTTCCGAAGAAAGTTGTGGAAAGTTAATCCCTTGGCCGTGCTCGGCTAGCGCCGCAGTTTGGCCCGTGCCGTCGCCTCCGCACTCCACGGATCATCCGGCCAGGGGTGCTTGGGGTAACGCCCTTTCATCTCCCTTTTCACCTCCGGATAGGTGTTTTCCCAGAAACTTTTCAGATCCTGTGTCACCTGCAGCGGGCGCTGCGCGGGTGAGAGCAGGTGCAGCATTACCGGCTGCGTTCCGCGTGCAAGTGCCGGCGTTTTATCCAAACCGAACAGCTCCTGTAATTTCACCGCCAGCACCGGCGGTGTGCCGTCGACACTGTAGTGCAATTTTTTGCGCGAACCGCTGGGGACGGTGAGGTGCGTCGGGGCAAGTTCATCAAGTTGCTGCTGGCGTTCCCAGCCAAGAAGCGCCTTAATCGCCGCCGTGAGATCCAGCCGCTTTAAGTGATCGCGACGGCTGATGTTATTGAGCCAGGGGGTGAGCCACTCACCTAGCGTTTGCAATAATTTCTCATCGCCAAGATCAGGCCATTCCTCATCGGATAGCCACTGGTGTAGTGAGCAGACACGCGCCTGGATCTGGCGGCTCTCCTCATCCCACGGCAGAGACGCCAGGCCCATTTGTCGAATACCGTTAAGCATGGCGGCGCTAATGGCATCGCCGTCGATGGCATTCAACTTGGACTCTTCGAGTATCAGCGCGCCAAGGCCGCGGACCTTGCGTGCAATGACCGATTCACTTCGTTCATCCCAGACCACCTCTTCACGCCACGTCAGTTGCTCAGTAAATTCATCTTCCAGTTGCGACAGGGTGATCGGCGCGGCAGAGAAGATGCGTCCCTCGCCCTTATTCCCCGCATCCAGCGCGGCGGCGACGATAAACTCTGAGCTGGCGACACAGTCACGAAACAGGGCGGCCCCACGGCCGTTTGCCAGCAGATATCGATTACCCGCCTCACTACGTTTTCGGGCGATGCGATCCGGGTAGGCGAGGGCCAGCAGGGCACCGACTTCCCCATCGACCATCGCACTATTTTCCGCCTGAATCTTTAATAGCCGTCGCCACTGCTTGGCCGCCTGCTCCACGGCTCGGCAGGCTCCAACATCGGCACCATAAGCACGTGCGCCACTCGCCCCCTTCTCACGATAGGCTCGCAACGCGGTGACCCGCAGGGCAAAGTCGCACTGCCCCTCCCCTTTGCTATTGCGCAGGATATCGCGCTCTGAGATCAACGCCGCGATGTCGCAAGCCAATGCGCCCTGCCCTGTGGTATCTGCACGCACCAGCATGTGGGCGAGGCGCGGATGGAGCGGCAGGCGGGCCATCGCCTTGCCATCGGCGGTGATGCGTAGATTTTCATCCAGCCCGCCTAGCTGCTGCAGTAGTTGCTGTGCCTGACTGAGAGCGGCGGCAGGCGGGGCATCGAGCCAGCTAAGGGTGGAGCCATCGGCCACCCCCCACTGCGCCAGCTCCAGCGCCAGCGGGGCGAGGTCGGCCTCGATGATCTCGGGGTTGTTGTGGGGAACTAAACCGGTCTGGGTGGTCTCGCTCCAGAGTCGGTAGCAGACGCCCGCCTCCAGTCGCCCGGCCCGACCGGCACGCTGGGTGGCCGAGGCGCGGGAGACACGCACTGTCTCCAGCCGGGTAAGGCCGCTACGTGGCTCAAAGCGCGGGATACGCTGCCAGCCCGAGTCGATCACCACCCGCACCCCCTCGATGGTGAGCGAGGTCTCGGCGATATTGGTGGTGAGCACTACCTTGCGCTGGCCTGCTGGGCTGGGTTTG
Source organism: Chromatiales bacterium (assembly GCA_029879245.1). Classification (GTDB taxonomy): domain Bacteria; phylum Pseudomonadota; class Gammaproteobacteria; order Thiohalomonadales; family Thiohalomonadaceae; genus JAPHSX01. The sequence goes on along the minus strand of JAOUQQ010000018.1, from coordinate 7,830 downwards.
ATCGCCCGCTCCTGTTCGCTATGTGGCAGGTCGCCGTAGAGGGGGTAGAGGTCGATGCCAACGCAGGCAGGCTCGCCCTTTAATAGATCGAGCGTACGGAGGATCTCCCCGGCACCGGGCAGAAACAGCAGGATGTCGCCAGACTCCTCCTTCAGCACCCGCCTTACGGCAGAGGCCGCGACCTCCGGGATGCGCCCCTCGGGCTCGCGCGGCAGGTAGTGGTGCTCCACCGGATAGCTGCGCCCCTCACTGCGCAACACTGGGGCATCAAGGAGTTTGCCCACCCTGTCGCCGTCGAGGGTAGCCGACATCACCAGCAATTTCAGGTCTTCGCGCAGCCCCTGCTGGGCATCAATACAGAGGGCGAGGGCGAGGTCGGAGTGGAGGTTGCGCTCGTGGAACTCATCGAAGATCACCAGCCCAACGCCCTCCAGCTCCGGGTCTTGCTGCAGGCGGCGGGTGAGGATCCCCTCGGTCACCACCTCGATACGAGTCTTCGGCCCAACTTGCGAATCGAAGCGCACCCGGTAGCCAACCCGTTCCCCCGCCTGCTCGCCCAGCTCCCCGGACATGTAGAGGGCGGCGTTGCGGGCGGCAAGACGGCGTGGCTCCAGCATGATGATGGTCTGGCCCGCCAGCCACGGGGCCAATTGCTCATCCAACAGCGCCAACGGCACGCGGGTGGTCTTGCCGGCGCCAGGCGGGGCCTCCAGCACCACGGCGGGGTGGCGCTGCAGCGCAGCGAGCAGTTCAGGCAACAGGGGGTCAATGGGGAGGGTCGTCATGGCCGCCATTGTAGCGCAGGAAAAAGCGGTAAGATTGTCCTATGCTTGGATCTCCCAGCAGCAAACAGAGAGGGGTAGCACATGAAGAATACCTGGCTATTGGTTGCCAACGGCAGTGAAGCACGCCTTTATGAGACTGAGTTCCGTCCCAAAACCCTGACATTAATCAAAGAGTTCAGCCACCCCGAGAGCCGCGAGAGAAATCTTGAGCTGAGCTCCGACAAGTCTGGCCACTACCAGGGCGATGTCGGCACAGGGGCCTCATCACAGGGATCATTCAGCGAGCCGACCGATCCCAAGGCGTACGAGATGGAGCGCTTTGCCGCCGAGCTGGTGAAGACGCTGGATGCAGGACGCAACGCCCACAGCTACGAGCATCTGGTCGTCGCCTCATCACCCAAATTCCATGGCCTGCTCAACAAAAAGATGAACGGCCACATCTCCAAACTGGTAGATAAACATATCAACAAGGACTTTACCGCACTGAAGGAGGAGGAGTTGCTGGCGCGGCTGCACTAGGCGATCGCAAACCAGACAAAGTGAGGCCGCCTGAAGAGGCGGCCTTTTTATTTGCTTTAGTGGGTCTGGTAGCGCCGATATCCCTCGGGTAGACGAAAGAGGCTCTCATCCGCCTGGAAGGCCTCTGCAATATCTACCAGCAGCCGTCCCTTGCCGTTCGACATGTCGATCTCCTGAATCGCCAGCCCCGACTCCAGCGTCCAGGTGGGGTAGAATGTGTGCAGCGCGAGGTCACAGCCATCGAGTAGATCCTCAGGCGTCTGCCCAACCAGCCTCGCCTGCTCGGCCCCCAGAACCCGGTTAAAGGCGCGCATCGCCTCGACCACATCGGGGAGCAGCCCCGGCACTACCACCGCATCGTAACAGAGCTTGTCGTTCACGAAGAGGCGCATCTGATGGGGCGTCTTACCGCCAATCGCCGGGGCCTTCTCATCGGCCTCCAGGCTCTGGTCGCGCTTCAGCGGGATCGGTGGATTGGCACCGGGCAGACGTTGCGGGATCTCAAGGATGGTCTCATCCCCATGGGTGACACTGCTAATGAGGTTCCGCTGCAGATCAAACAACAGGTAATCTCCAGCGGCCTCACCATCATCCATGCGTAGCATTTTATCGGTGATGATAATGCGCGAGGGATAGGGCTCAAGCCCCTGCTCGCTCACCATATATTTGAGCATCACTGCATCGACCGACTCGGCTGCCGCGCTGGCAGCAAACCCGAACACCATCATCGCCAGGAAAAACCTGTTAACCATCAACCAACCCCTTCAAGGTATGCTAATTCCTCTTCACTGAAACCGGCCTCACGCCGCGCCTCAATATGGAACGGCGGGCGCAGTGGCCCACCCATGTATTCGTCGATAAGACCGTTAAAGGTCGGTATCGGTTCCAGCCCTCTCATCTCGCAGTGGTAGTGGAACCAGCGATTGCCGATAGCGACATGACCGATCTCATCGCGCAGGATGATATCGAGTAATGCAGCGCCCTCCTCATCGCCCCCCTCCAGCAGTTTCGCCTTAATACCCGGATTCACGTCGAGCCCGCGAGCCTCTAAACAACGGGGTACCAGCGCCATTCGCACCATGCCATCGAAGGCGGTCTTCTGTGCCATCTCCCACAGGCCGTTGTGGGCGGGGAAATCGCCATAGTCATAGCCGAGGGAGCGCAGGTGGTCGCGCAGCAGAGTGAAGTGGCTCGCCTCCTCATCGGCGACGCGCAACCAGTCATCATAAAAATCGGCAGGCATGCCGCGAAAACGGTAAGCGGCATCTAGTCCGAGGTTGATGGCGTTAAATTCAATGTGGGTCAGGGCATGAAACAGCACCGCCCGCCCCTCTGGCGACACCGGCTTGCGCTGCGGCAGGTCGCGCGGTTTGACCAGTTCAGGTTTGACGGGGCGGCCCGGCACGGGGATCTCCTCCGGCTCGCTCTCCGACTCAATGGAGAGGTCGCCACTGCGCCAGGCGGCAAGGAGGGCGTGCGTCAGGCGCACCTTCTCATCGGGGTCACTGGCCATCAGCGCGGTGTAGCAGGCGGTAAAGAGGGAGGGCTTCGACATAGGCTGGCTAGTCTACCACTTCCAGGCGATAACCAGATTCATCACGCTGCTGCAGCTCATTCATGGCCGATATTGCAGCAGAAAATAGTTAAATCTTTGCTCCATTCCGGAAGGGGTGGTGTGGCTCTCCGCCTGCTGTTCGAGAAGATGAAACTCGCCGCCCAGCGTCTGCTGCATCTTGTCACTGCCGTAACGCTCTACCGGCAGGCCGCTACACATCTCCGGACCATCCTCGGCGAAGGTAGCGATGATTAAATGGGCGTTGGGTTCGAGTGCATTCCTTAATACCGCGAGATATTTTTCCCGATCCGCTTTTGCGGTAAGAAAATGGAACACGGCACGGTCGTGCCAAATTGAAAAGCGGTGTGGCGGGGCAAAGGTGGTGACATCGGCAACGAACCACTCGACCTCTTCGGCACGCTCACACAGCCGCTGGCGAGTACACTTCAGGGCGCTTTCGGAGATATCGAGTACTGCAGGATGGGTATACCCCTTTTGCAACAGCGAATCGACCAGTACCGAGGCGCCACCACCCACATCGATAATCGCAGCCTCTTTTGAGGTAACCACCTTTTCGATCAATCGCATCGACAGATCAGGATTGGCCTGATACCAGCTAACCTCGGTGCTCTCCTTACTCTGGTAGACCTTCTCCCAATGGTGTTGGCGATCGCTCATGGTAGTGGTCTCCTGTCGGTGTGTGTCTATAACTACTGGCTCAGACCGCGCGCCAGATCGGCCTTGATATCTTCCACATCCTCCAGCCCCACCGAGATGCGTACCAGCCCGTCGCTGATACCGGCATCGGCCTTCTGCTCAGCTGTAAGCCGCCCGTGCGTGGTGGTGGCCGGGTGGGTGATGGTGCTCTTGGTATCGCCCAGATTGGCGGTAATAGAGATGATGCGGGTAGCATCAATAATGCGCCACGCCTCATCCTTGCCTGCCACCTCGAAGGCAACGATGCCGCCAAAACCGCTCTGCTGTTTTGCCGCCAGCGCATGGTCCGGGTGCGAGGCAAGCCCCGGGTAGAAGACGCGCTTGATCCCCGGCTGCTGCTCCAGCCATGTCGCCAATTCTAGTGCATTGTCACTGTGCGCCCTCATCCGTAGCTTGAGTGTTTCCAGACCCTTGAGGAAGATCCAGGCGTTGAAGGGGCTCATGGTAGGGCCTGCCGAACGCAGGAATGCGTAGACCTGCGCCATTAATTCTCTGTTACCCACCACCGCACCACCGAGGGCACGTCCCTGGCCATCGATATATTTGGTGGCCGAGTGGATCACGATATCAGCCCCCAGCTTCAACGGCTGCTGTAGCGCCGGGGTGCTGAGGCAATTATCGACCGCCAGCAGGCAACCCTTCGCATGGGCCAGCTCGGCGAGGCGCGGGATGTCGGCCACCTCCACCAGCGGGTTGGAGGGGGTCTCTAATAGCAGCAATTTGGTGTTGGGGCGGATAGCCTTCTCCCACCCAGCATAATCGGTCAGTGAGACGTAGGTGGTCTCGACGCCGAACTTGCCGAAGAAGTTATCGAGCAACACCACCGTGGTGCCAAACACCGCGCGGGAGCAGACCACATGGTCACCGGCCTTCAGTAAGCCCATGCAGGTAGCGAGGATCGCCGCCATGCCGGAGCTGGTCGCCACACACTGCTCGCCCCCCTCAAGGGCGGCAAGGCGCTCCTCAAAGGTACGCACCGTGGGGTTGGTAAAGCGCGAATAGATATTGCCCGGTTCGGTACCGCCAAAACGGGCCGCCGCCTGTGCCGCGCTGTTATAGGTAAAGCTGGAGGTGGGAAAGATCGGCTCGCTCTGCTCCCCCTCACTGGTACGCACCTGCCCGGCACGTACCGCCAGGGTATCAAAACCAAACTCATCCCAGTCGTCCTGCGAAATGGTCATGCTCATTCCTCAAATTACCGCTCGCCTAAAGGGAGCCCACGCCCCCAATGCCACATCCTAAAGTGTAGCGAGCAGATGGTCTATGGCCAAACGGTGAGGGAGGAAAAAAATCGTGCTACGCTAGCCGCATGAAGATAGTGGAAGTCGTCACCCGTGAGGGACACATTGAGGCAATCCGTCGCATCGCCCGCGATAGCGGTGCACGCGACCACTGGCTGGGGCCGGTCAATGACGATGGCAGACAGGCGGTGCGCATCCTTATCGCCCCGCAGCAACGCCAGCAACTGCTCGACGCCCTGCAGGCACGCCTCGGCAGCGGTGAAGAGTCGCAGATCCTGGTCTACCCGCTGGAACTCGCGCTGCCACGCAGCGAAGAGGGCGAGGCAAAATCCTCCAGCGCCACCACCCGCGAGGAGCTCTACAACAGCGTCAGCAAGGGGGCCAATCTCGACGGCACCTATCTGTTGCTGGTGCTCCTCTCCACCGTGGTAGCCGCCATCGGCCTGCTGGAGAACAACCCCGCCGTCATTATCGGCGCCATGGTGATCGCCCCACTGCTCGGCCCCAACCTCGCCCTCGCCCTCGGCACCGCCCTCGGCGACAGCAAACTGGTATGGCAGGCAATCAAAAGCGGCACCACCGGCCTTGTGACCGCACTGCTACTCTCCATCGCCATCGGCAAGCTGTGGCCCAGTGCCGTATACAGCCACGAGATTTTAAGCCGCACCAGTGCCGGACTCGACACCATCGCGCTTGCCTTCGCTTCCGGTGCCGCCGCGGTGATCTCACTGACAACGGGATTATCGAGCATACTGGTCGGCGTAATGGTCGCTGTCGCCCTGCTCCCCCCCACCGCTGTCATCGGCATGATGATCGGCCAGGGGGAATGGCAACTCGCCTACGGCGCAACCATATTACTCGCCATCAACATCGTCAGCGTCAACCTCGCCGCCAAACTGGTGTTTTTATTTAAGGGCGTAAAACCCCGCACCTGGTTCGAACAGCAACAGGCAAAACAATCTACCCGTAACTATATCCTGATTTGGGTGCTCTCTTTGGTGTTGTTGGGGGTGGTGGTCTATTTTGGGAAGGGGTTGGGGTGAGGGAAATGATAAACAGAATATCATTGCATTTACGATCGACTGTTCGTGTCGTTTGCTCAATTAGACGCGTTAAGATCAGCCATGTACTTAGAGGTGATTAGTCGCAGGGTGGATAAGCCCTGCGCATCCACCCTACCCATAAACCTCATCCTCACGCATATCGATCAGGGTAATCGCACACCCCTCATACAACAGCCCTGCGCGATAGAGATTATGTGCCAGCGACTGCGGTGAGCCGATAAGGGTCGCTGCACCGCAGCGGTTGAGAATGAAGCGTACGATATTGAGCATATGGGTGGCGGCAACGCCATCGGCGATCTCCAGCTCACTCAACTCCATCCGTTGTGGTGTTTCGTGCAACTCCAGCTGGTGAAACCACTGCTCCAGCCTTGATGCATCCTCACCCTTTAGCTCGCCGCTAAGGGTCAGCACCCCGGCCTCTTTGTGTGCAGTGATGGCGAGATCGATAAGCCGCTCCATCGCTAACCCGGGATGCGCTGCCACAGTGACTTAATGATGCGGTCTACCTCCGGATGGTGTTGTAACGCGGCGGCATGTTTGAGGTGGCCGCGGGCGCTCTCACCATCCTCCTCCTGAATCGCTATTTCAGCCAGCAGACAGTGGAGCAGGCTGCGATCATTCTGTGACTTCAGCTCGCCATTAATGGCGACCAGCAGGTGTACCTTGGCTGCGGCGTAGCGGCCATCGGCCGCCTCTTTGACCCCTTTGAGCCAGTAGTAGTAGGCGTTACTCTGCGGGCTGAGCCACTGCGGCCAACGCACCTGCTGCAGGGCGTAGTTGACCAGCCCCATCTGATTACTGCGAAAGGCGTTAAAGCCGTACCAGACACTGGCGTTGCGAATGGCATCGACAAACAGTAGTGCGGCGATAATCAGAAAGGGGATCCCCAGTGGTGAGAGTTTTGCAGTGATATAGAGGCAACAGAGCAGACTGATGGCACTTACGAGGAGACGCACATCCGGGCTGTACTGATGGACAAAATATTGCAGTTTGTTGATCACCTCTTCCCCGCTTCTCTCTGATCTCTTTTTGTAATCTGCACGATACCGCAAAACAAAAGGGGCCGTAAGGCCCCTTTAGATGATGCCAGGTCTGGCTGCCGGTTACTCGGCGGCCTCGGCGGCAACCGCCTTCATGCTGAGGCGGATACGACCCTGCTTGTCGATCTCCAGCACCTTGACCTTGACCATGTCGCCCTCGGCGAGGTGATCACTCACCTTCTCGACGCGCTCGTCAGAGATCTGGGAGATGTGCACCAGACCATCCTTACCGGGCAGAACGTTGACGAAGGCACCGAAGTCCATCAGCTTGTTGACGCGACCTTCGTAGATCTTGCCTACCTCGACATCGGCGGTGAGCTGCTCAATGCGACGCTGTGCCTCTTTACCGGCGGCACTATCGACCGAGGAGACCTTGACGGTACCATCGTCACTGATGTCGATACCGGCGCCGGTCTCTTCAGTGAGGGCGCGGATGGTGGCGCCACCCTTACCGATAACGTCACGGATCTTGTCAGGGTTGATCTTGAAGGTAATGAAGTGCGGCGCGAAATCGGAAACCTGCTCACGCGGCTTGTTGATCGCCTTGTTCATCTCGCCAAGGATGTGCAGACGACCCTCTTTGGCCTGATCCAGCGCCACCTCCATGATCTCACGGGTGATGCCATCAATCTTGATATCCATCTGCAGGGCGGTGATACCGAAATCGGTACCGGCCACCTTGAAGTCCATATCGCCAAGGTGATCCTCATCACCGAGGATATCGGTGAGGACCGCGAACTTGTCGGACTCTTTAATCAGTCCCATCGCCACACCGGCTACCGGCGCCTTGATCGGCACACCGGCGTCCATCATTGAGAGGGAGCTGCCGCAGACCGAGGCCATCGAACTGGAGCCGTTGGACTCAGTGATCTCGGAGACCACGCGCAGGGTGTAGGGGTAGTCATCCCC
>JAOUQQ010000017.1 GCA_029879245.1 Chromatiales bacterium | reverse complement strand
AGAAGATCGCCTTGTCGGCGTTGGGCATCTTCTCGCGCAGCAGGCGGATGGTCTCGCCGAACTGCTGCGGCAGGTTGTAGCCGACGGTATCGGGCACATTGAGGGTGGTGGCCCCGGCGGTGATCACCGCCTCGAAGATGCGACAGAGAAAGTCGATCTCGGAGCGCCCCGCATCCTCGGCGGAGAACTCGACGTTGTCGGTGTACTGGCGTGCACGCTTCACCGCCGCCACCGCCTGCTCGACGACCTGGTCAGGGGTCATGCGCAGCTTGCGTTCCATGTGGATCGGCGAGGTGGCGATAAAGGTGTGGATACGCCCCGAGTTGGCCCCCTTCAGAGCCTCACCGGCGCGGTCGATATCCTTGTCCAGCGCACGGGCCAGGCCGCAGACGGTGGAATCCTTAATGGTGTTGGCCACCGCCTGTACCGACTCAAAGTCACCGGGCGAGGCGATAGGGAAGCCCGCCTCAATGATATCGACCCCCATGCGCTCCAGATTCTTCGCAATGCGAACCTTCTCCTCCTTGGTCATGGAGGCGCCTGGGCTCTGCTCGCCGTCACGCAGGGTGGTATCGAAGATGAAAAGTTTGTCGCTCATGGGGTCACTCCAGTCTATGGAGACATTCTAGCGAAAAGCGGTGGGGAATTGGAGGTAAATGCGGCCCGACAGGCCGCCGATTACTAGGTGGCGGAGCTATCGTCCGGCTTCTCCGTCTCTTCACCCGCCAGTACCTGGCGGCGGCGGCGCATCAGCATCCATACCGTGGTCACCAGGCCGGAGATGGCATAACCGGCGAACACCACAAACAGCACCTTGGGCGGATCGATGGTCACCAGCACGAAGATCAGCACCGCCACTAGCAGAAAGAAGAAGGGCACCTTCCCCTTGAAGTCTATGGTCTTAAAGCTGTAGTAACGCATATTGCTTACCATCAGCAGACCAGCGGCAACGGTCACCGCCCAGGCGACCCAGGCGAGCTTGCGCGGCTCCATACCAAAGTCACCGGCGATCCAGACAAAACCGACCACCACCGCTGCCGCCGCAGGGCTGGCTAGGCCTACAAAGAAGCGCTTGTCAACCGAGCCGATCTGCGTATTAAAGCGCGCCAGACGCAGTGCTGCGCAGGCCGTATAAACAAAGGCGGCCACCCAACCATAGCGACCGAGATCGGAGAGGGCCCACTCATACATCACCAGTGCCGGGGCAACACCGAAGGAGACCATATCGGCGAGCGAGTCGTACTGCGCGCCAAACTCGCTCTGGGTATTGGTGAGACGCGCCACCCGGCCATCCAGCCCGTCGAGCACCATGGCAATAAAGACCGCTGCCGCCGCCGACTCGAAACGCCCATCCATCGCCGAGACGATAGCGTAGAAACCGGCGAACAGTGCACTGGTAGTGAAAAGGTTGGGCAACAGGTAGATGCCGCGGCGGGGTTTGACTGGTTGTTCCATGGGTTTGTTATCGCTCGTCGGTGCGGGTAATTATGGGAGTAATGGTACCTTAGGGTATGCGTCAGGACTAGTTAGTGTCACATCAACCGCCGATAAACCTCCCGCAGCTGCTCCCGCTCCTCACCGTCGCGGGCAAGCTTCCCCTTCAGTACCACGTAGGCCAGCTCCTGCACCTCCTCCAGACTACGACCGGGTAGCGGTACGATATCGTCGTAGCTGTGCCACTTTACCCCCTTCTCCTTAAACACCAACTGGTAGGCGTAGTGCTTCTCACTTCCGTAAATGCGGATGGCGTGGTGGCGATAGGTTGTTGTTAGATAAAACTTGCCCTTCTTCGTTCTGCCTTCCGACCACTCAGAGTTATGCACAAACTCACTGATATTTTTATAGAGCTGTACGATGCGGCTGCTGGTAAGTTGGTCCTTCTGCGTGAGGTGCTGGATGCAGGTACTGCCTACGGTGCGATAACCAGCGGCGGGGTGGTAGGTGAGGTGAGCGTAGCGGATCGGACTGCCACAATTCCTGCGTTCGCAGACACCATCGAGGCTGCCGAGGTCGACGATCTCCAGCAGCGTCCAGCCCCGCTCGGGGTCGATCTGACCATGCTCACGGGCGTGGCACCCCTTGCAGAGGGTGCGGCAGTCGCTCAGCGCATACTCCCAGGGCGCCTTCCCTTCGATGTAGTGCGCGTGGTGTACCTGCAGCGTCACCTCATCCGCGCTACGACCGCACTGCAGGCAGCGGTGGTTGTCGCGCCGCTTTACCCTGTCGGCAAAGGTGCGCCACTTGTCATTAATGAAGAGGGGTCTGGAGCCGTCCATGGCGTTCACTCCTGTTGGCGTCTATCCCTTTCCTGGCATCAGGCAGCGTATTTTGCGATGCTCCAGCACAGGGAAACTTTTGCGTATTTCACGCAACCGCGCCAGATTGATTTCGGAGAAGACGACCCCTGGCCCCCGGGTAAGACGATTAAGGACAACGCCCCACGGGTCAATCACCATGGAGTCACCGTAGGTTTCACGCCCATTGGCGTGATAGCCACCCTGCGCTGCGGCGATAACATAACACTGATTCTCAATCGCCCGAGCCCTCACCAGAACCTCCCAGTGTGCCTTACCTGTGATGGCGGTAAAGGCCGATGGTATCGAGAAGATCTCTGCACCCTGCTCCACCAGACTGCGAAACAGTCCAGGAAAACGTAGGTCATAACAGACCGCCATCCCCAGCTTGCCGAATGGGGTGTCGACTACCACCACCTGGTCACCCGCGGCCGTGGTCTCTGACTCGTTATAGCGCTCGTCATTTTCAGTGATCAACACATCGAAGAGGTGAATCTTGTCATAGCGCGCAACCCGGTTACCGCTGGCGTCATAAAGGAGGGATGCTGCGGCAACTTTGTTAGCATCCTCTACGCTCAGAGGGATGGTGCCCCCTACTAGCCAGAGGTGGTGACGCGCTGCAGTCTCCGCGAGAAAATCCTGCAGTGGACCACTGCCTTCACTCTCGCGAGCCTTCACCTTGTCGTGCTCGCTCATTCCCATCAGGGCAAAATTCTCCGGCAGCACGACCAGTTCAGCTCCACCTTCAGCGGCCTGCTTGAGCAGGCGCCCCGCCTCCAGCAGGTTGGCGTTAAGGTTAGGCCCAGACGCCATCTGTATTGCAGCAATACGACTCACAAACTCTCTCCTGTTAAACAATTTTTTACTAGCGCAAATCCGTTATGACTTCTAGCTGGATGGTGCCAACAGAGCTTCCCCCCGGCAGCACCTCTATTCTCTCGGACTCCAGCCCTAGAGCCACCAGCCATGCCTGTAGCTCACCGACCCAAAGCTGCCCCTCATCGCCACCGGGATAGCGCAATCTCAGGGTACTATGGGGTTGTTGCTGTAGTGACTGAACCGCCTCAAGCAGTGGTGGATGAGCCACCAGCCACTCACCGTGACGTGGTCTCGCCCAGTCTGTCGCCTCAAGCGTCCACACCTGCGCCGCATGGGCAGGTAAGCTGATAACTACCAGTAAAAACAGACGGATAAGTGGCGACATAGGTAAGGGATAGTAGCATTTATGATTGAGGAAAACAGCCGCCATTAATTACTCATAAAAAAACGGTTCATCGTCAGCTTGCTGTTCGCTCACGGGATCCTCACCAACGCGTTCAACATTTGGTTTCTGCCAGCTTCCACTTAGGTTGTACTGGATCATAGTCGACTTCTGGATGTCCGATTTAAACAACTCCTGAAACAGCGCCACCACCGCGCCAACCTGTGGCCCCCATGCCAGTGCACTGGCCACCGTTGCCGTGTCTGAAAAGTTTGGGGTGACATAGACCTGCTGATCTAAATCCTGAGTGGCGAGGCCGGTACGGCCGGTAATTAATATCCCCGCCGGTAGCGATGCCAGCTGCAGATTGGTGGTGTAGGCGTGTCCCTCTTCGATGCGAAGATTACCCTTGACGCTCTCAAAGCCAAATCCCTCCTTGAAGATATCACTGAAGTCGAGAAACAGTCGTCGTGGTAGTGCCGGAATACTCAGTATACCGAGCATCCGCCCAGCCCCAGGATCAACATCAAGAATCGTGCCCTCTTTAATAGAAACCGCCAGCTCACCATTCAGGTTGGCCAGCTCCACATCCCCCGGCTCACCGACCCACCACAGGGTCCCATCGGCGTGGCCCCGCCCCCCCCTGATGACAGAGGCAAAACCCAGGCTCTGCAACATCTCCCCGAGATCCGGGGTATCAAGTCCTAACTTGAAATAGGAGCTGTTGCTGCGATTCCAGTACCCCTCCCCCTTAAGCTGCATATGTGGCGAATCAACCATTATCCCTGTGATCAGGAGCTGCTCGGACTGTGGTGCCAGGGTAAAGGAGAGGGCACCAAACTCCATATCGTCATAACCGAACCCCTCGGCCCTGAACGCAAGCTCCGGTATATCCTCAAGCTGTGTCTTCTTGCTCCCGCTCTCCTTCCCATCACCCCTCTCCTCACCCTTCGCCGCAAAGTGAAGTCGTGCCATTTTGACCTCCACAGATGGACGCGAAGCTGCCCCTGCGCTCTTTCCGTCCCCCCCATCTGTTAATTTGCGCAACACATTGCGCCAGGCGGCTAGTGGTACCTGCTCAGCACGCCCAATAATCTGGATAACATCACGCGGCGGTAGTGAAAGTGGCCCCTGAGCGCCAAGGTGCAACTGAGCTCGACGCAGCGTCGCATCCTGACGCCACACCATTCCAAACTCATTTCCGAGGGTCAGCTCACGCTCCGTGCTACGCTCACCGCTCAAATAGAAGGTCAGGGCCAGATCCTGCAGCTCCTTACTTGCCTTGGTGAGAGGGTGGGGCAGATTTGAGGTCACGCCCTGCATATCGGAGTGCAACGCCAACACCACGCCACTTCCGCCCCCACTCTGCGGCAAGGAGAGCTTGAGACGCCATGCCGCCTGCCCCTCAAAGAAGTCCAGCAGGCCAAGGTCAAACGCCTGCCGAAGCTGCTTTACACTACTCCTGCCCCTGGCGGTGACCTCCACAATGTGCCGACGCCCACTATCGGTCGAGACCACGATTTTCACCGGCTGGCCATAGAGCACACCATCAAAACGCGGTGAGCTAAAACTCTTTTCGGTAAAATCGAGGGTACCGCCAAGACCGCTTATCTGTACCCCCTTCATTAGCTCAATCTGGCTATCGCTAAAGAGCACATCCCCACGCACCTGTAGCGGCTTGCTCTCCCCCACCCGGTCAGATAGCGGGATCGCCAGATGAAGGTTGAGTTTCCCTCTCCCCTCTCCGCTCATCCCCTCCAGAGCCGTACCGGTGTTACGGGAGAGGGGAGACTCTCGTAAAAATCTCAGACCATCATTCAACGGGAAAACGACTCGACCATCTAACTGCAGCTGCGGAGAGAGCATATTTTCAATACCCACCTCTGTTCGTTCCACCTCTCCTTCGAACAACCTTGCCGAATCCGCCACGATGCGCATCTGCAACCCATCAAACTGCACCTCACCATTCAGTTTTCGCAGGTCGGGCCACCCATCCTGATAGTGCAACCCCACCTCCCTGGCATCGAACAGTACCTCGAACCGCCCATTGCGCTCCGCAAAAGGAAAATGGCCTATCCGGCCGTGAAACAGCAATTTACCCTGCGGCACACTGCCGGCCTGAAAGGCATTATCGAGCCAGTAGAGGGTCTTCTCTTTAAGCAACCCCGCCGGTAAATAGGCCGGGATCGCCTGCGCATCATTGCCATGAAACTTTCCATATAGCGACAGCCAGGGAGACTCACCCGACTGCAGTGCCAACTCCAACCCCAGTACGGCAGCTACGTGCTGATTTGCCAGTGCAATGGTGTCACCATACAGACGCCACTGCTCCCCCTCTCGGCTCAGGGCAAGTGGCGCATCAAATCTCTCCATGCGAAGTGGCTGACGAAACAGGCGCGGCATACTCAGCTCAAACTCGTCACTGGTCAGGTGCAACGCCCCCTGTTCACCATCGAAGTAGAGCCTGCCATCCAGACCACGCACCCCAGGCACCCTCTCCCAGGGGGCCATCGACACCCCACCGAGTGATGCCTGAACCTCCAGCCGCCCATCACTGCTGCGGCGCAGGTGCAGCCCACTTATCTCACCCTCGGGAGCCATGGTGCGTACCATCTGCCGTGTCGGCTGTTCAAGCTGCGGCAAATAAGGAAGCAACACCCCCAGCGGGGTAAGCTGTAACCTGTCGGCATCAATACTGAAACGTTCCGGGGCATAGCGCAGGGTAAGGTGCATCGGTGTGGCCTCTGCCTCCTCGTGCTGCAGACGCAACCGGTCAAGATCAAGTAACCAGCCACCCGCCTCTCGCATCAGCGTCAGGTCAGTGGCAATGAGCGGAAAATAGGCACTCTCCTCACCCCGTGCCACCTCCAGTCCAAGCGCCTGCAGTCGGCTGGTTACCGACATTAACTCTCCCCCCTGCCAGCTACTCCAGAGCTCCACATCAAGCATGCCGCGGCGAATCGAACTCCCCTGCCAGTTAAGCTGATTCAGCCACTGCTGAGGATGCAACGCGACACTTTTGAGATAAAACTGACCGCTCCACTCTTTTTCTTGCAGTAAGTTGCCTTCAATATCGACCGCCAGGCTTAACTCACGGCCAATCTCTTTGGGTAGATTCACCGAGGCGTTCAGGCGGTGGCGGGAGGCGCGGTTACTCAGCTCCAGGGCTACGTCTTCAAAACGCAACCGCTCCCCGCTCGTCTCATTGTGCAGGGTGAAGTTACTGTTACGAAGTGCAAGACGGCTCTGACTCAAAAACCAGTTACCCAGTGCCCCCCCTCCTTCGATAAGGGTCTGCCCCTCACTCTCACTCTGGTCACTCTGCTTAGCCAGTGAATCGGCTGTAAGCTCCAGCCCCCTCACCGCAAAGGTGCCATCGCGCCTGTAGGTGATCTCCAGATTGGCACCGGAGACGATCAACTCAATGATCGGATCAAAATTGCGTAGCGAGGCGATGGGGGCAAGGGCAATATCAATGGCATCGAAGCGGGTCAGTAATTGCTTGCCATCTTTGTGCAGTAACGAGACATCGGAGAGGACGATGGTCGGCGAGAATCCCACCACCTTTGCATCCATTTTGCCGATAAGCACCGGCTGACCCAGGTAGCTTCCCGCCAGTGTCTGTAGCTGCTCACGGTACTCTTCAACCGAAGAGATATAGACGCGAAACAGGGAGACGGCAACCGCGACGGTCACCAGCAGTCCGGCGCCGCTGTACCAGAGAAAGGTTTTTAATCGACTTTTACGCAGCATGCCAGCTCAGTCCGCCCCGTAACCGCTACATCAACACCACGTCGAACTGCTCCTGGGTATAGAGCGACTCCACCTGAAAGTTGATGGGACGGCCGATAAACTCCTCAAGTTCGGCAACACTGGTCGACTCCTCATCAAGCAGCATATCGACCACCTCCTGAGAGGCGAGCACCAGCATAGAGCGGGCATCATACTGACGTGCCTCACGCATGATCTCGCGGAAAATCTCAAAGCAGACCGTCTCCGGGGTCTTCAGGGTACCGCGACCATTACAGGTGGGGCAGCTCTCACACAGCACATGCTCCAGTGACTCACGGGTACGCTTGCGTGTCATCTGCACTAGTCCAAGTGCCGACACCTCGCTGATATGGGTCTTGGCGTGGTCACGCTCCAGCGACTTCTCCAGTGAGCGCAACACCTGGCGACGGTGTTCTGCATCGTCCATGTCGATAAAGTCGATAATGATGATGCCGCCGAGGTTGCGCAATCTCAGTTGTCTGGCGATCGCCTGTGCCGCCTCCAGATTGGTCTTGAAGATGGTCTCCTCAAGATTGCGGTGGCCGACAAAGGCACCGGTATTCACATCGACCGTGGTCATCGCCTCGGTCTGATCAATGATCAGATAACCACCCGACTTGAGTGTCACCTTACGCTCCAGTGCCTTCTGGATCTCATCCTCCACCCCGTAGATATCGAAGATGGGACGCTCCCCCGAGTAGTGGTGAATGCGCTCTGCCAACGGGGTGATAAATTTGGTCGCGAATTTGTGCACCTTCTGGAAGGTCTCGCGTGAGTCGATACTGATCTTCTCGATATCCTCATCGGCAATATCACGCATGGTACGCATCACCATCGGCATATCTTCGTGGATCAGGTGCTCATCGCCCCCCTGTTTTACCCGCTCCTGCACCTCGGTCCAGAGCTTGTTGAGAAAGAGGACATCTCGCTCCAGCGCCTCGGCCTCCACCCCCTCGGCGGCGGTACGGATAATAAAACCACCGGGGGCTACCTCAGCGGCGTAATCACGCACACTATTTTTCAGCCGATCGCGCTCCTCTTCACTCTCAATACGCTGTGACACCCCGATATGATCACTGCCCGGCATATAGACGAGAAAACGCGAGGGGATAGAAATATGGGTGGTAAGGCGCGCCCCCTTGGTGCCGAGCGGGTCCTTCGCCACCTGGACGATCACCTCCTGTCCTTCGCGTAACAACGAGCTGATCTGCTCTGTACGTTCATCCCCTCCATTGACGCCACTGCCCTCGCCATTAAGGATGTCGGAGGCGTGAAGAAAGGCGGTACGCTCCAGGCCGATCTCAAGGAAGGCCGCCTGCATCCCCGGCAACACCCGCACCACCTTGCCACGATAGATGTTACCCACCAGGCCGCGCTTGCGCGCCCGCTCGACATGTACCTCCTGCAGCATGCCATTCTCCACGTAGGCGATGCGCGTCTCCTGCGGGGTAATGTTGATCAGCAGCTCTTCACTCATTCCTCTTCCTCGGTCCAATCCTGATCGCGCACTGCGCGTAGCGGTGCAATACCGGCCTGTGCCAGCAGTTGCGCCGTCTCAAATAGCGGTAACCCCATCACCCCGGAGTAGCTCCCCTCCAGGCGCTCAACAAACATCGCCGCCAGCCCCTGAATCGCGTAACCACCTGCCTTGTCGGCGGGCTCCCCAGTATGCCAGTAGGCCTGCGCCTCATCATCCCCAATCGGAGAAAAACGAACGTGACTCACACTCAGGCGGCTCGACACCTCATCACCCCTAACTAATGCGACCGCACTGAGCACCCGGTGTTCACGCCCAGCCAGGCGTCGCAGCATGGCAATACCCTCCTCCCTGTCACGTGGTTTGCCCAGCACCTCGCCGTCGATCACCACCTCGGTGTCGGCCCCCATCACCGGGTGCCCGTCGTCAGGCGCCAACAGTTCAGTACCGGCACGCGCCTTGGCCAGGGCAACCCGCAATACATACTCCTCTGGACTCTCGCTGGCGGCGCGAACCTCCGGCACCTCGACCCTGAGCAGTTCATATCGCACGCCGATCTGCTGCAACAACTCCCGGCGACGGGGTGAGGCGGAGGCAAGATAGATATCAAAGTCGGTGTTCATATCCTGAGCCTATGCCTTTTAAAAAACCGGGTTATAGCGCAACGTCAGCGATGGTAGGGGTGCCCCTTGAGGATCGACCAGGCGCGGTAGAGCTGCTCGGCCACTACCACCCGTACCAGTGGATGGGGCAGGGTGAGAGGGGAGAGCGACCAGCGCTCATCGGCACTGGCACTAAGCGCCGGCTCGATCCCCTCGGGACCACCCACCAGCAGGGCCACATCGCGCCCCTCGGGGAGCCAGCAGTCGAGCCGCTGCGAAAGCTGTTCGGTCGACCAGGGTTTGCCCTTCACCTCCAGCGCCACCACCCTCGCTCCCCGGGGGATCGCATCGGCCATCTTCTGCCCCTCAATACGGGTCAGGCGGGCGATGTCGGCCCCCTTGCCACGTTTGCCTGCGGGAATTTCGTGAAGTTTCAGCGAACACTCGGCGGGGAGGCGCCTGGCATACTCGCCGTACCCCTCCTCGACCCAGCGGGGCATCTTCTGGCCGACGGCGATAAGGTGGATCTGCATCGCTACGGCTTTCTACTGGGAACTGCCGGCCTCATCCGCCGCCTCGTCCGGGGTCTCGCCCCACAACTTCTCCAGATTGTAGAAGTCACGGGTCTCGGGCAGCATCACATGCACCACTACATCACCCAGGTCGACCAGCACCCAGTTACTCTCGCGCTCACCCTCGACACCGAGCGGTGTCAGTCCCGCCTCTTTCACCTTAACCACTACACTATCGGCCAGCGCCTTGACCTGGCGGGTCGAGTTGCCGGATGCAATTACCAGAACATCGGTAACACTACTCCTGCCGCGTACATCGATTGTTTTGATATCGACCCCTTTGAGGTCATCCAGGGCGTCAACCACCACCTGTTTCAGTTCATCTACGTTCATTCACTCGCTTCTATAAAGGTTTTGATGCCGGATATAGTCCCATACCGGCTGCGGTAATAAAAAGTTGGCGCTCTCACCGCCCTCAATCATACGCCGAATAGCAGTGGCTGAGATATCGAAGGGGGTCACCGTCTGTAACCACACCCCACCTGCAGGTGCGCTAGCCAGTTGCCCTGCCTCCCTGATCGGGTGTTGTGCCAGTAACTCGCGCAGTGGCAATGGCAGCGCTTCCCCCGCCACACGCCAGCCGGGACGGTGGGCCACCACTATATGGGCCAGCCCGATAATCTCCTGCCAATGATACCAGTCTGGCAGACCGAGAAAGGCATCGCCACCAATAAGCAGGAAGAGGGGGCGCTGCCCGCCATACTCGGCACGCAGTGACTTCAGGGTTTCGACCATGTAGGAGGGGCCATCACGCTCCAGCTCACGGCGGTCCAGCACAAAACCCGGCTCCTTCTCAATCGCCAGCCTCAACATCTCACAGCGCTGTTCGGCTGTCGCATGAGGCTCACCGCGATGGGGCGGGATATGGCAGGGGATAAAATGGACTCGCTGCAGTCCCAACTGCTGTTGCAGCTCCAGTGCAGGGCGCAGGTGGCCGACGTGGACGGGGTCAAAGGTACCGCCAAAGACCCCGATCGGACTCAATGCCTCTCCAGCGCTCAACGCTGTCCCCGCCTGCGCTCCGTGGCGCGAATGAAGTAGACCGCGAGCAGGACAAGAAAAATGGCCAGCAACATACCGCTGCCGCTAAGCCCGCCCTTCTCTTTGTTCTTCTCCCCGTTCTCTTTCTCACTATCCTCACTCACCTCGTTGTCGGGCCCACCCTCACGCTTATCCGCTTCATCAGGTTCATCCGGCTCGGAAGGTGGTGCTTCAACCTGCTGAGGCATTGATGGTGCCTCCGCCATCATCTCTGAGGGTTTCTGAGGCAGAACAGGCGGTACACTCCCCAGCGAGGGCTCCTCTGCCGCATAGTCGAGCACCTGCCCCGTCACACTCTCCATACGCTGCTCCAGTTGCTGCAGGCGCTGGCGTAGCTCCTCGTTCTCCTTGTCTATCGAGGCATTTTCGTTCGTCACCTGCTGCAGCCGCTGCTGCAACTGCTCCGAATCGGAGTTAAGGTCGAGCTGTTCGACCTGCTCCTCACTCATACCCGCCAGCGCCTCACCCGCCAGGGTACCCAGCTTGCCCTCCGCCTCATGTTTGCCCGTCCACTCGTCATACTGGCTACGGATACCGCCGAACACCTCGCGATCAGAGAGGGCATAGAGCTCCGCCCTGGTCGGCACGCGCAGGGTCTGGCCACTCTTCAGGTTGTTCATATTGCCGCGATAGAAGGCATCAGGATTGGCCTGGAAGAGGGCATACATCATATGCAGGTAGCTACGATTACTCCCCTTGCTCAGCCGCATCGCGATCTCATCAAGGCGCTCATCCTTTGCCACCGTGACGTAACGCGGTGGTGCCCCCTCTGGGTCGGTAGCAGCCGCCACCTCGTAACGTCGCTCCATGCTCCCCTCGTCCCAGCTCACCAGCAGCAGCAGTGTCATCGCCTCTCCACGCCACGGCTTTTCAGAGAAAAATTGCACCCGACCTCGACCCCTTCCCATATCCTGCAGCGAGATCACCAGCTTCTCCAGCAGCGGGGCACGGGGTAGTTCCCGTTCAGCGTAGAGCTCGGCACTGGCGAGCCTCACCTCAACCTCGGTCAGGCTCTGCCCCGGCAGCAGGGTGAAGGGGATATGGGCGCGTAGCGACTGATTCGGCAGCGTGCGCACCGTCAGGTCGGCGAGACTCATCGCCACCGCCTGCAGGGGCAGCAGTAACAGTAGCGGCCAGAGCTGGCGAGATATGGCTGCCACTCGCTTCACCGGTTATTCACGGATATGGCCGTCACCGATGACGATGTACTTCTGTGAGGTGAGCCCCTCCAGCCCTACCGGACCGCGGGCGTGGATCTTGTCGGTGGAGATACCGATCTCCGCCCCCAGGCCGTACTCGAAGCCGTCGGCGAAGCGGGTCGAGGCGTTGACCATCACCGAGCTGGAATCGACCTCGGCGAGGAAGCGCCGCGCGTGGCTGATGTTCTCGGTGACGATCGACTCGGTGTGGCCTGAGCTGTGTGCATGTATGTGTTCGATCGCCTCATCCATATCCTTGACCACACGGATCGAGAGGATCGGTGCCAGGTACTCCTCGTCCCAGTCGGCCTCGGTGGCGACGTTAATACCGGGAAGAATCCTCTGGGTCGTCGCACAGCCGCGCAGCTCCACCCCCTTCTCCTGGTACATGCCGCCGAGCTCCGGTAACACCCGCTCGGCGATCCCCTCGGCCACCAGCAGGGTCTCCATCGCATTGCAGACACCATAGCGGTGGGTCTTGGCGTTGAAGGCCACCGCGATCGCCTTGTCGAGGTCGGCCTCATCGTCGATATAGACGTGACAGATCCCGTGCAGGTGCTTTATCACCGGCACCCGGGCATCGCTGCTGATGCGCTCGATCAGCCCCTTGCCGCCGCGCGGTACGATCACATCGACGTACTCAGACATGGTGATGAGCTCACCCACCGCGGCGCGGTCGGTGGTCTCGATCACCTGCACCGCGCTGGCGGGCAGGCCGGCCGCCTCCAGCCCCCGGTGGATGCAGGCGGCGATCGCCTGGTTGGAGTGGGCCGCCTCGGAGCCGCCACGCAGGATCGTCGCATTGCCCGACTTCAGGCAGAGTGCCGCCGCATCGGCGGTGACGTTGGGGCGCGACTCGTAGATGATGCCGATGACGCCGAGCGGCACCCGCATCTTGCCCACCTGGATGCCGGAGGGGCGGTAGTTCATGCCGTCGACCTCGCCGACCGGGTCGGGCAGCGCGGCGATCTGCCGCAGGCCTTCGGCCATGCCGTTGACCCGCTCCTCGTTGAGGGCAAGGCGGTCGAGCAGGGCATCGTCAAGACCATTGGCCCGCCCCGCCGCCAGGTCCTTTTCGTTCTCCGCCAGCAGCGAGGCCATCCCCGCCACCAGCGCATCGGCGATGGCGTGCAGCGCCGCGTTCTTGGCGTTGGTGCCGGCGCGGTTCATCTCGCGGGAGGCGGCGCGTGCCTGTCTGCCCAACCCCTGCATGTACTCTTTAATATCCATGCTGCTCAATCCCGAATCGTTGAAAATCTCAGACTATGCCCTGTTGCCCTGCTGTAACAGCGACAACGATATGAAAAAACACCGGTACAGCGCTAAACCACTCTCATGCCAGCCATCAGCAGCGCCAATTGTAACAACTCATCCCGCGGGTTGCCCGGCTCCGCCCCCTTTACCATGCGGTCGATGCGTACCGCGCGGCGCAACAGCTGCGACCAGCGGCGCTGGTTGTGGCGCCTGAGCCCGGCGCGTACCGCAGGAATGCGTTTCTGCCACACCCAGCGCGACTTCATTACCGCCTCCACCGACTGGCCGTGCTCCACCTCCCACGCCATCTCCTCCATCGCACGAATCTCACGCACCAGGGCCCAGAGGATCAGGATCGGCTCCACCCCCTCGCCGCGTAGCCCCTCCATGACTCTCGCCACACGGGCGGTATCGCCGAGCAGGGCGGTATCAACCAGCTCGAAGATGTCGTAGCGGGCGCTGTCGGCCACCCCCTGCTCCACCTGATCGGCATCGATGGCAGAGTCGCCATAAAGGAGCAGCAGCTTCTCCACCTCCTGGGCCGCGGCCAGCAGGTTGCCCTCCACCCGCTCGGCCAGCAGTTGCGCCGCCTCGGGGCTGGCGTTCATACCCCGTGAGCGCATTCGCTGAGTGACCCAACCGGGGAGCTGCGCAGGCTCCACCGGCCACACCTGCAGTGTCACCCCGGTACTCTCAAGGGCCTTGAACCACTTCGCCTTGGCGGCATTCTTGTCGAGCTTGCCGCTGCTGATTAGCAGCACCGTATCGGGTGGCGGGTTGGCGGCATAATCGGCCAGCGCCGCCCCCCCCTCCTTGCCCGGCTTGCCGGAGGGGAGACGCAGGTCGATCAGGCGCTGCTCGGCAAACAGAGAAAGGGTATTGGAAGCGGCTGCCAGGGTGTTCCAGTCGAAGCCCGCCTCCACGTGCATCACCTCACGCTCGGCAAAGCCCTGGGCGCGGGCGGCGGCACGAATCGCATCGGCCGCCTCACCCAGCTGCAGCGGCTCATCGCCGCTGAGAAAATAGATGGGCTGCAGTCCCTGCTGCAGATGGTTGGGCAGTTGTTCAAATCGCAGCTTCATCACTCGGCAGCAGGTGCTGGCTGCGACTCAGGAGTGGACTCCGTCTGCAAGTCCGGAGCCATGACGGCGGCCCGGCGCAGCCGGCGCACCATCTGCTCGGCGGCGGTACGGTACATGTGCAGCTCCACCTTCTCCCGCTCCGCCCCCTGCGCCAGCATCGCATCGGCATTAAATCGGTGGTCTCGCTCCACATGGGTAACCAGCCGCTCACCATACGCAGCGCCATCCGCGTCCAGCAGTTGATACCTTACGCTAAGGGTAAGTCCATACTCACTCACACGCCCCAGCGTATCGAGGCTCAGGGTGCGGCTGCGGATCTGCGCGGACTCCACCTTAATCGTGGCGCTGGCCACCCCCGCCTCATCTACTACCCTGCCACCGGCCGCCAGCAATTGACGCTCCAGTTCATAGTAGAGGGGGGAGCCTTTGGGTAGCGCGAGGTAGCTCACCGCCATCACCTCTGGCAGCGGCTCACTGCCACGCAGGTGAAAACCGCACCCGGCAAGAGAGAGAAGCAGGAGGGTGAGCAGCAGGCGCATCCTAGTTGGCAACCACGTTCACCAGGCGACCGGGGACGACGATGATCTTGCGGATGGTCAAACCATCGATAAAGGAGCGCACCTTCTCATCGGCCAGCGCCGCCTCCTCGATGGCCGCATTGTCGGCCCCGGCAGGGACACTCACCTGACCACGCACCTTGCCGTTGACCTGCACCACCAGCTCGATGGACTCCTTCACCAGCGCCGCCTCATCCACCTCGGGCCACTCGGCAGAGAGGATGTCGCTGCCATAGCCCAGTTCTACCCAGAGCTTCTGCGCGATGTGCGGGGCGATGGGCGAAAGGAGGCGCAACAGGATGGAGAAACCCTCGTTGTGCAGCGCGTAGCAGCCACTATCGAGCTTGCCGAGGGTATTCAACATCTTCATACAGGCGGCGATCACCGTATTGAACTGATACTTACCAAAATCGCCCAGCGCCTGGGCCAACGCCTCATGGATCTCACGACGCCCATCCCTGTGGGTATCGGTCACCACGGCAAGACCGCCCAGCTCGCTCTGGTGCTCGTTGGCGAAGGCCCAGACCCGCTTGAGGAAGCGATAGGCACCCTCGACACCCGAGTCGTTCCACTCCAGAGACTGCTCCGGCGGCGCGGCAAACATCATGAAGACGCGGGCGGTATCGGCGCCATACTTCTCGATGAGGGACTGCGGGTCGACGCCGTTGTTCTTCGACTTGGCCATCTTCTCGATGCCGCCGATCACCACCGGCGCGCCGTCGGCCGTCAGCACCGCCGAGACGGGGCGCCCCTTGTCGTCGGTGGTCACGGTCACATCGGCCGGGTTGAACCACTGCTTGCGCCCGTCAACTCCGTCACGATAGAAGGTGGGGGCCACCACCATCCCCTGGGTCAGCAGCCTCTTGAACGGCTCGCTGACTTTCGTCAGCCCGACATCTCTCATCACCCTGGTCCAAAAACGCGAGTAGAGCAGGTGCAGGATGGCGTGTTCGATACCGCCGATATACTGGTCCACCGGCATCCAGTAGTCGGCACGGCCATCGACCATGATCGAGGCGTCGCTGCTGGTGTAGCGGAAGAAGTACCAGGAGGAGTCGACAAAGGTATCCATAGTGTCGGTCTCACGCTGTGCCGCGCCACCGCACTTGGGACAGCTGCAGTTGAGGAACGCCTCGTACCTGTTAAGCGGATTGCCGGAGCCGTCCGGCAAACACTCCTCGGGCAGCACCACGGGGAGCTGGTCGTCAGGCACCGGCACATCACCGCAGGAGGGGCACTTGATCATCGGGATCGGGGTACCCCAGTAGCGCTGGCGCGAGATGCCCCAGTCGCGCAGGCGCCAGGTCACCCTCTTCTCGCCCAGGTTCTTGGCGGCCAAATCCCCGGCGATGGCGTCGATGGCGGCGTCAAAGCCGAGGCCGTTGTAGGGGCCGGAGTTGATACAGGTGCCGTGCTCTGCGTAGGCCTCCTGCCACGGCGCCGGTGTCTCGTTGCCGGCGCTGGTCATGATCACCGTCTTCACCGGCAGGCTGTATTTTTGTGCAAAGGCAAAGTCGCGCTCATCATGCGCCGGAACGGCCATCACCGCCCCCTCGCCGTAGCCCATCAACACGTAGTTGGCGACCCACAGCGGCAGCGCCTCGCCGGTGAGCGGGTGGGTGACGGTGAGTCCGGTGGCCATCCCCTTTTTCTCCTGGGTGGCGATCTCCGCCTCGGAGACCCCGCCCTGCTTGCACTCCTCGATGAAGGCGGCCAGCTCGGGGTTGTTCTGGGCGGCGTGCTGCGCCAGCGGATGTTCAGCGGCCACCGCCACATAGGTGGCCCCCATCAGGGTATCGGCGCGGGTGGTGAAGACCCAGAAGGTGCCACCGCCGTCAATCCCGTGCGGGAAGCCGACGCGCACCCCGTGCGACTTGCCGATCCAGTTGCGCTGCATGGTACGCACTTGATCGGGCCAGCTCTCCAGCGTATCGATGTCGGAGAGCAGCTCCTCGGCATAGTTGGTGATCGCCATGTAGTACATCGGGATCTCGCGCTTCTCCACCTCCGCGCCAGTGCGCCAGCCGCGCCCGTCAATCACCTGCTCGTTGGCGAGTACGGTCTGGTCGACCGGGTCCCAGTTCACGGTACCGGTCTTCTGATAGACGATCCCCTTCTCCAGCAGGCGCAGGAAGAGCCACTGGTTCCAGCGATAATAGTCGGGCTTACAGGTGGCCAACTCACGCGACCAGTCGATGGCAAAGCCGAGTGACTGCAACTGGCCGCGCATGTAATCGATATTGCTGTAGGTCCACTGGGCGGGGGGCACGCCGTTGTTCATCGCCGCGTTCTCGGCCGGCAGGCCGAAGGCGTCCCACCCCATCGGCTGCAGCACGTTCTTGCCCAGCATGCGCTGGTAGCGGCTGATCACATCACCGATGGTGTAGTTGCGCACATGTCCCATGTGCAGGCGTCCCGAGGGGTAGGGGAACATGGAGAGGCAGTAGAACTTCTCGCGTGAAGTGTCATCAACCGCCTTAAATGACTGATTCTCCTCCCAGAATTGCTGGGCTTCCGCCTCCAGAGATTCGGGATTGTAGTGCTCGTCCAACGCCATCGGGTGTGCCTGTCATTAACTGAAAAACAAGCCTGCTAGGATACCGCACCCGCCCAAGGCGTAACAACCGAGAAGCAGCGCTTGGCACACGGCAATACATAGTCCAAACTGAATCCATACACTGATGAACGGGGAATAGTGATGAGCAGTGAGAATGTACCGGGGCTCGACAGCAAACTGACCGTCGCCTACAACCTGATGATGGAGCGCGCCCGCGCCATCCTCGGCGAGGCGGAAAAAGGGGCCGCCCACGCCATCGACATGGCGATGGAGAGGGCCTCCGAGCTGGGCGAGCTGACCCGCGAAGAGGCCGAAGAGGTGGCCGACTACGTACGCCGCGACCTGCACGACGCCGCCGACTTCATCAACGAGTCGGGCAGCGAACTGCGCGACTGGCTACGCTTCGACCTCGAAGTTGTAGAGCAGAAGATCGGCGATATCTTCGCCACCATGGTCGACCACACCCAACAGGAGCTCGACAAGATTGAGAAAATGGCCAATGCCGTCGGCGAGTGGCACACCGGCGAGGTAGTCGGCATTGGCACTCTGGAGTGCAAGGGGTGCGGTGAGCAGATCCACTTCCACCACACCGGTCATGTACCGCCGTGCCCTAAGTGTAGGGGGACGAGATACAGCAGAGTATCAACCGGAGAATGATCACAATACACCAAGAGTGCGTTATAACGCCGTAACATAGTGGAGTAATCGATGCAGACCAAAATAATAGCCGCACTCCTGCTCTCTATTCTCACCAGCTCATGTGGGACAACAAAATTATCTACAAAGGAGTCATCCGAGTTTGATTCTGGGAAAAAAGGAATTTTACAAACCTACAATCAACCACTCCTCGCATCGATGATTCTAAATGAACAACCCATTACACAAATCATCTCTGTTGATGGAGAAAAGCTTCCGTCTGTCATATTCAATACTGACGAAAAAATTGCCATCGATGTGGGATTACACAAAATAGATCTGAGCTGTGTCAGCAGAAGCGGTTATGACGAACGGGATTATTCCGAAGTCATCGAGTTAGATATTAAACCATACCATCAATATCTGGTTCGTTGTTCATTCGATAGCGAGTTCGGCCCAAATGGCACGTATACCGGTAGTTTTAGCGTAAAAGAAAAACGACTTAAATAATGTGATACAAATACTCATCCACAAGGGTCACACAGCACCCACCCGGCACATCTATTTTACGCCACCAGGCTGGTTCGATTTTTCTTCTACCACCTCTTTCTTCTTCTCCTCGAATTGCGCGGTTCCCTGACCCGCAACCGGTTTTTTGTTTACCAACTCTATCTTTCTGATGTCTTCAATGCGAAAGACGATTTCCCCCTCATTCTCACCATCGGCATACTCGTGGATTAAATCATCATCGCCCCAGTACTTAACATCGTCCAGTAGAATGAAGCCTGAAGTAATCTGATTACTCTTAATCCCTTCATAAAGCGGCTCACTGACCTTGCCGTAATAGTAGTAGTCTTTGAACTGTTCATTTTTCAGCGGAATATGAAACTGGACGAACGTCCATATCTTTTTATCGCTGCTATTCGCCTTTACCGCCTTTGCCTCATCTGCATTGCAGCCGGAAAAGAGCAGAACGATAGCGAAGGCCACATAAATTTTTCTCATCTAAATCTCCCTTTTCTCTACAGCGCAGCAAGCTGCGGGCCATTAATTATACAGAGATATCCAGCATCCGCTGCAGTGCCAGCTTTGCCTGCTCGGTCTCTTGCGGTGCCACTTTAATCTGGTTCACCACATTACCCGCTACCAGGTTCTCCAACGTCCACGCCAGGTGCTGCGGGTCAATGCGGAACATGGTGGAGCACATGCAGACTGTGGGGGACATGAAGTGGATATTCTTCCCCTCCCCCTTAAACTGCTCGTGCAGACGATTCACCAGATTGAGTTCAGTGCCCACCAGCCAGCGGCTGCCGGGGGCCGAGTCGGCGATAGTCCTGATGATCATCTCGGTAGAGCCGACCGCGTCCGACTTCTGACATACCTCGAAGGAGGATTCGGGGTGGGAGATGATCTTCGCCTCGGGATACATCGCCTTGAACTTGTCGATGTGCTCCGGCTTGAACATCTGGTGTACCGAGCAGAAGCCCTTCCACAGGATCATCTTTGCCTTATTGATCTGATCAGGGGTTAGACCGCCCAGCGGCTTATCGAAGTCCCACTCCACCATCTCATCGAGTGGAATGCCCATGCGATAACCGGTGTTGCGCCCAAGGTGCTGATCGGGGAAGAAGAGGATCTTCTCGCGCTGGCCGAACGACCACTCCAGCACCTTGCCGGCGTTGGAGGAGGTGCAGACGATACCACCGTGGCGACCGCAGAAGGCCTTCAGGTCGGCTGCCGAATTGATGTAGGTGACGGGGGTAACGCTCTGGTCAGGATCTATAACTTCAGAAAGCTCCCGCCACGCCCGCTCCACCGCGGCGAGGTTGGCCATATCGGCCATCGAACAGCCGGCAGCGAGGTCGGGGATGATGGAGATCTGATCGTCACGCGAAAGAATGTCCGCCACCTCGGCCATGAAGTGGACGCCACAAAAGACGATAAATTCAGCTTTAGAATCGGCGGCCTGTCGCGAGAGCTTGAGCGAGTCGCCGGAGAAGTCGGCAAACTTGAACACCTCCTCGCGCTGGTAGTGGTGGCCGAGGATCACCAACCGCTCACCCAGCTCCGCCTTCGCGGCGAGGATGCGCTTCTCGCACTCCTCGTCGCTCAGCTGTGCGTAATCCTGGATCGAAAGGGTTTCGCTCATGACCCAAATACCTCTGGCGGTTTAACCCTTCTTCTCTTCCTTAACCGGTTTAGCCACACGCACACCCAGCTCCACCAGCTGTGCGGGATTGACCTGCGACGGCGCGTCGGTGAGCAGACAGGCGGCGGTCTGGGTCTTGGGGAAGGCCATTACGTCACGGATCGACTGCGCACCGGTCATCAGCATCACCAGTCGATCCAGGCCGAAGGCGAGACCACCGTGGGGCGGACAGCCGTACTTCAGGGCGTCGAGCAGGAAGCCGAACTTGTCGCGCGCCTCTTCATCACTAATACCCAGCGCACGGAACACCTTCTCCTGTACCGCCTCGCGGTAGATACGCATCGAGCCGCCACCGATCTCGGTACCGTTGAGCACCATGTCGTAGGCACGGGAGAGGCAGTTGCCGGGGTCGGACTCCAGCTTGTCGAGGTCCGCCTCGGCGGGCGAGGTGAAGGGGTGGTGCAGGGAGGTCCAGCGGTTGGACTTCTCGTCCCACTCGAACATCGGGAAGTCGACCACCCACAACGGACGCCAGCCGTGCTCCACCATACCAAGGTCGTGGCCCAGCTTGACGCGCAGGGCGCCCAGCGCCTCGTTGACCACCTTCGCCTTGTCGGCGCCAAAGAAGACGATGTCGCCATCTTCTGCACCGACGCGCTGCATGATGTTCATCACCACCTCATCGGGGAGGAACTTGATGATCGGCGACTGCAGACCCTCGATGCCCTTGGCCATCTCGTTGACCTTGATGTAGGCGAGCCCCTTGGCGCCGTAGATGCCGACGTACTTGGTATAGTCGTCGATCTCCTTGCGCGAGATCTTGCCCCCCTGCGGCACGCGCAGCGCGGTAACACGCGAACCGGCGTCGTTGGCAGGGCCGGAGAAGACCTTGAACTCCACGTCCTTCATCAGGTCTGCCACCTCAATCAGCTCCAGCGGGATGCGCAGGTCGGGCTTGTCGGAGCCGTAGCGCTGCATCGCCTCGGCATAGGGCATGCGTGGGAAGGGGTTGGGAAGCTGCTCTTCGAGCACCTTGGCAAACATCTCGCGGATCATCCCCTCCATCAGGGTCATGATCTCCTCCTCGTCGAGGAACGAGGTCTCGATGTCGATCTGGGTAAATTCGGGCTGGCGGTCGGCGCGCAGGTCCTCGTCGCGGAAGCAGCGTACGATCTGGTAGTAGCGATCCATGCCGGAGACCATCAGCAGCTGTTTGAATATCTGCGGTGACTGCGGCAGGGCGAAGAAGCTCCCCTGGTGGGTGCGGCTCGGCACCAGATAGTCGCGGGCCCCCTCGGGGGTCGCCTTGGTCAGCATCGGGGTCTCGATGTCGAGAAAGCCACGCTCGTCCAGATAGTTGCGCAGGGCGCGGGTCATCTCGGAGCGGAACTTCATCCGCTGCAGCATCTGCGGGCGGCGCAGGTCGACATAGCGGTACTTGAGGCGGTGCTCCTCGCCCACCTCGTGGTCCTCGATATCGAGCATAAAGGGCGGGGTCTCGGATTTGTTAAGGATGACCAGCTCCTTGCCCAGCACCTCCACCATACCGGTGGGCAGCTCGGGATTGGTGGTCCCCTCCGGGCGGGCACGCACCCTGCCCCTGATCTGCAGTACAAACTCGTTACGCACGCTCTCGGCGGTGGCGAAGACATCGGGCAGATCCGGGTCGAACACCACCTGGCAGATCCCCTCGCGATCACGCAGGTCGATGAAGATCACCCCGCCATGGTCACGACGGCGGTGGGCCCAGCCGGCAAGCGTGACCTCCTGGTCGATGTGGGACTCGTTCAACTGGCCGCAATAGAGGGTGCGCATGGTCTGTCTTTCCTGCTAACTAACTAAATAAGAATATGGTGAAAAGCGGGAATGGTACGGGGCACGGCGGCGCAACGCAACCGCCCATGGGAGATAGGGTGCCTGTTCATCGGGCCACAAGATGCAAACTCATCGATTCCATATATATAGTTTCACGACACAGAGGGCCGATATCACCCCTTCTACCCCGCCTGGAGCTATTTTCCCTCTCCCTCCCTTTCTGCCCCTGTTCGGGCAAAATTTCCTTATTTATCAATACTCATCTCCGCTACCCACGCTTTTGTGCATATATATATTAAGTGTCTGCTCTAAAAGGAGTTTTTTTGATTTTTTGCGGAGCAGGCTATTGCTTAAATTCACTCTTTCTGGCAAATAGCGATCTTCATCACCTGTGCCCATGCGGCGGGAGCCCAAAGCCATGCAAATGCAACTCGACACCACTCTGGAGCCGGAGCCTAGCTTCCTTCCTGAAGAGCAGTTCATTGTCACCGAGCGTGAGGAGGGAAAGGGCAAGGCCGTCTACTCCTCCACCGGCCATGCACGAGGTGAGTTGATCGCCCGCTTCACCGGCGAGGTGCTCCCATATCGCACGCAGCACACCCTGCAGATCAATCCGGCGATCCACCTCTCTGACCTGAAGTTTGTCGGCTACCTGGCCCACTCCTGCCAGCCCAACGTCTTCGTCGACATGCAGTCACTGGAGGTATGGGCCCTGGAGGATATCTACCCCCACCAGGCGCTGACCATGGACTACGCCGCCACCGAGGACCTGCTCTACAAGCAGTTTGCCTGCCTCTGCGGCTCCCCCGGCTGCCGCCACTGGATCACCGGGCGCAAGGAGAAGGTGAATGCCCAGGGTCGCAAGTACCTGCGTAAATTCAAGGCATGCTAGAGCACGCCACCACCACCACTCCCGCCCTCTGGTGGGAGCGGGATGATCTCTGTTTCAAGGATGGCGAGCTGACCCTCGCCGGCTACTCGCTGGCCGAGCTGGCCCGCTCCGGCGGCACCCCGGCCTTCTTCTACAACGCCGAGCGCATCCGATCCAAGCTACAGCGGCTGCACGACGCCCTGGGACGCACCGGGCTCCCCTATCGCATCTTCTACGCGATGAAGGCCAACCGTTTCGCCCCGCTGCTCACCTTTATCCGCACCACCGGCCTGGCGGGTATCGACGCCTGCTCACCGCAGGAGCTGCAGTTTGCGCTTGGGTGCGGCTTTAATGCCGAGGATGTCTCCTACACCGCCACCTCGGTCTCCAATGAGGACCTCGATATCCTGGCGCGCCACCCCGGTGCGATCATCAACTGTGACTCGCTGAGCGCCATCCGACGCCTCGGCGAGCGCTGCCCGGGGCGTGAGATCGGTCTGCGCATCAACCCCGCCATGGGGGTGGGCTACGGCAACAACCAGCTACTGCAGTACAGCGGCGGGCGCACCACCAAGTTCGGCATCTACGCCGAACACTTTGCCGAGGCCCTGGCCCTGGCCGCCGAGCACCAGCTCAAGGTGACCCGCATCCACTTCCACGTCGGCATCGGCTACCTGCCGCCGCAACTGCCGCTGTGGGAGGAGGTGGTGAAGGTCTGCACCGGCTTTATCGATCAGGTACCGGGACTGAAGAGCGTCAACATGGGTGGCGGCCTCGGCCTGCCCCACGTGCTGAGTGACCAGCCACTCGACCTCGACGAGTGGGCGGCGATCATCCAGCGCCACTTCGGCCCGCGTAATGTTGAGGTGTGCGTCGAGCCGGGGGACTTTATCGTCAAGGATAGCGGTGTGTTGCTGCTACAGGTCAACACCGTAGAGCGTAAACAGCAGGTCGATTTCGTCGGCGTCAACGGCGGCTTTAACCTGGCGGTAGAGCCCTTCTTCTACGACCTGCCGTGTGAGCCGGTGCCCTGTCGTATTGAAGATAAAGCCGCCTACGAGCCGCAGCGCCTCAAGCCGGTCACCATCGCCGGCAACATCAACGAGGCGCTCGACATCTGGGCCGAGCAGGTGCCGCTGCCGCCCCTGGCCGAGGGTGACTATCTCGCCTTCATCAACGCCGGCGGCTACGCCTCGGCGATGAGCTCCAACCACTGCATGCGCGGCCAGTTTAGCGAGCGACTGCTCTTCCCCAGGGAATAAAAAAACGGGGCCATCAGGCCCCGTCTTGCTACGGCAGGTCGCCCCGCCTAAACCGCCTTCTGCTCCGTCAGCTTCGCCGCCCTCTCCGCTGGCACCACCGAGCCCATCGAGATAATCATCCGCAGCCCCTCGTCGACGCTCATCTCCAGCTCTATCACATCCTCCTTGGGCACCATGATGAAGAAGCCGGAGGTGGGGTTGGGGGTGGTCGGCACGTAGATGTTGATCACCTCGCAGCCGGTCTTGCGCTGCGCCTCACCCACCGTGGTGCCGGTCTGAAAGGCGAGGGTCCACAGCCCCTTGCGCGGGTACTCCACCAGCAGCACCTTGCGAAACGAGTTGCCGTTGGTCGAGAACATCGTCTCGGAGATCTGCTTCACCGCCGAGTAGATGGAGCTGACCAGCGGGATGCGCGCCAGGATCGCCTCCCACAGCGCCACCAGCTTGCGGCCAAAGATGTTGGCGACGATGACACCGGTCAGCAACAGAATCACCAGCGCCAGGAACAGGCCAAAACCGGGAATATCGAAGCCGAACAGGGTCATGGGGTGGTACTCAACCGGCACCAGATGGAGGATGAAATCCATCGCGTCGATCAACATACCGACCACCAGAATGGTTGCCATCAAGGGTAACCAGACCAGCAGGCCAGCCATAAGGTAACGACGCAGGGACGAAAGCATCTTAATCAGGACCTGCTATTTGCTCATACAGGAGGCGCCACAGGCACCGCTGGCACAGGCCGGGGCGTTATCCAGCCCGGTCGCCCGGTGGGTAAAGCCCCCGGCAGAGACGAGCTTCTTCAGCTCAGGCTTGTGGCACTCGGGGCACTCTTTAAGCGGCTCGTCGCTCATCTTCTGCATCGTCTCAAGGCGATGGCCGCAGGCCTGACAGGCGTACTCATAAAAGGGCATAGGAGAACCTCAATACGTGGGGTTGTTGAATAGGACTATTGTCAGCGGGGGGAGTTCAACCGGGGAAGGGGGTCAACGCAGGCCAAAGGTCTGGTGCTCCACCCCGCCGGTGCGGTCGATAGCCAGTTTGGCCCTCTCCACCGCCTTCTTCAGCTTCTGGTGTTCGGTTACCGCCATACCTGAGCGCAGATACATCTCCACCGCCGTCAGTACGTGGGTCAGCTGCTCCACCTGATAGTTGGCATTGAGCAGCGCCTTGGCGATGTGGTGGGGATCGTCGCCATGCTCGCGCATAAACGCGGCCGCCTCCAGGGCGGTTTTCAGCTCCTCTTCGCTCGGCATCCCCATGGTGATCCCCTTCAGTAGACTTTTTAATTGATAACGTTGAGTATAACCCGCAACTTAGGGAATGTAATATCTTCGCTCCCCCCAACCTGTGACCCTCAGACCTGTGATCAACCAGCCGATGCACCGCAAACAGACCGAAGCCCCCTCCGATAACCGTAACGACTGGCAGACCATCCGCGCCCTGCTCCCCTACCTGTGGAACTACCGCGGCCGCGCCGGGCTCGCCCTCGCCTTCCTGGTCCTCTCCAAGATGGCCATCGTCGGCGTACCGCTGGCACTGAAGGAGATCGTCGACGCCCTCGACACCCCCGAGGGGCGCATCCTCGCCCTGCCGCTGGCGATGTTGATCGGCTACGGCGTGCTGCGCCTCGCCGGCTCCGCCTTTAACGAGCTGCGCGACGTGGTCTTCGCAAGGGTGCGCCACGGCACCATGCGCGACCTCTCGCTCAAGGCGCTGGGCCACCTGCACAAACTCAGCTTGCGCTACCACCTGGAGCGCAAGACCGGCGCCCTCTCCCGCGACATGGAGCGTGGCTCGCGCTCCGCCGCCTCCCTGCTCAACTACATGGTCTTCTCCATCCTCCCCACCTTTATCGAGCTGGGGATGGTGGCGGCGATCCTGCTCGGCAACTACTCCCCCTGGTACGCCATCATCGTCGTGGTAACGGTCATCTTCTACGTCACCACCACCTTCCTCATCACCAACTGGCGGATGAAGTTCCGCCACCGCATGAACGCCAAGGACTCCGAGGCCAACTCCCTCGCCATCGACTCGCTGATCAACTACGAGACGGTCAAATACTTCAACAACGAGCAGTTTGAATACCGCCGCTACAACGAGACCCTGGGCGAGTGGGAGGATGCGGCGGTGAAGAGCCAGACCTCGATGTCAGGCCTCAACATCGCCCAGGGGGCGCTCATCGCCTGCGGCGTTACCGTGGTGATGGTGATGGCGGCGCAGGAGGTGGTAGACGGCACCATGAGCCTCGGCGACCTGGTGCTGGTCAA
Organism: Chromatiales bacterium; assembly: GCA_029879245.1. Lineage (GTDB taxonomy): Bacteria > Pseudomonadota > Gammaproteobacteria > Thiohalomonadales > Thiohalomonadaceae > JAPHSX01. The sequence goes on along the minus strand of JAOUQQ010000017.1, from coordinate 5,082 downwards.
CGCCTTTATGTTGCAGGTCTTCATCCCGCTCAACTTCCTCGGCGTGGTCTACAGCCAGGTCAAACACTCCCTCTCCGACATGGACCGCATGTTCAAACTGCTCCACGTCGATGCCGAGATCAAAGACAGCGACGATGCCCAACCGCTCGATGTGGGCGACGGCAGCGTGCGCTTTGACAAGGTCGCCTTCCACTACAACGCAGAGCGGCAAATTCTTAACGAGGTCTCGTTTGAAATTCCCACCGGGAAAAAACTCGCCGTGGTCGGCCACAGCGGCGCGGGCAAATCGACCCTCGCCCGCCTGCTGTTCCGCTTCTACGATGTCACTGGCGGGCAGATCACCATCAACGCTCAGGACATAAGAGAAGTCACCCAGCAGTCGCTGCGCGAGGCGATCGGCATCGTGCCGCAGGACACCGTCCTCTTTAACGACACCATCGAATACAACATCGCCTACGCCGACAACGCCGCCTCCCACGCGCAGATCGAACAGGCAGCACGCATGGCCAACATCCACGACTTTATCGCCTCCCTCCCCGAAGGCTATCAAACCGTCGTCGGCGAACGCGGCCTCAAGCTCTCCGGCGGCGAAAAGCAGCGCATCGCCATCGCCCGCGCCATGCTCAAAAACCCTAAGGTTCTGGTCTTCGACGAGGCCACCTCCTCCCTCGACTCCAAATCGGAAAAGGCGATCCTCGAATCGCTCAAGGCACTGGCCGAAAACCACACCACCCTGGTCATCGCCCACCGCCTCTCCACCATCATCGACGCCGATGAGATCGTCGTCATGGACGGCGGCACCATCATCGAGCGCGGCCCGCACCAGAAACTACTGGAACAACAGGGACGGTATGCGGAGATGTGGAAGCTGCAGCAGGAGGAGGAGCGGGAGTAAAACAGAGTATTCACCCGAAGTGGGGGCAGATTCGTTCAGTATCGGCCCTTTGGTGAGCAGAGGCCGCATGATTTCCTCATAACGAGCGTACGCACACTAGAACATTGGCAGCGATTTTGGTGTACGTGCATCCATCAATAGATGACAGCCGTAGGCGATACCCACTCCAAGTAGCACGATACGGGCAAGCTCACCCAAACCAGTTTCAGGTTGCCAGTGGTAAAGCTGGTACACCCCATACCCAACCGCACCCAGTACCAGCCAACTGTGGAAGAAACCACGGTGATTAGGGTGAATCGCAGGTTCAATCCAGTCGGGCAGGCTGGCAAATGCACCGCTCAACAAGCCAAAGGCGACACTATTGATCTCAATGCGCCCGGTACGCTGGTACTGCCCTATAACAGCGGTAAGGGTGGCAGTGACGACGGTGACCTGTGAATGAACGTCAGCATTGGGCATCCTACTTCTCCTTCCGCACACCCTTAAAGGGCTTATCGTCGGCTTTTTGATCCATAAATCGGCCATCAGGGCCACGCTTGGTCCAGCGGTCATTTTGCGGATTGTAGGCTTGAGAGCGGGCACGCACCGCACCGTTGCGGTGGCCATCGCCGGTTGGGGGATTAGTTGCCATGATTTTATCCTTCGTCTTGAATTAGGGCTCATGAACCACTATAGTTTACAAATGAAATTTATCAAGATCATTTTGTAAACCACGGAGGGCGTACGATGATAGGCAATAGAATAGAGCGGGCCCGCCATGCCGCGGGGCTGTCCCTACGTGCCCTGGCGGAACAAATTGGCCTTTCAGCCATGGCAATCTCCAAGTATGAACGTGAAGAAGTCACTCCAGGCTCTGATGTGCTGTTACGCCTGGCAAGAGCGCTTGGGGTGCGAGTGGAGTATTTCTTCCGTACCGAAGAGGTTGAACTCAAGCAGGTCGAGTACCGCAAGCGTGGTGAACTCAAGGCAGCGGATAAAAAGAAGATTCACGCAGATGTGGAAGATCAGCTGGAGCGCTGGCTCAAGCTTGAAGAGGTACTCCCCGGTGACTGGTCGCAGGAATTTGCGCTACCCAAGGGGCTGACAGGGCACATTAGTTCATTGGAGCAGATAGAGGAGCTTGCCCTCGCTCTGCGTGACGCCTGGCAACTTGGCCATAACCCCATACTGGATCTCATCGACACCCTCGAAGAGCATGGGATTAGGGTTATCACCGTTGTTGGTGATGAAGACGACATCTTCGACGGCCTCTCAGCTACCTGCTGCGGCGGTATGCCGGTGGTAGTAGTCGGAAGCCGTTGGCCCGGCGACAGGCAGCGCTTCACCCTGGCCCACGAGCTTGGCCACCTTGTCGTTCACGGTCGGCTGAATGAGGGGATCGATGAGGAAAAGGCCGCCAACCGCTTTGCCGGGGCCTTCCTCGCACCGCGCGATGCACTGTTCAAGACTTTGGGCAGTAAACGCAAGCTACTGGAGTTACAGGAGCTTATCCTGCTCAAGGCCGAATATGGCATGAGTGTACAGGGCCTGCTCTATCGTGCCGGTGACCTGAATATCCTCTCGCAAAATGCCCGCAAGCAGATGTGGGGCTTCCTGCGCCGCAATGGCCTCTACGACAAAGAGTTGGGTGACCCACTCCCCCCAGAGCAGACCCGCCTGTTCAAACAGCGCATCTACCGCGCCCTGGCCGAAGGGCTAATCGGCGACAGCAAGGCCGCTGAACTGCTGGGAATGCCGTTAATCGAGTTGCGTAAGTGCAGGCACATGGAGTGCCCAAGCCATGCTGCTGATTAGTGATGCCAACGTCATAATCGACATGCAGGACGGCGGCCTCCTGGAGGCCATGTTTCAGCTTAATGAGACCTTCGCCGTGCCCGATATCCTCTATGCCGAAGAGTTGGAGCAGCAACAACCACAGCTACCGCGCCTCGGTTTGCAGATCAAAAGCCTGAGCGGCGAGAGTATCGCCAGGGCGATGGACTTGAAGCAGCACTACGCCGGGCCAAGCAGCAACGACCTCTTCGCCCTGGAACTGGCGAGGGAGTGTGAGTGCCCACTGCTTACCGGCGATATGGCGCTACGCCGGGCGGCCGAGAGTGAAGGGGTAGAGCTGCGCGGCACCCTCTGGCTGGTGGAGCAGCTGGTTCAGCAGCGCATCATTACACTTGCCGTGGCTCGTGATGCGTATCAGAAGATGAGGGATGCGGGGAGTCGGTTGCCGTGGGGTGAGGTGGATAGGCAGATCAAGCGGTTGGGAAAAGCACATAGCTGAAATAAAACTATATAGCACCTAATAGTTGCGCATAGCTGTATATAGTTTTATAGTTTCCTCATTAACCATGAGGAGACCCGCTATGGAAACCCAATCAATCACCATCGACCTTGATATCTACAAGGCCATCGAGACCCATCGCCAATCCTTTGCAGAATCTCACAACGATATCCTTCACCGACTTCTTCTGGATGATATGCTCGCAGTGCAACAACCGGCAGAACAGGGCGGCCTGCGCATACGTCATGGCGTCTACTTGCCAGCAGGGACACAGCTGCGGCATATCGCCCAGCGGTCCGGTGATCGTTATGTGGCTGAGGTGGTTGATGGTGGCATCATGTTCGAGGGAGAGATCTACCAGTCGCCCTCCAAGGCGGCGATAGCCGCTGCAGGGAACAGCCGTAACGGCTGGATCTTTTGGGAATACATGGACCCTATAACAAAGAAGTGGCAGCTGCTCGATGCGCTCCGCAAAGACTAATAGAAAGTAAGAACTGACAATATACCTATATGCAACTGCAAAACATCGAAGCGATAGAAAAACGCCTGTGGGAGGCCGCAGACACTCTGCGCACCAACTCCAACTACGCCAGCAACGAATACTTCATGCCGGTGATGGGGCTGATCTTCCTGCGCCACGCCTACAGCCGCTTTCTGGGTGTGAAAGATGAGATAGAGAAGGGGCTGCCTACTCGTGGCGGCAAGAAGGCGTCGCTGAAGAAAGCCGATTTCTCGCAAAAGGGCTCCATCTTCCTGCGACCCGAGGCACAGTTTGACTACCTGGTGGAGCTAACCGACTCTGATAACCGTGCAGAGGCGGTCGAACATGCCATGGAGTCGATAGAGAAAGACTACGAAACCCTCAAGGGTCAGTTACCCAAGGCAGAATACAAGGAGCTGGACAACGAGATCCTCGGCCAGCTGCTGCGCACCCTTAACCCCGAAGAGCTGAAAGAGGCGAGCGGCGACATTTTTGGCCGCATCTACGAATACTTTCTCACCGGCTTTGCCAACCTCAAGGCGCACGATGGCGGCGAGTTCTTCACCCCCATCTCCCTGGTGGAGATGATCACCAATGTTATCGAGCCCGACCACGGCAAGGTGCTCGACCCCGCCTGCGGCTCTGGCGGCATGTTCGTGCAGAGCGCCCACTTTGTGGAGCGCCTGAAGAAGAACCCCAGCCAGGCCCTCACCTTCTACGGCATGGAGAAAAACCCCACCACCATCCGCCTGGCGAAGATGAACCTGGCGGTGCATGGCCTGGAGGGGAACATCCAAAAGGCGATCAGCTACTACGAAGACCCCCACGAGGGGCTGTGGGGCAATGCCGACTTCGTTATGGCCAATCCCCCCTTCAACACCGACGAGGTCGACGCCGAAAAGGTGAAAAAAGACCGCCGCCTTCCCTTCGGCCTGCCCGGCGTCAACAAGAAGAAGAAGGTCTCCAACGGCAACTACCTCTGGATCTCCTACTTTCACAGCTACCTTAACGACAAGGGGCGTGCCGGTTTCGTCATGTCCTCCCAGGCCTCCAGTGCTGGCGGTGACGAGGCCAAGGTGCGCGAAGCGATCATCAAGAGCGGCGACGTGGATATGATGCTCGACGTGCGCGGCAACTTCTTCTACACCCGCTCCGTTCCCTGCCAACTATGGTTCTTCAACAAAGCCAAGCCGAAGAAGCACAAGAACAAGGTGCTGATGCTCGATGCCCGTAACGTCTATCGCAAGGTCACCCGTAAGATCTTCGACTTCAGCCCCGAGCAGCTAAAGAACCTCAGCAGCATCGTCTGGCTCTACCGCGGCCAGAGCGAGCGCTTTCTCGATCTGGTCAGCGACTACCAGGGGCAGGCGCTAGACGAGGCGCTTATGGTCAAACAACCGGCCAAAGACTACCTCGACGCCATCACCGACCTCG
>JAOUQQ010000016.1 GCA_029879245.1 Chromatiales bacterium | reverse complement strand
GACATTCTCATCGACCCTACAAATAACGCTCACGGCTGTCGTGGCTGTACCACCTTTTCTGGCTATACCCTGGCGGATCGGAAATGGATTAATGAGTGGGATGAACGGGATCGACGCTTCTTTTTCGACTGGATCCGCGATGAGTCACAGATACGTCTGATCGAACAGGCCCGGTCTCGACTGCTGGCAGAACGGGGCCTCACCAGAGAGGAGCTGTTTGACTATCCGCAACGGCTCTACAGCTCATTAAGAGAACGCATTGAACGACTGCCAATGCGGCGTGCCCCTGCAGTGCAGTGGCAGCGCACGCTAATCAATATGCGTCGTGATGGTCTGCGCCGCGAGGAGATCGACTGGTCGGGAGTTACTGAGTTCCTATCGCTACACCGGGAGGAGCGATCGATCAGCAGGGAGTCGCTGCTGGATGCGATCAAACTGGATCGCATTACACCGCAACTGAGTAACGAGCTGGATTGCGACACAAAATGCCACCTGCCATTCGATGAGGTGGTACAGCGTATCCCCGGTTACCACCTGCAGATGGCCGGATACCCGGTATGCGAGGAGGATATTGGCGTGGTGCGATTTAGAAACAGGGAGTACAGCTATCGTGTTGGTATGCTGCGCCATCGCGGCCGTTCACTCAGTAGTGAGGCGGGAAAGTGGTTTGTACTTGGACCCTACGGCAAGGTAGTTATCGCCACCGGTGCCACCACCCCTTTTTTCACTGACAGCCACAGTGCACTGCAGGCGGCCGATGCGCACGCCCGTCAGAGCCACCGTCTGCGTCCAAAGCCTGGTTATAGCACCACCTATGAGTATATGAGTCTGCAGGGGGGAGACGAGTATCGGGAGTGGCTAGTTACGCTGCCGGACTACCATCGTTCTCACTTTACTGCTCACTATCAGGAGCGCAATGTGCTGCTGCACATTCGTACCAAAATCCGTGTGACGGAAGGTGGCGAGCGGGTGCTGTTTATTGAAGAGTTGCAGAGCGACTGGATGCAGGCGATGGCGCGCTATGGCAGCAGTAGTGGTATTCCACCAGCACCATTTCGCAAGGAGTGGGCCTCACTGGCCCTCAAACTAATGTTAATTCATTGTGCAAAGCGGGATCTGGATGGTATCGCCTGGACAGATGCCCAGATACACCAGTTACGTTATGACCGTGAGATGACACCGCTGCAACAGCTCTACGATCACAAAGTGCCTCAGCTGCTAACCCGCCTCGCTCGCCCCTGGAACTTGGAAGTGGAGAGCGGTGAGTTCAGGACACGTAGCCCCTGGCTCCATGCGGCCCGCTGCAACGGCTGCTGGAAGGTGGAGGGGGGGCAGGGCAAGTTTGCCACCCGACCACGCTACGACAAGGAACAGGCGCTGGCGTTGATCGAGCGACATAGCAGGGCGCTGACCCTGTCACTGCCAATGATGCGACTCCCTGCCGCGATGAAACAACATATACTGGAGCACGGTCTGCCGCTGTTTGGTGAAACGATCGACAAATAACCGGTTCTCTCTCCTCACGCACACTCCATATCAATCCACAGGTTCACCGTCAATACAGGGTGGTGTATGATACGCGGCTTTGCTGCCAACGCTTAACGGTCTACACGACATGCTGGAAATCAATCTTATCGTTACCAAAATCAGGGATATGCAAGGGCGCGTGGATGCCCTGAGGGGGTATCTTTGACTATGAGGTCAGAAGTGAACGACTGACAGAGGTCTGCCGCGAGCTGGAAGACCCGAAGATCTGGGACAGACCCGAGTACGCCCAGGAGCTGGGGCGCGAGCGTTCGGCGCTGGAGAAGGTGGTTACTACCATCGACGATCTCAACGCCGGACTGGGTGATGCCAAGGACCTGTTGCAGATGGCCGCCGAGGAGGATGACGAGGAGACGGTCGCCGCAGTGGAGTCGGACCTCGATGAGTTCGAGAAGCGGCTGGAGGAGCTGGAGTTCCGCCGTATGTTCGCCGGTGAGATGGACCCCAACAATGCCTACCTCGACATCCAGGCTGGCTCCGGTGGCACCGAGGCGCAGGACTGGGCCAATATTCTTTTACGTATGTATCTGCGCTGGGGCGAGGATAACGGTTTTAAGACCGAGCTGATGGAGGTCTCTGAGGGGGAGGTGGCCGGGATCAAGTCGGCCACCATCCGCTATGAGGGGGAGTACGCCTTTGGCTGGCTGCGGACCGAGACCGGGGTGCACCGCCTGGTGCGCAAATCCCCCTTCGACTCAGGTAATCGCCGTCACACCTCGTTCGCCTCGGTCTTCGTCTCACCTGAGGTAGATGACGATATCGACATCGAGATCAATCCGGCCGACCTGCGTATCGACGTCTACCGCGCCTCCGGCGCCGGTGGTCAGCACGTCAACCGTACCGAGTCGGCGGTGCGCATCACCCACAATCCGACCGGCCTCGTGACCCAGTGCCAGAACGATCGTTCACAGCACAAGAACAAGGACCAGGCGATGAAACAGCTCAAGGCAAAGCTCTACGAGCTGGAAATGCAGAAGCGCAATGAGGCATCGCAGGCCCTGGAGGACTCCAAGTCCGACATCGGCTGGGGTAGTCAGATCCGCTCCTATGTGCTCGACCAGTCGCGCATCAAGGACCTGCGTACCGGGGTTGAGACCAGCAACACCCAGGCGGTGCTGGATGGGGATTTGAACAAATTTATCGAGGCCAGCCTGAAGAGCGGCCTGTAACGTTGAGTATTGAATAATGAGTGACGACAACACGATCGAACCGCAGGACGAGAATAAGCTGATCGCCGAGCGCCGTGCCAAGTTGAGCGCAATGCGCGAAAACGGTATCGCCTTCCCCAACGACTTTCGCCGCAACGTGGTGGCCGGGGAGCTGCACGCCAGGTACGGCGAGATGAGCAAAGAGGAGATCGAGGCAGAAAACGTGCGTGTTGCCGTCGCCGGTCGCATGATGGGCAAGCGCATCATGGGTAAGGCGAGTTTTGCCCAGGTGAAGGATATGTCGGGCACCGTTCAGCTCTATGTCCAGGGTGCCCTGGTCGGTGAGGAGATCTACGACAGTTTCAAGGGGTGGGACATCGGCGACATCCTCGGCGGTGAGGGGGTGCTGTTCAAGACCAACAAGGGCGAACTCTCGGTCAAACTCGACACCATTCGTCTGCTCACCAAGTCGCTGCGTCCATTGCCGGAGAAATTCCACGGACTCTCCGATCAGGAGACCAAATATCGTCAGCGTTATATTGATCTCATCGTCAACGACGTAACCCGTGACACCTTCCGCATGCGCTCGCAGATCGTCCACTACATCCGTGAGTTCATGGTGGCGCGCGACTACCTTGAGGTGGAGACACCGATGATGCAGGCGATCCCCGGTGGTGCCACTGCCAAACCCTTTAGCACCTTCCACAACGCCCTCGATATGGAGCTGTTCCTGCGCATTGCACCGGAGCTTTACTTGAAGCGACTGGTGGTCGGCGGCTTTGAGCGGGTCTTTGAGATCAATCGCAACTTCCGTAATGAGGGACTCTCCACCCGCCACAACCCTGAGTTCACCATGATCGAGTTCTACCAGGCCTACGCAGACTATCGCGACCTGATGGACCTTACCGAGGAGATGCTGCGCGGACTGGCTGAGAGCGTTCTTGGTACCACCACCGTAAAATATCAGGGTGATGAATATGACTTCGGTAAACCCTTCGCCCGTATGACAGTGAAGGATTCGATCCTCCACTTTAATTCCGATATCACAGAGGCGGAGCTGGATGACCTGGAGCAGGCACGTGCAGTGGCCAATCGTCTTGAGATCCCGCTGAAAAATTCCTACGGTCTTGGCAAGGTACAGATCGAGATCTTCGAGAAGACGGTGGAGCACCGTCTCAAGGACCCGACCTTCATCACTGCCTACCCGACCGAGGTCTCACCGCTGGCGCGTCGCAATGATGATAACCACTTTGTTACCGACCGCTTCGAGTTCTTCGTCGGCGGGCGCGAGCTGGCCAACGGTTTCTCCGAGTTGAATGATGCGGAGGATCAGGCAGAGCGTTTCCGTAAGCAGGTCGAGGATAAGGATGCCGGTGATGAGGAGGCGATGCACTTTGACGCCGACTACATCGTTGCGCTGGAGCATGGTTTGCCACCGACCGCAGGGGAGGGGATTGGTATCGACCGTCTGGTGATGCTCTTTACTGATTCCCCCTCTATTCGTGATGTACTCCTCTTCCCCCACATGCGCCCTCAGGCGTGAGATTGAGATCGGAAAATGTACTATTTGAAATATAGTCTCTCTGCGTTGTTGTTTGTGCTGTTGCTTTCAGGTTGTACCGGCGAGCTGCCCTATAGCAATGTCGATAACGATGAGTTGCAGCAACTCCTGTCGCAGGGAATACCAATCTATGACATTCGTCGTGCTGAAGAGTGGCGTGAAACGGGTGTGGTTCGCAACAGTCGCCGACTCACCTTTTTCGACGCACAGGGGCGGGTAAACCCCGGCTTTATTCCTGAATTTACCAAGCGGATAAATAAAGATGACCCGGTGATTTTGATCTGCCGTACCGGCAACCGAACCTCGGCGGTGGCGAAATATCTGTCAGAGGAGATGGGCTATACCAGAGTGTATAATGTGACGCGTGGTATTACAGACTGGATCTCACAGGGGCGTGAGGTGAGTGGCAGATAGTATCTGTACCGAACAGTAGATAAAAAAGCCTGCTCTCGCAGGCTTTTTTGTTCCGCGTGGCTTAATGGGCCAACAGACGCTGAGCCTCTTTAATGTTATCCGCCGTCTCTTCCATCTCGATGACGTTCACATCGTGTTCAAGTCCCAATCGGGCAAAGGCGGGGATCTTGCTCCAGTCCTCTTTGGCCAACGGGTGGTTACTGCCCATATAGCTCTGCAGGTTGGCAACGGTGACCACATCAATCAGATCGGGTTCCTCTGCTTCGCGAGTATGATCCTCATGCTCGGCGGCCACCTTGATTAGTTCGGGGGGGAAGTTCCACGCCTGCAGGATCGCCTTGCCAATCTTGGAGTGGAGTTTGTTAATGATGAGATTGAGTTCCGCCTCATTCTCCAGCAGTTCGGGAAAATCCTCCGCCTTGGTGAGTATCGGCAAGGCACCGATGTCGTGAATGAGACCGGCCAGCATCGCCTGCTCGGGTGAGATATTGGTGAAGGCGGCCGCGAGTGCATGGCTGATCGCCGCTACGCTGGTGCTGTGCTCCCAGATCTCACGCAGCTTACGGTCGGTGACATCGGAGGTGGCCTGAAACATCTGCTGCATCACCATCGAGACTACCATGTCGCGGATCAGCTTCATGCCGAGGCGATTGACCGCCATGTCGAGGCTCTCAATGGTGTTGCTGGCGCGCATCAGCGGGCTGTTGGCGACCTGGATAATGCGGGCACTGAGCGCGGCATCGGTGGCGATCACCTTGGCAATGTCGGCGCAGGTGGAATTCTCATCATCGACGGTATCGCGTACCTTAAGGGCGACCTCCGGGAGTGTCGGGAGTACCAGTTGATTCTTCTCCAGGTCGGTCAGCAGCTCCTGTAAAAACCGCTTCGCAATGTCAGATGCCATGGTTACTCCCTATTCACTCACAGTGTCACTGTGTGGTTAGTCATCGGGCTCGAACGGGTAGGGAAGTTCAAGCCGCGTCAGTTTGGGACCGGTTTCACTCTCCAGATAGAGTGAGTCGGCCTCGGCAGATCCAATCTCAGCCACCACCAGCGCTTCAACCTGACCCGCGGCGTTCAGTGCGGCGCGTACAACCTTGCCGGCACCCTGTCCGCTGGCCGACAGGGGTGAGTAGAGCTCACTGCCATCGGCGGGCGGGGTTGCGGTAGCGATAGCGACGCGATACATGCGGCGTTTTAACTTGCCCAGATATTGCATACGGGCCACCACCTCCTGCCCCGGATAACAGCCCTTTTTGAAGTTGACGCCGTTAATCAGTTGCAGGTTGAGCATCTGTGCCACAAAGGCCTCTACCGTCCTGCTGCTGATGTGGGGGATACCTGCTCGAATTTCAATCCACTCCCACACATCGGCCCCGCATGGGGTGGCCCTGGTGACAAGGGACTGCCACAGGGCGGTAAGACGATCAGTGGGGGCGACACAGACAAAACGGGGTATATCGCCAGGGCGACGTAGTAATGTTAGCCCGTCCACAGTGAGGCTCTCATCAGGACTCTCGGGGCAGCCACCCACGGCATCGCGCAGTACCGTTGCGGCCTCTGGCCCTGCAAGGGCGAGGCTGGCCATCTCATCATCTATCGCTTCAATCTTTACGTCAGAGCGCATCACAAACATGGTGAGGCGCTTCTGTACCGCCTCCAGCAGCTCACTCGGTAGCTGCAGGTAGTAGGCTCCATCGCGCATAAAGAGGGTGAAGAGGGCGAGCATGCGCCCCTTGGGGGTGTTGTAGCTGTTTAGCTGATGGTGCTCCGCATCGACCTGCCGCAGGTCGTTGCTGGTCTGCCCCTGTAAAAACGTCAGTGCATCTGTGCCGCTAACACGTAGCAGGGAGAGATGGGGGAGGGGGATCATGACATTACCCTCAGCGGCGGCCTTGCGCTCTGCCTCGGCATCGCCAAATCGCGATACGCGACCCTCCTGTAGTACGGCACCCTGCTGCGCTAACCAGTTCTGCCAGTTGTTTTGTTCACTACCCATCGCATTTTCCCCACTAAAATAGTTAACTAAGCATAGCGAAATCTGAAAGCCGTGGTAAGTTTATGTAGAGACAGGATGAAGATGGGAAAAAAATTGAAAAAAAACCGGCCTCGTTTTCTCACACTATGGCAGATCAAGCTCCCCGTGATGGGCGTGGTCTCCATTCTCCACAGGATTAGTGGTCTCTTTGTCTTTCTGGTAATGCCGCTGCTGCTCTATCTGCTTGAGCTCTCCCTGAGAAGCCCGGCTGGCTACCAGCAGGTGACGGCACTGATGACAAGCTGGCCCTTCAGGGTGGGGGGCTGGCTGCTGCTGGCCCTCTTTGCCCACCACCTCTTCGCGGGTATTCGGGTATTACTGATCGATATGGAGTGGGGCAGTGCCCTGGCATCGGCCCGGCGCTCTGCCTGGCTGGTTATGGTTGCGGTTGTCGTGGTACTCGTTGCGGGGACGCTGCTATGAGTAGTCACCACCTCTCTGGACTGACAGCCTGGCTGGTACAGCGCCTAAGCGCCGTCTATATGGCCCTCTTTGTCGTGGCGATGACGGCGGTGGTCGTGAGTCATCCCGGCTATGACTATGCCAGTTGGCGCGCTCTCTTTGCGCAACCGCTGGTGGCGGTGACCACCTCCATCTTTTTTATCTCTCTGCTGTTGCATATCTGGGTCGGGATACGCGACATCATTCTCGACTACGTTGGCGGCTCCCCCTCCATGCGGTTGCTGCTGCTGTCACTGCTCGGGGTGTGGTTGATTGCCATGGGGATCTGGATAGTGCGCATCATGCTAAGGGTAATGCTGATATGAGTCTGGCCAAACGTCGATTCGATGCACTGGTTATTGGTGCCGGGGGCGGTGGCCTGCGTGCCGCGCTGCAACTGGCCCAGGCCGATGCCACTGTGGCGGTGGTCTCCAAGGTCTTTCCCATCCGCTCCCACACGGTGGCTGCACAGGGTGGGATCAATGCCGCGCTGGCCAACGTCTCGCCCGACAACTGGCACTGGCACATGTACGACACCATCAAGGGGAGCGACTACCTGGGAGACCAGGACGCCATCGAGTACATGTGCCGCGCCGCCGCCCATCTGGTGGTGGAGCTGGAGCACGCGGGGGTACCGTTCTCGCGCCTCGACAACGGCCGCATCTACCAGCGCCCCTTCGGCGGACAGAGCCAGAACTTCGGCGGCGCGCAGGCGGCACGGACCTGTGCCGCTGCGGATCGTACCGGCCACGCCATCCTCCATACGCTGTATCAGCAGAACATCCGCGCCCGTACCCACTTCTTCGATGAGTACTTCGCCATTGATCTTATCAAGGATGAGCAGGGCACCATCCTCGGTGCCCTGGCGCTGGATATCGAGAGCGGTGAGCCGCTGCTGATCGAGGCGAAGACCACCTTGATTGCCACCGGCGGGGCGGGGCAGCTCTTTCGCACCAACACCAACGCCCACATCAACACCGGCGACGGGTTGGCGATGGCGCTGCGTGCTGGCATTCCGCTACAGGATATGGAGTTCTTCCAGTTCCACCCCACCGGCATCGCCGGTAAGGGGATGTTGCTCTCCGAGGGGGCGCGTGGGGAGGGGGGCTACCTCATTAATGGTGAGGGTGAGCGCTTTATGGAGCGCTATGCCCCCCACGCCAAGGATCTTGCAAGCCGCGACGTGGTGAGTCGCGCCATCTATCTGGAGGTAAAAGAGGGGCGCGGCTGCGGCCCCAACAAGGATCACGTGCTGCTCAAGGTGGACCATCTGGGCGAGGAGGTGGTCGCCAAACGCCTGCCCAGTATTCGACTTTTGGCGCAGACCTTTGCCGGTAAGGACATGGCCCACGAGCCGGTGCCGGTCTATCCCACCGCCCACTACACCATGGGCGGCATCCCCACCAACCGTCACGGCCAGGTGGTGGTGCCGGTGGGGCAGGGGGAGGAGGCGATCCCCGGCCTCTATGCGGCGGGGGAGTGCGCCTGCGTCTCGGTGCACGGGGCCAACCGCCTCGGCGGCAACTCGCTGCTCGACATCGTGGTCTTTGGTCGTGCCGCCGGTAATCACATCATCAATTATCTAAAAGAGAATCGCTTCCACCGCGCGCTGGATGAGGCGAGTGTGGAGGCGGCGATGGCCCACCTCAAACGCTTCGATAATCCGGACGGCAACGAGACGGTGGAGGGGCTGAGAACCGAACTGCAACAGGTGATGGAGGACTTCTGCGGTGTCTACCGCGAGGAGTCGGTACTGGCCGAGGGGCTGGAGAAGGTGCGCGCGCTCAATGCCCGCATGGCGAATCTTTCACTAAAAGACCAGAGCCGCATCTTCAACACCGCGCGCATCGAGGCCTTCGAGCTGGAGAACCTGATGGCGCTGGCACTGGCCACCGTCAGCTCGGCCCTGCACCGTCACGAGAGCCGCGGTGCCCACTCGCGTATTGACTACCCGGAGCGCGACGACGAGCATTGGCTCAAGCACTCGCTCTACTTTGCCGAGGGGCAGCGCATGGACTACAAGCCGGTGCGGATGAAGCCGTTGTCGGTAGATAGCTTCCCCCCCAAGCCGAGGGTCTACTGAGATGGCGACGATGCTGTTCGATATCTACCGCTACGACCCGGAGCAGGGCGGTAAACCATTCATGCAGCGCTTCGAGCTGGATAACATTGACCCCGGAATGATGCTGCGCGACGCCCTCATCCGCATCAAGGCGGAGCAGGACGAGACCCTCACCTTCCGCCACTCCTGCGGCGAGGGGGTGTGCGGCTCCGATGCGATCAACATCAACGGCACCAATGGCCTGGGTTGCATCACCCCACTCAGCGAATTGAAACAACCGGTCAAGGTACGCCCGGTACCGGGGATGCCGGTGATCCGCGACCTCGTCGTCGACATGCAGCAGTTCTACCACCACTACCGCGAGGTCAAACCCTACCTTATTCGCCACGAACCGGAGCAGGAGGTAGAGTTTCTGCAATCGCCCGAGGAGCGCGACAAACTCGACGGACTTTACGAATGTATCTTGTGCGGTTGCTGCACCACTGCCTGTCCCTCCTTCTGGTGGAATCCGGATAAATTCCGCGGCCCTGCCGCACTGCTACAGGCATGGCGTTTTCTTGCAGATAGTCGCGACCAAAATACGGCGGAACGGTTAGAAGAACTGGAGGGTCCGTATAAACTCTTTCGCTGCCACACCATCATGAACTGCGCCAACGTCTGTCCCAAGGGGCTCAACCCGACAAAGGCGATTGGCCTGATTAAGCAGCTGATGTTGAAGCGCCAAATATGATCAAGCCCATGAGTGAGGATTTATCACGACTGCGCTGGCGTTGTCGGCGCGGTATGCTGGAGCTGGATCTGTTGCTGCAGCCTTTTCTTGAATCTGGCTATGGCGAGCTGAATGAGGCGGAGCAGGGGCACTTCCTGCAACTGCTGGAACTACCGGATCAGGAATTGTTTGAACAGCTAATGGAAATAAAACAACCCGAGGAAAAGGAGCTTTCCCATGTCATCACCAAGATACGGCACGCCGCTACGACTCAGGGTTGAGCATTCGCCGCGACTGCGGATGATCTTTATTTTCTTTATTTCCCTATGCGTTGTTGCATTGGCCTTGGTGCAGATGCCGCTCTGGACGAAAATATTATCGGTTCTTGTATTAATTGTGGTTGCCCTGAGAACCTGGCGCTCGCGGCCTGAGCTGGGTGGTGAGGCGTGTGAACTGGTGTTGCGGCCTAATGGTGGCTGGTTGTTGCAGGAGGAAAAGTTGAAATTGCTGGGGGAGAGCACGGTTAGTTATGGGGTGATGGTGTTGGGTTTCTCCGGGAATGGGGGAGGGCGGTGGTTTGTGCTTTGGCGTAAGGAAGTTGATGGGGAGGTTTGGCGGAGATTGGGGGTTTATTTGGGGTTGTATTCCTCAGAGACAGAGTTGTGATGTAGGGTGGGTTAGCGAAGTGTAACCCACCGGATGGTTGTGAATGGTGGGTTTCGCTTTGCTCTACCCACCCTACGGGCTGTAACCGGCAGTCTATTTATCTATGCAGCCTACAATAACAGCTTTGTTGTCGCGAACCCCTAACTTGATATCCAAATTGTGTAAAACATCTTTTTTTACTGAGTTGGATTTAAAGAATGCGGTCCTGGCACGGTGGAGATTGAGGGCGTGTTGTCGTTTTTGTCTGCTAATTTGTTGCATTTTTATGTCCGCAAATACACCGCCAATGATAATTTCTTCAAGAAACAACATATCTGACAATAATTGACTCAATTGGTTAATGGTGTTTACGTATGTGAATTTTCTCGTTGGAGGATTTTCGCATGTATATGATATATCTGAAATATTTAAGCTCGAGTGAGATGCTTGTGATAAATAGCTATAACTCAAGTTGGTGTGTATGTTTTCCTCTATATTTTCACCAACACTAAAAACACTCATGATTTTGCGTACGCTAAACTTTTTTGCCAATTTATTTAATTTTGATTTTGATAAACATATTCCGCTATCCCTGTAGAATTTGCTTATACCTTCCGGTTCGGTTGCTAGTGAGTAAAGGATGTAATCGTCAATATATTCTCTGTTGATGGATAGGTAGAACGACATTGCATGCGTTTCATTGAGTGAACGACGTAGAATGTTTGTTACTATATAGTCGCAGGAAAATGTAGCAGAGATTGCATTGCGCAAGATTTCATACGACTTTAAGGCATGTATGTAGTGGATGGTTTCAATCTTGTGGTTAGGGTTGATGCGAAACTTATTGCTCTTGTATAAGCTTTCAAGTACTTCCATCTGATTGCAAAGTGCAAAAAATATCTCAAGATCCTCTTTGAGCATTAGGTTGAGATGGATTTTTCTTTGAGTTATTTCGAAAGACTCCCCTACAATTGAATGCATTAAGCTTGGGTTTGTCACTTTATTTAAAAAAATGCTATCAATGTCCATATTGTTGTAAGATCTCGTGTTGTTACATGCATGAGCTCATTCCGTTCGTTGCTCATTATTAAAGCCCTATGCCACCTTCCCAGCCGACGATTTCAAATACCCCTCAGGCACCAATACTGTATTCCTCGTCCCCTTACTCTCATCCAGCTCTGGATAGTCCAGGGTATAGTGCAACCCCCGACTCTCCTTCCTCTCCATCGCTGAGCGAATAATCAAATCCGCCACGACGACGAGGTTACGCAGTTCCAGCAGGTCGTTAGTAACACGGAAGTTGCCGTAGTACTCCTCGATCTCCTTGGCCAGCAGGTCAACACGCCGTTTGGCGCGTTGCAGCCGTTTGTCGGTGCGTACGATGCCGACGTAGTCCCACATGAAGTGGCGCAGTTCCTCCCAGTTGTGGGAGACCACGACCTCTTCGTCGGAGTCGGTGACGCGGCTTTCGTCCCAGGCGGGGAGGGGGGCGGGTTGCGTGATCTCGTCGAGGTGAGCAGCGATATCTTTGGCCGCTGAGTGGCCGAAGACCAGACACTCAAGAAGAGAGTTGCTGGCCATGCGATTGGCGCCGTGCATGCCTGTGAAGGTGACCTCGCCGATGGCGTAGAGGCCGGGCAGATCGGTGCGGCCGTGGATGTCGGTCATCACGCCGCCGCAGGTGTAGTGGGCGGCGGGGACCACCGGGATCGGCTCGCGGGTGATGTCGATCCCCAGCTCCATGCAGCGGGCGTAGATGTTGGGGAAGTGCTCGGTGATGAACTCGGCCGGCTGGTGGCTGATGTCGAGATAGAGGCACTCGGCGCCAAGGCGCTTCATTTCGTGGTCGATGGCCCGCGCCACGATGTCGCGTGGTGCCAGCTCTTCGCGCTCATCGAAGTTGTGCATAAAGCGGCTGCCGTCGGGCAGTTTGAGCAGGCCGCCCTCGCCGCGGATCGCCTCGGTCACCAGAAAGGATTTGGCCTTGGGGTGATAGAGGCAGGTGGGGTGGAACTGGTTGAACTCCATGTTTGCCACCCGGCAGCCGGCGCGCCACGCCATGGCGATGCCGTCGCCGGTGGAGAGGTCGGGGTTGCTGGTGTAGAGGTAGGTCTTGCTCGCCCCTCCGGTGGCCAGTACCACGAAGCGGGCGCGGTAGACCTCGACGTGGTCGGTGTCGCGGTTAAAGACGTAGGCACCCAGCACGCGGTTCTCGCCGCCGCGCAGTTTGGCACTGGTGATAAGGTCGATGGCGAGGCGGTGCTCGTGCAGGGTGATATTGGGGTGGGCCTGGGCCTGTTTAAGCAGGGTGGTCTCTACCGCCCGGCCGGTGGCATCGGCGGCGTGGATCACGCGGCGGTGGCTGTGGCCCCCCTCGCGGGTGAGGTGGTAGCCACCCAGGCCGTCCTCGTGGCGCTCGCGGGTGAACTTCACCCCGTGGCCGATCAGGGCGTGGATCGCCTCGGCGGCGTTCTCGGCCACATACTGCACTACGCCGGGGTCGCACAGCCCGGCGCCGGCGCGCAGGGTGTCTTCCACGTGGGAGTCGATGGTGTCGTCCTTGTCGAGCACCGCGGCGATGCCCCCCTGGGCGTGCAGGGTACACCCTTCGTTCATCGCCCCCTTGGCGAGAAGGATCACCTTTGCCGTCTCTGCCAGCTGCAGGGCGAGGGTAAGGCCGGCGGCACCACTGCCGATCACCAGGACATCACAGGTGTGTTGGGGTTGTGTGGTCACGGAATGTGGCCCTCTCTCTTTAAAGTATCTTCAAAGCTGGTTAAGCTAAGTGGATGAATAGAAAGCTGCTCTGGCCAAAATATAGCGCTATTTTGTCATAGATTGGCGTCTAACGAGAATAATGTCATTAAAGTGGCGAACTCTTCAGCAACCGCTCGGTCATATCTGATGTGGCTGTTGAGGACGCCGAGTACCGATAAGGGGTAGGCCCGGATGGGCGAACAGAATGTCGACCAGGAGCTGGTCAGGCGTGTTCAACAGGGTGACAAGAAGGCGTTTGATCTGTTGGTGCTGAAGTATCAGCAGCGCATTGCCAAGCTTGTCTCCCGTTATGTACGTGATCAGGACGAGGTGCTGGATGTCACTCAGGAGGCATTCATTAAGGCCTATCGTGCGTTGGCCAACTTCCGTGGTGACAGCGCCTTCTACACCTGGCTCTACCGTATCGCCATCAATACGGCGAAAAACTATCTGGTGGCGCAGGGGCGCCGCCCACCCGCTACCGATGTGGATGCGGACGATGCGGTCTATGTCGATGGCGGCTATCGCCTTAGCGATCACGACACACCGGAACAGTTGGTACAGCGCGATGAGGTGGAGCGGGTGATCTACGAGACGATCGATAGCCTTCCCGAGGATCTGCGCACCGCCATCACCCTGCGTGAGATGGAGGGGCTAAGCTATGAGGAGATCGCCGTTACCATGGACTGCCCGGTAGGTACGGTGCGATCGCGGATATTCCGTGCGCGCGAGGCGATAGAGACAAAACTGAAACCACTACTGGAATCACGGGGCTAGTGCAGTGGCCCTTCTGGAGATGTGAGTATGAGTAATGAGAACAGAGAGTGGCTCTCGGCGCTGGTCGATGGCGAGCTGAGCGGAGATGAGCTGAGGCGCGCTCTGGATGCGCTGCGCGATGACCCGCAGTTGCAGGCGAGCTGGCAGGCATATCATCTGATTCGAGATGGCGTCTCCAGTAACCTCAATGACGGTGTGGCACCGCAACTGCATCAGCGTATCTCTACCGCACTGGAGAGCGAACCGACGGTGCTGGCTCCTCGGGGCGGGCGTCGCTCCTGGGCCAAACAGATAACCGGACTGGCGATTGCCGCCTCGGTGGCCGGGATTGCCATCCTCGGTGTGCAGCGGATGAATAACATGGAGGGTGGCAGCGGGGTGCCGCAACTGGCTGAGAATGCGGAGTATATTCGCATGGAGCCGACCCAGTTGGCCGAAAGGGAGAGAGAGGCGGCGAACAGCGAGACACTGGATCGCTATCTGGTCAATCACAACGAATACTCCGCCAACTCAGGCATTCAGGGGGTACTGCCCTATGTGCGTATCGTCGGCCACAAGAGTGTCAAATGATGCCGATTAACCCACCACGCCTGCTAACGCTGCTGTTACTCCCCCTCTCTTTTACCGTTACGGCAGGTGAAGATGCGACCCACTGGCTGGAGCGGATGTCTCAGGCGGTACACCAGCTTAACTACGACGGTACCTTCGTCTACATGCATGGGAGTGAGCTGGAGACGATGCGTCTTATCCACGCGGTCGATGGGAGTGGTGAACGTGAACGCCTGGTCTCACTGAGCGGACCCAGCCGCGAGGTGATTCGTGAGCATGGTCAGGTGACCTGCTATCTGCCGCAGAAGACGGCCCTGGTCGCCAACCACCCGGAGGTTCCGCCCGGTTTTCCGCTTAATCTGCCCACCCACTGGGCGCAGCTGGGCGAGGTCTATGAATTAAAACTCCAGGGAGAGAGCCGCATCGCCGGTAAGCAGGCTCGCCATGTCGCCATCGTGCCGCGTGATGGTCTGCGTTATGGACAGAACTACTGGATCGATAGCGAGAGTGGCCTGCTGCTGCGTACCGATATCGTGGATGAGCAGGGAAAGGTGGTGGAGCAGTTGGAGTTTACCTCACTGGAGGTGATGACGAAGGTCGCCCCACAGATGCTGCAGCCCGAGGCGGGTAGTCAGGCGGTGCAGGTTACCCCCGCCGAGCCTGCTGCGATGACGGTTTCACAAACCCTTCACTGGCAGGTGGCGGAGCTGCCTGCCGGATTTGAGCTGGAGCTGCAGCGCCAGCACGCCATGAATGATAACGGCGTGGCGGTCGAGCACCTGATCTTTAGTGATGGCCTTAGCTCGGTTTCGGTCTTTATTGAGCCGCGCCTCGGCTCGGATGAGTCGGGTGGAAGTTCCCAACGGGGCAGTGTCAACGCCTATACCCACCTGTTACCAGAGCAACGCGTTACGGTGCTGGGTGAGGTACCCCTGGTGACAGTGAAGCAGATAGCACTCTCCATTGCGCCTCTGACGCAGTGAGACTCGCCCGGTGATAGAAGAGAGCGGGGTGGTCGTTGCGCTGGATGGCGATCACGCCATCGTTGAGACATCACGCCGCAGTAGTTGTGGCGAATGTGAGACGAAGGGTTGCGGTACGGGAACCCTGAGTCAGATCCTTGGTCGTAAATCCCAACAGTTGCGGGTGAAGAATCCGGTGAGCGCCAGACCCGGTGAACGGGTGGTGTTGGGCATCAGTGAGTCGGCCCTGATCAGAGGGTCGATGGCAGTCTATATGGTGCCGCTGATGGCGCTGCTTTTCGGTGGTCTGCTTGGTGAGCAGGTGGGCTCTCAGTTGGGTGCTGGCGGTGAGGGGGTGACGATACTTTTCGCCCTGCTGGCACTGGGGTTGAGTCTGCTCTGGCTGGGGCGCTTTAACCGTGAGGCTGCCACTGATGAGAGATATAACGCGGTTATCGTGCGAGTTGAGACTTCGCCGCTGACTAACACGATTCATTTCAATAGAAACCATAAATGATACAGGGAGAACCATGAGCCTTTTTAAATACCTCTCGACTTCCATTCTGTTGTCCATTCTCGCTCTGGGCCTAACGCTGCAGGGCGTGCAGGCACGTGAGTTGCCGGAGTTTACCCGCCTGGTGGAGAGCTACGGCCCGGCGGTGGTCAATATCAGTACCAAGCAGAAGGTAAAGGAGGCGCACCGAGGTCTACCCAAAGGGCTCGATATCCCGAATTTGCCCGAGAACGGCCCATGGAATGACCTGTTCCGCCACTTCTTTGGTGAGGGCGGCGAGGGTGGCGAGATGCCTGAGCGAGAGGCGCGTTCGCTGGGCTCCGGCTTTATCATAGACCGTGATGGGCACATCCTTACCAATAACCATGTGGTGGCCGATGCGGAAGAAGTGATTGTGCGTCTGAATGATCGCCGTGAGCTTAAAGCTGAGGTGATCGGTACCGATGAGCGCAGTGACATCGCGCTACTCAAGGTGGATGCCGATGACCTGCCGGTTGTCCGGCTGGGAAAAAGTCGTGAGCTCAAGGTGGCCGAGTGGGTGATGGCGATCGGCTCCCCCTTTGGTTTCGACCACTCGGTGTCGGTGGGTGTGGTGAGTGCACTGGGCCGCAGCCTGCCGAGCGAGAACTATGTCCCCTTCATCCAGACCGATGTAGCGATCAATCCCGGTAATTCCGGTGGCCCGCTGTTTAACCTGGATGGTGAGGTGGTGGGGATCAACTCGCAGATCTACAGCCGTACCGGCGGCTTTATGGGGGTCTCCTTCGCCATTCCCATCGATGTGGCGATGGATGTGGTGGCCCAGCTCAAGGAGAGTGGCCACGTTACCCGTGGCTGGCTCGGGGTTTTGATTCAGGATGTAACCCGTGAGCTGGCCGAGTCTTTCGAGATGGACAAGCCCGCTGGGGCACTGGTGGCCCAGGTACTGGAGGAGTCTCCGGCTGGTAAGGCAGGCATCAAAGTGGGCGATGTGATCATCGAGTTTAACGGCGAAAAATTGCACTACTCATCCGATCTGCCACCGATGGTTGGACGCACCCGCGTGGGGAGTGATGCAACGGTCAAGGTATTGCGTGATGGTAAGACCCGTACCCTTAAGGTGCGTATCGGTGAATTGCCCGCCGAGGAGGCGTTGCAGAAATCCTCAGGAAAGCCCAAAAAGATCACGACAGACCGCCTTGGTCTCTCGATCATCGAGCTGAGCAAGGAACAGCGCAAGGAGCTTGATATCCGTAAGGGTGGTGTTGTAGTCGAGCAGGTGACTGAGGGGGCCGCCGCGGCGGCAGGGATTCAGCGAGGCGATGTTATCGTCAAATTGAATAACCTTGACGTGGAGGATGCGGCCAGTTTCCGCAAACAGGTGGATGGGCTACCCTCTGGCCGCTCGATACCGGTGCTGGTGATCCGACGTAGTGGCCCGCTGTTTCTCGCCCTGCGAGTCCCTGAGGATTGAGCCAGGTAACACTGAAACTCTACTACCGAAGCGGCTGTGGCCTGTGTGAAGCGATGCAGGCCGAGCTCTTCAGGGCACAGCCACAGTACGGTTTTCAGCTGGAGCTGGTTGATGTTGATGGTCGTGAGGCATTGATTGCCGCATATGGGCATATGGTGCCGGTACTTACCACTGAGCATGGTGAGGAGATCTGCCACTACTTTCTCGACCACGATGCCCTGGCTGGCTATTTCTCCAGTGAGTGAGTTCCGGTAGAATTACACAATCTGAGACAGGACCTGTAAAGACAGGAACACCGGCGGTCGCAGGGCGCACCGCCGGATTCCTGTTTTTTATTGGTTGATGCCACGCATTTGAGAGTTAAAACAACCCCGTGACCGAGCTGAGCAAAATTCGCAACTTCTCCATTATCGCCCACATCGATCATGGCAAATCGACCATCTCCGATCGTTTTATTCAGCACTGCGGGGGACTTGCCGAGAGGGAAATGGCCGCCCAGGTGCTCGACTCGATGGATATCGAGCGTGAGCGAGGCATTACCATTAAGGCACAGAGCGTTACCCTTAAATACAAGGCACGCGACGGTGAGACCTATGTGCTCAATTTTATCGACACCCCCGGCCATGTCGACTTCTCCTACGAGGTATCGCGCTCGCTGGCCGCCTGTGAAGGGGCATTGCTGGTGGTGGATGCCTCTCAGGGGGTTGAGGCACAGACCGTCGCCAACTGCTACACCGCCATCGATCAGGGGCTGGAGGTGGTGCCGGTACTCAACAAGATCGACCTGCCCGCCGCCGAACCGGAGCGGGTGATGGATGAGATCGAGGAGATCGTCGGTATTGAGGCCCATGACGCGGTGATGGTCAGCGCCAAGACCGGCATCGGAATTGAAGACCTGCTTGAAGAGCTGGTGGAGAAAATCCCGGCACCTCAGGGTAATCGCGATGGCACATTGAAGGCGCTGATTATCGACTCCTGGTTCGATAACTATCTTGGCGTGGTCTCTCTGGTACGAGTAGTCGAGGGAACGCTGAAGAAGAAACAGAAGTTTACCGTTATGTCTACCGGGCGCAGCTATCAGGCTGACCGGGTCGGTATCTTTACTCCAAAGCTTACCGATACTGTTCAGCTTGCCGCTGGGGATGTGGGTTTTATCGTTGCCGCAATCAAGGATATTGATGGAGCCCCGGTGGGCGACACCCTTACCCACACCGAAAAACCCGCCACGGAGCCGTTGCCCGGATTCGCCCCGGTGCAGCCTCGGGTCTTTGCCGGTCTTTTCCCGGTTAGCAGTGATGATTATGAGGACCTGCGTGAGGCGTTGAGCAAGTTACGCCTAAATGATGCGTCACTGTTCTATGAGCCAGAGACCTCACAGGCGCTGGGCTTTGGCTTCCGTTGTGGTTTTCTTGGTATGCTGCACATGGAGATCATTCAGGAGCGGCTGGAGCGTGAATATGACATCGATCTGATCACCACCGCACCGACCGTTATCTATGAGGTGTTGACTACCAAGGGTGAGACCCTGATGGTGGATAATCCGGCCAAGCTCCCTGCGGTGAATGCAATCGACGAGATCCGAGAGCCCATCATTACTGCCAATATCCTCGTGCCACAGGAGTATGTGGGAAATGTGATGACCCTCTGCGTCGACAAGCGCGGGGTACAGAAGAATATGCAGTACATGGGCAAGCAGGTGTCGCTTACCTACGAAATCCCCCTGAATGAAGTGGTGCTCGACTTTTTCGACCGACTCAAATCGGTAAGTCGCGGCTTCGCCTCACTCGACTACCAGTTCAACCGATTCGAGGAGGCCAAACTGGTAAAGCTCGATATTATGATCAACGGCGAGGTGGTCGATGCACTGGCGGTGATCGTACACCGTGATAACGCCCAGTATCGTGGCCGTGAATTGGCGGAGAAGATGAAGGAGCTGATCCCGAGACAGATGTTCGATGTGGCGATTCAGGCTGCTATCGGTAACACCATCATCGCCCGTACTAACGTAAAGGCGCTGCGCAAGAACGTAACCGCCAAGTGTTATGGTGGTGACGTTACCCGTAAGCGCAAACTGCTGGAGAAGCAGAAGGCGGGAAAGAAGAGGATGAAACAGGTGGGATCGGTCGAGATTCCTCAGGAGGCGTTCTTCGCCGTACTCCATGTTGGAAAGGACAATAAATAATGCATTTTAATTTTCCGCTGCTGCTGGTCATTCTGACTTTTGTTACCGGTGTTGTCTGGGCACTGGATGCCAGATTGTGGGCACCAAAACGCCGACTCAAGGTGGAGGCACTGCGTAGCCGTGGGGTGACCGATGAGGCCGCTCTGGAAGAAGCCGCAAAGGAGCCTTCACTGATTGAGATGTCGCGCTCCTTTTTTCCTATCATTCTTATCGTGCTGGTGATTCGCTCCTTTATTGTTGAACCATTTCGCATTCCCTCCAATTCAATGATGCCGACCCTGTTAACGGGCGATTTTATTCTGGTCAATAAATTTGCCTATGGGGTCAGGTTACCTGTTGTGCATACAAAATTTATCGACAGCGGAGCACCTCAGAGGGGTGATGTGGCGGTATTTCGTTATCCGAAAGACCCTAGAATCGACTACATCAAGCGCATCGTCGCGCTTCCGGGTGACCGTGTGAGCTACTATGACAAAATACTCTATATCAATGGTGTGCAGGCGCCACAACAATACATTGAGAACTATGTTGGTGTCGGAAGTGGTAGTGTCATGACTGGGGCGCGTAGATTGCTTGAAGATATTGGTGGAGTCGAGCATGATATTCTGACAAAAAGCCAGGGAGGTATGCTGCTTGGTAATCTGGATGTGATCGTGCCGGAAGGTCACTATTTTGCCATGGGTGATAACCGTGATCGCAGTAGCGATAGCCGTGTCTGGGGCTTTTTGCCAGAAGAGAATCTGGTAGGGAAGGCATTTTTCATCTGGATGAATTGGGACAGTCAACAGGATGGTATTGTTGACTGGAGTCGTATTGGTAGTGGTATACAATAACATTCAGTGTGATAAGAGGAGAATTACATGAAATTACACCATACACAAAAGGGTTTTACCTTCTGGAGTGTTACCATAACGCTTTTGTTAATCGGTTTCGCTGTATTTAATGTGCTGAAACTTTTTCCTGTTTATATGGAGAGCTTTGAGATTGAGTCTTCGGTGAGAGGTCTGGAGACTGATCGTGGACAGGCCTATACTGGAGCAACAGCAGTTCGTAGCGCTGTGTTAAGATCACTGCAATTCAATAATGTTACTTCAATTACAAAAGATGAGATCATAATTACAAGAGAGAATCAAACATATCTGATTGTTGTGGAATATGAGGTTAGATTGCCTTACATATCTAATATTGACATCGTTATGAGTTTTAAGCACCAGGCAGAGGTGCCAGCGAGTTGACGGAAGATTTAGGTCGGCTGTGCACTCGTATTGGATATCAATTTGAACAGTATGAGCTGTTACAGAGAGCCCTGAGTCACCGCAGCATTGGTGGTGGTAATAATGAGAGACTGGAGTTTCTGGGTGATTCGATCCTGAGCTATGTTATATCCGTTGAACTATACCGTCGCTTTTCTGAGATGGATGAGGGGGGGTTAAGCCGAGTTCGTGCATCTCTGGTAAAGGGCGAAACTCTGGCGCAGCTGGCACGTAATCTGGAGTTGGGCGATTATCTTAGATTAGGGCCTGGAGAGTTGAAGAGTGGTGGCTTCCGTCGCAGCTCAATCCTTGCCGATGCCTTCGAGGCGATTTTAGGTGCTGTTTTTCTTGATTCCGATATTCACTCTGTTCAGCGCGTGATTTTACAGCTCTTCTCTGAGCGGCTGGATAATATAGACCCAACCACTGCCCTTAAGGATCCCAAGACGCGACTGCAGGAGTTTCTGCAGTCGAGACAAATGCCCTTGCCAAATTATGAGGTTGTAGAGATAACGGGTAAGGCGCATGCGCAGACCTTTACAGTTCGCTGTTATGTGGAGGGGCTGGATATGTCAGTCGCCGCTGAAGGGAATAGTCGCCGTAAGGCAGAGCAGCAGGCGGCAACATTGATTCTGGGTAAACTGTCCTGTGAATAGAGAAACCCCATTTCGCAGTGGTTATGTTGCCATTGTTGGTCGTCCCAATGTGGGTAAGTCGACCCTGATGAATCACCTCCTTGGACAGAAGATCAGTATTACATCGCGTAAGCCGCAGACCACCCGTCATCGTATTCTCGGTATTAAAACTACCGAAGAGAATCAGGTGGTTTACGTCGACACACCTGGTGTACATCTTAATGCGAAAAAGGCGATGAATCGCTATATGAATCGTGCAGCGACCACCAGCCTGGAGGATGTGGACCTGATCCTTTTTCTGGTAGAGGCTGATAGCTGGACCGAAGAGGATGAGAATCTTCTCAAGCGCCTTAAGGAGGCTAAGGCCCCTGTCTTTTTGATTGTTAACAAGGTTGATCGGGTGAAGGAGAAAGAGTCGCTATTGCCCATGCTGCAGGAGCTTTCCCAAAAGATGGCGTTTGCATCAGTGCTACCCCTCTCTGCACTCAAGGGATCGAACATCGAACAGTTGGAGCGTGAGGTTTATCAAAGGCTGCCTGAGTCGGATATGATCTTCCCCGAGGACTATGTCACCGATCGCAGCTCTCGCTTTCTAGCAGCCGAGATCATTCGCGAGAAGCTGATGCGTGGCCTGGGAAAGGAGCTCCCCTATGCCACTGCGGTGGAGATTGAGAGCTTTAAGGAGGAGGAGGGGATGTTGCACATCCACGGCCTCATCTGGGTTGAGCGTGACAGCCAGAAGCGTATCGTCATCGGCAAGGGTGGCGAGAAACTCAAGGAGGTGGGTAAACAGGCGCGTCTCGATATGCAGAGGCTGTTTGACAGTAAGGTTTTCCTGCAGCTATGGGTCAAGGTGAAGGAGGGGTGGTCGGATAACGAGCGCATTCTCAATAGCCTCGGTTATAAGGATGAGCTCTGAGCATAAGGTTCAA
This sequence comes from Chromatiales bacterium, assembly GCA_029879245.1. Taxonomy (GTDB): domain Bacteria; phylum Pseudomonadota; class Gammaproteobacteria; order Thiohalomonadales; family Thiohalomonadaceae; genus JAPHSX01. The sequence continues at coordinate 9,291 of JAOUQQ010000016.1, read as the reverse complement.
TTGCAACCTGCCTATCTGCTGCATCGCAAACCCTATCGCGATACCAGTCTCTTGCTGGAACTCTTTAGCCGAGATCATGGCCGCATCGGTCTGATTGCCAGGGGGGCAAGGGGGGCAAAGTCAAAACTTAAGGGTGTACTGCAGCCCTACCAGCCGCTACTGGTCAGCTGGAGTGGTCGCGGCGAGTTACAGACCCTCACCTCGGCGGAGACAGAGGGGAGCGCCCTTTTTCTTCAGGGTGATACCCTGGCCAGCGGTTTCTACCTTAATGAGTTGTTGATGCGCCTGCTTGCACGGCACGACCCTCACCCGGATCTCTACCACATCTACCACTCCACCTTGCAGCGGATCTCTGCGAACCATGATATTGAGTGGGCGCTACGCCTTTTCGAGCGTGATTTGCTACAGGAGCTCGGCTATGGACTCCTGTTGAACCACGAGGGAAGAGGAGGTGTTGAGGTCGTGCCGGAGGGGCGGTACTGCTATTATCACGAATCAGGGCCACAGCGTATGCATGGTGAGGAAGGTGGGCGACTAACCGTCTCTGGTGAGACATTATTGGCACTAGCGCAGGGGCGCTGTGAAGTGCCGCAACTACGGCGTGAGAGCAAGTTATTGATGCGCGAGGTGTTGGCGCGTTATCTTGGCAACCGCCCCCTTGCCAGTCGTGAACTTTTTAGACAGAAACGCCCAAAAAGAAATGAGGAAACCGGTGTTGAGTAACAAGACTCCTATTTTGCTAGGTGTGAATATCGATCACGTTGCTACCCTGCGTCAGGCGCGCGGTACCCGCTATCCCGATCCGATACAGGCTGCCCTTGAGTCTGAGCAGGCCGGAGCAGACAGCATCACCCTGCACCTGCGTGAGGACCGCCGCCACATTCAGGATCGCGACGTGGAGATGCTGAAGGATATACTGCAGACCAAAATGAATCTCGAGATGGCGGTCACCGAGGAGATGCTCGACATCGCATCGCGGATCAAACCTGCCGACTGTTGCCTGGTGCCGGAGCGTCGCGAGGAGCTGACAACCGAGGGTGGTTTGGATGTGGTTGGGCAGCAGCCACGTATTGCCGATGCCTGCCAGCGTCTGGCCGATGCCGGGATTCGGGTCTCTCTCTTTATCGATGCGGAGCCTGCACAGATTGAGGCTGCAGCGGCCTGTGGGGCGCCGGTGATCGAGATCCACACCGGCCACTACGCTGATGCACCAACCGAGGCACAGCGCGAGTCGGAATTGGCCCGTATCCGTCAAGGTGCACGCCTGGCCCACGAGGCGGGGCTGCAGGTGAATGCTGGTCACGGCCTGCACTACCACAACACACGAGAGATCGCAGTGATCCCGCAGGTACGGGAACTCAACATCGGTCATGCGATTATTGCCCGTGCCCTTTTTTCCGGTCTTAAGAGTGCGGTGGCAGAGATGAAACAGATTATGGATGGAGCGCGTCAGTGATCTTTGGTATTGGTACAGATATTGTCAGCGTTGCACGTATGGAGCAGGCGCTTGAGCGCCACGGTGATCGTTTTGCCGAACGTATCCTGGCGACGAGTGAACTTGATGAATTTCGTCAGAGCAATAAACCAGCCCATTTTCTAGCCAAACGCTTTGCGGCCAAGGAGGCGGCTGCCAAGGCATTTGGTACAGGTTTTCGCTATGGCCTTGCGATGAACGATTTTCTCATTGGTCACGACGGATTGGGTAGGCCGCTATTGCAATTTACCGGTAAGGCGGAGGAGTATCGAAAGCGTAATGCCATTGGCGAGAGCTTTCTCTCTATCTCTGATGAAAATGAGCATGCCGTCGCTTTTGTAACACTATTAAGGTGCTAAAAGAAGCCATCTTTTTTCTGAGAGTTTAATTATGAAACAACACAATATTACCGTTATCGGCAGCGGCTTCGCCGCACTTACCGCTGTGCGTGAATTGCGCAAGCGTGACAGCTCGGCACTGATCACCGTGATCTCGCCGAGAGCAGAATTTATCTTTCTGCCGAGTCTCATCTGGATCCCATCGGGTATTCGCAGCGGGGATGACCTGCGCATCCCGCTGGGGAACTTCTTTGGCCGGATGAATGTAAAACATGTTGCCGCCGAGGTGACTGGGCTCAGGGATGGCGGCCGCACGGTTGAAACCTCTGCCGGTGAGGTAACGAACGATGCCCTGATCATCGCCTCCGGTGGTCGCTTTATCAAAAAGCTGCCGGGTATCGAGCATGCCATCACCCCGTGCGAGGGGATCCCCGCAGCGGAGAAGATTCGTGACCGTCTGAAGGCGATGACGGGTGGTACCATCGCCATCGGATTTGCCGGTAACCCTAATGAACCCTCGGCGATGCGTGGCGGGCCGATGTTTGAATTTCTCTTCGGTATCGATACCCTGCTGCGCCAGCAGGGGCGGCGCGACAAGTTCAAACTCATCTTCTTCAGCCCGGCCCCCGAGCCGGGAAAACGCCTTGGCCCCATGGCGATGAAGGGGCTACTGGAGACGATGAGTAAGCGTGGCATTGATACCCTCCTTGGACATAAGATGAAGGGCCTCGAGGCCAACAGGGTAATCACCGAGGGGGGCGAGTTCGAAGCGGATTTGATCCTCTTTATGCCCGGGATGACAGGCAACCTCTGGTTCGACAACAGCGAGCTGCCGCGTTCCGAGGGTGGTCTGGTAAAGGCCGATGGACAGTGTCGTGTGCCCGGTTTTGAACATACGTATGTCGCAGGTGATTCCGGCTCCTTCCCCGGCCCCGAGTGGATGCCGAAGCAGGCACACATGGCCGACCTGCAGGCCGCAGCGGCTGCGGCCAATCTGCTGGCCGGGCTAAACGGTCAAACACCAGGCGATACCTTCAAGGTTGAGTTGATGTGTATTGTCGATAGTCTCAACAGCGGCATGTTCGTCTCGCGCACCGCCAAGGGAAGCCGGGTGCTGCCACCCACTATTATTGGTCACTGGTTGAAGCGTTTCTTCGAGTGGTGGTATCTGCGACAGTATCGATAGGGAAGAGCGTCAATGTTGGCGACCCTACCGTATCTTGAGAAGATCTCCTTTCCGTCAATTACGCGCGGCAAACTGACTACACTGCAGGTTAACCTCGGTTATCGCTGTAACCTGCAGTGTAACCACTGTCATGTGAACGCGGGCCCCAGGCGCACTGAGAGCATGTCGGCTGAGAATATCTCTGCCATTATCGAGCTTGCCGAACAGGGCCGCTTTACCACCCTGGACCTTACCGGCGGTGCACCAGAACTCCACCCGCAGTTTCGTCAGCTGGTCGAGGCCGTGCGCAAACTGGGGATCCATGTGATCGACCGCTGCAATATCACCATCCTCGAAGAGCCCGGCCAGGAGGGGCTGGCGGAGTTTCTTGCCGTGCATGGCGTTGAGGTGGTCGCCTCCATGCCCTGCTATCTGCAGGAGAATGTGGATGCGCAGCGAGGTAAAGGCACCTTTGATTCCAGTATTCGCGGCCTGCAACAACTCAATTCTCAGGGATATGGACGTGACCGTGATAAAACACTGAATCTTGTCTATAACCCGCAGGGGCCCTCTTTACCTCCCGCGCAAAAGGCACTGGAGAAGGATTATAAAGCACGCCTTAAAGATGAGTATGAGATCGACTTTAACCATCTACTAACCATCACCAATATGCCGATTCAGCGCTTCGGTAGTTCCCTGCTCTCCAGAGGGGAGTTTGATAGCTATATGCAACTGTTGCGCGATAACTACCAACCGCAAAATCTCAATGGGGTGATGTGCCGCACACTCATCAGTGTCGATTGGCAGGGGAGCCTCTACGACTGCGACTTTAACCAGATGCTGGAGTTGCCAATGTGTGGTGACGGGGGGGATGTCCTGCGGCTGTCGCAGTTGTCAGATTTAACTCTGGATGGGCGCCCGATTGTAGTACGGGGTCACTGTTATGGCTGTACCGCCGGACAGGGGAGCAGTTGCGGCGGGGCGCTATGAGCCTCTCCATTATCATTCCTGCGCTGAATGAGTCACAATCTCTTCGTGTGCTGCTACCTGTACTTGCGGGCAAGGCCGAGGTGATTGTGGTCGATGGCGGCAGCAGTGATGAGAGTAAAAGTGTTGCCAGTGATAACGGCGTAATATTTCTTGAATCAGATCGAGGTCGCGCCAGGCAGATGAATGCGGGTGCGGCGATGGCAACAGGGGAGAACCTTCTTTTTCTTCACGCCGATACCACCCTCCCTGATAACGCACTCGCCCTGATTGATGAGGCGATGGCGCAGGGGGCGCTGTGGGGACGATTTAATGTACGCCTCAGCGGCAGTCACTGGTTGCTACGTATCGTGGAGCGCTTGATGAATTTGCGCTCCTGCACTACCGGTATCGCCACCGGTGATCAGGGGATCTTTGTAAAACGCGATCTCTTTGTGCAACTGGGCGGCTATGCTGATATCCCGTTAATGGAGGATGTGGAGCTGAGCAAACGGCTGCGCCGTTTTCAGTGGCCGTTCTGTATCCGCGAAGCGCTCACCACCTCCAGCCGCCGTTGGGAACACTATGGCATTGTGCGCACCATTGTCCTGATGTGGCGCATGCGCCTCGCCTACATCCTCGGGGTGAGGCCAGAACAACTGGCGAGAGCGTATCGTCGCAGTGATAGCGAAGGTCAGGGTAGTTGATGCGCTTTCCCGATGCCAAGATATTAGTAATGGCCCGCGCCCCTGTTGCGGGTAAGGCAAAGACTCGCCTGATCCCGGCGCTGGGGGAGGCGGGGGCGGCACAATTACATGCCTTTCTGGTTGAGCGCCTCCTCAACGAGTTATCGCATGCTGAGATTGCACAGGTTGCACTCTGCTGCACCCCGAATATCGATCACCCATTTTTTCACCACTGCCGTGATGGCTATGGTGTTACGTTGCAGGTTCAGCAGGGGGAGGGGCTGGGCGAACGCCTTCACCATGCACTCAGCATATCGCTTGAGCATCACCGTTATGCGGTAGTGATCGGTTGTGATATTCCGCTACTCGATTCGGCCGTTATTAGCGAGGCCTTGCAGGCGCTGCAGGCGGGAAACGATGCGGCGATCACCCCAACCGAGGATGGCGGTTACGCCCTGCTCGCTGTGAGGGCGTCCCACCCCCAGCTGTTCCATGATATCGACTGGGGCTCAGAGAAGGTCTTTGCACAAACGATACAGCGTTTCGATGAACTGCAGTGGCGCTGGCATGAACTGGCGTGCCTATGGGATGTCGATACAGCTGAAGATTACAGACGCCTCTTATCGCATACCGATATACTTGACCGCTTTGTTACCCCTGTATCTGATTTACTATGAAATTCTATATCCGTACCCTTGGTTGCAAGATGAACTGGCTCGACTCGGCGCGTCTTGCCGCGGCACTTCAGGTTGCCGGCCACCAGCCGGTCTCCAGCGAGGAGGAGGCGGATTATCTCTTTGTTAACACCTGCACCGTTACCTCCGAGGCGGATCGCAAGTCGAAGCAGACGGTCAACCGTATGGGCAGGATGCAGAAGCGGGTGGCGGTGATGGGGTGCGGCCCAAGGGTCGATGGTGCATTGTGGCGTGACCACTCGGAGGAGGCCGTGGTCTTCGATAACGAAGAGCAGCTGCGTGCCTACTTTAGTATCGAAGAGGATGAGGCGCAGTTGCCGCTGAGTTCACGTACCCGTCTGCCGGTGGCGATTCAGACCGGCTGTGACAATGAGTGCAGCTTCTGCATCACCCGGGTTGCCCGTGGTGCCCATCGTAGTCTGCCGCAGGATGATATTGTGCGGCAGGTTCAGCTCGCCTTTGATAATGGCATACAGGAGATCGTGCTGACGGGGATCAACCTCGCCGCATGGGGGTGTGAAGACTCCCGCAGGCCGGAGCAGGCGCGGCTGCATCAGCTTATCGAGGCGCTCCTGCAACAGACCGAGATCCCGCGGATCCGTCTCTCATCGCTCGGCCCGCAGTTTATTCAACCTCAATTCTTTGACCTCTTTGCCGACGAGCGGATGTGTGACTATCTCCATATCTCCCTGCAGAGCGGTTCTGACAGCGTGCTGGAGCGAATGGTGCGAGGCCACTCGACAGCTGAGATTATTGATATTGCCGAACGGGCACGTGCGGTGCGCCCCGATACTGCGCTCGCCGCTGATATGATCACCGGTTTTCCCGGCGAGAGTGATGCTGAGCATCGAGAGACGGTACAGCTACTGCAGCGGCTACAGTTCGCCAAGCTGCACGTCTTTCCCTACTCTGAGCGTGAAGGGACGCCGGCTGCCAGCGCCCAGAACCCAGTGGAGCTGTCGGTAAGAAAAGAGCGCGCAGGTGAGATCAGGGAGCTTGCTCGGCAGATGCGCGAGGCGTTTATCCTGCAGCAGATGGGAAAAACATTTCCGGTGCTGGTGGAGGGGAGTGGAAGTGGGCTCTCTGGGAACTATATTCGCCTGCGGACCGGTGAGCTGGCGGAGGGGACGATCCATCAGCTGAAGTTGCGTCGTGAAAACCTCGCCGAACCCCTCTCTTCTGACTCGGCGCCGTAGCTAGAGGTAGCTAGAAGGGCATCGTCTCCTGCTGACCCAGCAGGATCTCCTCAACCTTGCTCAGCTTGAGCAGGCTGCGGTGCTCCTCAACCACCTTGTTGTCATAACGTTTGGCCTCAAGCAGGGCAAAGAAGGCGTCCTTGTGTCCGGTCTCCCTGTAGTAGAGGTAGGTGAGGTAGTAACCCTGGGCGACATTACGACGATCGCTTTTGGTCAGTTTCCCCGAGGCCCCCTGTAGACTGGGGATCGTGATCTCTCTGCCTGCACGCAGATTATCGGGGTTGCTGATGAGTGCTGCGTTGGCCTGGTAGATGTGTGGCCAGAGCAGGGGGTCACCATAGTAGCGTCGAGCCAGGCGCCATAGACTTTCGCCACTGGCAATGGTGTATGACCTTTCGGTGAAGAAGAATGAGGCTGGCTGGCTGGTTGCATTGGCTGCTGGGATTATTGCCCTGAGTGGCACATCGGTACTCGTGACACTCTCAGCCGATACAGCAGGTGCTGCAGGTGAAGTTGAAGTGGCCTCATCCGCAACAGGCTCTGCAGTTGCGCTTTCCAGAGATGTCTCCCCCTGAGCTGCAGCCATTTCGTTGTAAAGAGTAGAGGAGTCGAGCTCATCCTGTGGCGGGGTAACGGGTGCGGCTGCTCGACTCTCCTCTGAAATAGCCTCCTTTTGAGCTACAGCAGGCACCTCGGTAGAGGGAGGGATAGCCGCTCCGCTGCTCCCCGGTGCGACAGGGGAGACCCTGGCCTGCTCGGCCTGTGCCACGACAGGCTGTGGGGTGACCTGTTCATTGGTTGCGCTGCCAAAATAGATGCTGAGGGTAACAGCGGCGATCACGATCGCGGCGGCGGCACCCAGGTAGAAATATTTACGGTTTGGATCATAGTTGCCGCTAACCTCATCGGCCTGCAGCTCAATGACAGCATCGTCATTCAGGTTGTCGATGCGATCGGCCACCTGCTCCAGACGCTCATCCAGAGAGGGCTTCTGTACGAGGGTTTCAGTAGGATCGGGCTGTGTGGTCACCGCCTGAGTGGTCGTAACAGTGGGTGGCGACGATACGATGGTTTTGGTTGCCACCGGCTCGGCGATTGAGGCCGTTCTGGCAGCGGTGCGCTGTGCCGGTTCGTTGATTCGTACCGGTGGCCTGTGCACGGGTTGGATCAATTCACGCAACGCCTTACAGGGGGAGAAGATCACCCGTTGGTGTGCAGGGATGGTGATTGGTTCACGGGTTTGTGGATTAAAACCGCTACGTGCAGCCACAGGTTTGAGGCGGAAGGTACCAAAATTACTGACGTTGACCACTTTATCCCTGATCAGACCGCTGCGAATCACCGCCAGGATCTCTTTGGCCGCCTCGCGCACCAGTGGCATCGGCAGCCCCTGGTGCTGCACCATATCGTCGAGCAGGGTCTGTCCGTAGACGCTATTCATCCGGATGCGCCTCACTTGCCTCGTCCTTCAAACTTTTGGCGGGCTTAAAGTGGAGTCTGTCGTGGGCAGGTATGGTGCAGAGTGACTCTTCAGAAGGGACATAGGCACGTTTCTCCGGCACCTCTTTGACGCTAAATGTGCCAAAGCCGCGCAGAATTACCGAATTTTTTGCTGCCAACTGGTGGGTGATGGCCGCCACATAGCCGTCCAGCAGCGTACGTGCCTGCTTCTGTGTGACCCCCATACGTTCGGCAAGTGCCTTGACCAGTTCTGCGGTAGTCATCGCTCCGAATATCCGTGTTTACCACTTATAAATATACCACATATCATATAGAACGTTTTTTTCCCTGTCATGACGATGATCACGATCACATCTGTGACCTTATCTCGGGTAGAATAGCGGACGTGATTATTGACGTGATGACAGATTGATGGGGCAGACCCTCGCTATTGCCGCTGGTGGTGCGGTGGGCGCACTGTTGCGCTTCTGGGGTGCCAACTGGGTCTATGCCCTGATGGGACGAGGCTTCCCCTACGGCACCCTGGCGGTGAACCTGTTCGGCTCACTGCTGATGGGTTTTTGCTACGTCTGGCTGGTGGAGCGTGCCTCGTTGGGGCCGGAGTGGCGTGCTCTGCTGATGGTGGGCTTTCTCGGGGCCTTTACCACCTTCTCCACCTTCTCCATCGAGACGTTGAACCTGATCGAGGGCGGGGCGGTGTTCAAGGCGGTGCTGAATATGGTGCTGAGTGTGGTGCTCTGCGTGACAGCGGCCTGGCTGGGGTTGTTCATCGGGAGGCAGGTATGAGACAGGTCGAGGTGACGGTGGTGCGCATCTACCTCAACGAGGGTGAGGCGCAGCTGGAGAATCTGCTGAAGAGGCTCCACGACTGGGAGCATGTACGTGGGGTGAGTGTCTTCCGCGGCATCGCTGGTTTTGGAGAGTCGGGCGAGATCCACACCAGCAAGTTCATCGACCTGGGGATGTCGCTGCCGCTGGTGGTGGAATTCTTCGACACCCCACAGAAGGCGCGCGAGATCATGGAGCACCTGAGCACGACGATCAAGCCAGGCCATATGCTGAGCTGGTCTGCCAATATTAATGAACAAGATTAATTTACAAGCATAACATTTTGATTTAAAGGTAAATTTAGAGATGCTAGACCCCCGTCTGTTCCGCAGTGAACTGGATGAGACCGCGGCCCAACTGGCGCGTCGTGGATTTGAGCTGGATGTAACGGCGATCGCCCGTCTGGAGGAGGAGCGCAAGTCCCTCCAGGTCGATACCGAGAACCTGCAGGCCGAGAAGAACAAGAGCGCCAAGGCGATCGG
>JAOUQQ010000176.1 GCA_029879245.1 Chromatiales bacterium | reverse complement strand
CACCTTGCCGTTAACCTCGAACAAGCCATAGACAGGATTGGGCTTGCCTTTGTGGACCTTCTTGATCACCTTTGCCGCTGCCGGGTTCTTCCAGCTGACAGCGGCGGTGATCTGTTTTTTCTCTGAGGCATCGAGGGTGATGCCGGCCGCCTTGCAGGCGGCCTTCACCATGGCGTCGAACTGGTTCATGTCGTCGTGCTGCTCTGTGCCGATCTGGGCTTGCAGCTGCCTGGCCTTGAGCAGGGTGTCCCGTTGCGCGAGCCAGGTCTTGCGGTCGAGCAGCTCCTTGATCTGCTTCTCCTTCAGATCCGGGAAGTGGCTCTTGATGTGGTGGCGGATCGCATCCTTGTGTCCGCTCAGGTCACCATAGTGTTTGCAGGCGTCATCGTCCGACCAGGGGTGTGCTTCGTCCAGGCCGAAGCGCTCATAGACCCACTGCATCACCGCACCGAGGGGCTTGGGGGCGAAGCGTAGTCCGGCGATGCGCTCGTCGCTGAACTGGAAGGACTCGCGCAGGGGGCGTTCGATGGTGAGGCGGCGGTAGCCGAATTCGTAGGTCGCGAAGATCTTGCTTGAGAAGGTCTTGGCCGCCTCTGCCTTGGGGTTGGCGGCCTGGCGGCCACGGTTGCTCTTCTGCTCCGCGGGCTTATCGAGCTCGCGTGCATCGACCACCTCGAAGGCGCCGAAGGTGCGGGTGATGGTGGCGATGTCTTCGTCGTCCATCACGTTGCGCTTGGAGCCGAGGGACTTGCGCATCTTGCCGCAGAGGTTGACGCCGTTGATGAGCTGTACCTTGCCCTTGCGCTCGGCGGCCTTTTTGTTGGAGAGCACCCAGACGTAGGTGGCGATGCCGGTGTTGTAGAACATGTCGGTGGGCAGGGCGACGATCGCCTCCAGCAGGTCGGCCTCGAGGATGTAGCGGCGGATCTCCGACTCGCCGGAACCGGCCCCGCCGGTGAAGAGCGGCGAGCCGTTGAGGATGATGCCGATGCGCCCTCCCCCGTTACTGGCATCACGCAGTTTGCTGATGAGGTGCATGAGGAACAACAGTGAGCCGTCGGAGACGCGGGGCAGGCCGGGGCCGAAGCGGCCGTCAAAGCCCTTGAGGGTGTGCTCGTCCTTGATCTCGCCTTCGATCTTCTTCCAGTCAACGCCGAAGGGGGGATTGGAGAGCATGTAGTCGAACTGGTCGGCATAGAGCTGGTCGTTGGAGAGGGTGTTGCCCAGCTTGATGTTGTTGACCTCCTGCCCCTTGATCAGCATGTCGGCCTTGCAGATGGCGTAGCTCTCCGGGTTGAGCTCCTGCCCGTAGGCGCGCATCACCGCCTGCGGGTTGAGTGCCGCCACATACTCCATCCCCTCGGAGAGGAAGCCGCCGGTACCAGCGGTGGGGTCGTAGATGGTGCGGATGATGCCCGGTTTGGTGAGAGCGTCGTCATCCTCCATAAACACCAGCGAGGTGGTGAGGTGGACGATGTCTCGCGGGGTGAAGTGCTCCCCGGCGGTCTCGTTGGAGGATTCCGCGAAGCGGCGGATCAGCTCCTCGAACACCTTGCCCATGTCGTGGTTGGAGATGGCCTTGGGGCTGAGGTCAGTCTGCCGCACCTTCTGCACGATCTTGTAGAGCAGGTTGGCGTCGTTGAGCTGGCCGATGAATTCATTGAACTTGAAGTGCTCGAAGATCTCGCGGGCATCCTTGGAGAAGCCCTGGATGTAGCTCTCAAGGTTGTCCTTAATACCCGCCTCACCCAGTTTGGCGAGGTCCATCTTCGAGATATTGAAGAAGGAGAGGCCGTTGGTGGCGCGCAGCAACAGCTTCTCCTGCGCCTCCTCTGGCAGATTCATTTTGAGTACCTTGTCGTACTCGGCCAGTACCGCCTCTTTGCCCTCCTCCAGCACCCCCTCCAGACGACGCAGCAGGGTAAAGGGGAGAATCACACGGCCATACTGGCTCTGCTTGAAGTCACCGCGCAGCAGGTCAGCCAGGGACCAGATGTAGGCGGCTAAATTATTGGGGGTTTCGCTCATTAAAGGTTTACCACTTCTACTTTATTAGTATCACTACATAGGGTGGGATTGTTGCTGGTGCGTCTAAGTTGAACGTGTTGCATTGAGATTCCCTCCCCATCTTTACATAGCTCTTGGCACTATCCGATCGGCATCCGTGTGGACACTCACTTATCGCTCTCTTCTTCGATTCTATCAGGGATGTATTCAACAAGGTCTTCAATCTTGCACTGGAAGTAGTTACAGAGGCTGTCGATATTGTCGGTGACAGTGCTGTATCCCTTCTGATTAACGATCTTGGAGAGTGTCATACGGTGAATCCCCGCCGATTCAGCCACCTCCGTGAGGGTAATTCTTCGTCCCTCATCAAATTCTTTTTTTGCCAATAACTCTTTGATCTTGAAGCGCAACATCGTAGTCATCCGAATAGATATGTCGTCTAACGATAACATTTTTTATCAAATGACTTGAAATATTTTCATAATTGAGTATATTTGTATTCAAGTGATGTTATTTATTATCACATGACCAGATTTGTTATCTAAAGATGAGGTATACACATAATGGATACACAGACATTTTTGACCACAGAGGAATTAGCATCTCGCATCAAGTACGACCAGCGCACCATCCGTGAGCGTTTGAAGGACTCGGTACTCCTGGAAGGAACCCACTACATCCGCCCCTTTGGTGGCCGCAAGATCCTCTACCTGTGGGAGGCCATCGAGAGGGACATGTTCAAACATTCCAGCGGGAGTGAGCTGATGATTCCCATGGCTAACGGTGGGATCTGTCATGGGTAATATCCGTGCCAGATCAGATTACGGAAAGCTGTTCTTTGACTTCCAGTACCGAGGCAAGCGCTGTCGCGAGCAAACAGCGCTGGATGACACGCC
>JAOUQQ010000091.1 GCA_029879245.1 Chromatiales bacterium | reverse complement strand
CACTCATTGATGATTCCCTTGCCAACGGCTATCTGTTTGACCTGATCATTATCGACCACCAGATGGCCAGTGAGGATGGGGCGAACGTGGCTGTTGATATTGCCAGCACCTATCCGGACTACAGTGCCGCGATTATTCTCCACACAGCGGCGCAGGACAGTATCTACACCGAACTGTCACGCAACCACGCACTGGACACCGTAATAAGAAAACCCCTGCGCAGAGGCTTTCTCTATCAGCAGCTTGCCATCCTCTCAGGTCAGAGCAGACCGGAGGAGGGTACGCTGCGGGAGAGTGGACATGAGCAGACCCTGTCACGCCTCAGGGAGAGAAAGGTACTGCTGGTTGATGACAACACCGTAAACAGAATGGTCGCCAGGGCGATGCTGAACAAGGTTGGTATCACCCCTGATACAGCGGTCAATGGGCTGAATGCCGTAAACCTTTATAAGCAACACCACTACGACCTCATCCTGATGGACCTGCAGATGCCGGTGATGAACGGCTTCGACGCCACGGCGGCGATACGCGAACATGAGAGACAGGCCGCCCACAACGCCAGCTACATTATCGCCCTGACCGCCAACGCGTTGGAGGGCTCCAGAGAGCGCTGCCTTGACGCCGGGATGGATAACTACCTGGCCAAACCGTTCACCATGGCTGAGCTACTCGATGCCATCTCGCGCCCCGTGCTGACCACTACCACCGCGCCCTCCCAGTCTCCGACCACCGCGCCCTCCCAGCACCCGACCACTGCACAACAGGAAGGTGGTGGCAGATCTGATCATCACCCCGTGGTCAGCGAGGCGGTTTTTGAACAGTTGCAGTCACTCTTCGGCGCCGATGGACATGCCATGGCACTAAGCTCATTCTGTATTGACTCATCCAGTAAGATCATGAAGTTACGAGAATCTGATGGCAGTTCTGACGAGGCCGGCACCGTACAGCATCGCATCATCCACTCGCTTAAGGGGAGTAGCGGTAACCTCGGTATGGCCCGTCTTCATCACCACTACCTGGCACTGGAGAGGCAGTTAAAGGAGGGGGGTGGACTATTGAGCGGCGCTGAAATTGATGAGCTTGAGGTATTACAACGCCTGAGTTGCAGCGAATATGAAAAAAAACTCAAAAAATCAGCATGATAGGGGAGATTGCGGCACCGCCACCCATCAAGCACCGACATCGTCAATAGCGAAAATATTTATAATATCGCCTTGACCTATCGTTTTTATCGGTTATTATTATTTTCAACGGTGATTTCGATGTCACTGGAGGAGGGGGAAGCCCCTAAGACTCACGAATAGCATCAATCCGCTCCTTGAGGGAGAACAGCCATGAAGACGCCAGAGACGACCGCTAACAACGAGATCATCGCATCACTGAAGGGGGGCCATACCGCAACAAGGACAAGTGGGGGTGACCTCTTTAACTGGGCCATGTATGAGCTGAGCAGTGCGCGCCGTGTGGAGTTGACCTCAGGTATTGATACCAGCAATCTGCGAGAGCAGATCGTCCAGATCCTGCAGGAGGATCTCTACGAATGGCGCGGTGACGACCTGACCATCTGAGCAGCTCAGCGGCTGTTCAAGAGAGAGGCTGGTGGCTTTTGTGACAGGAGTACCAGACTCATTTAAGCCAACACCAATGTATTCAGGCACCCTGCCAGCATCCAGACAATATGCGGTGTGACACCCCCTGAACGAGAGGTCTGACGTGACTGCCACCCCCTTCCCTTTACAGATTGCCTCCACCATAACGGCCCATACCTGTGAAGGGGTGATCATCGCCGACAGAAACAGAACCATCATCGATGCCAACACGGCCTACTGTGAGATCGTCGGCCATGAGCGTAGCGACATCCTTGGTAAAACCCTGAATCAGGTTACACCGCTCAGAAACTATCTGGATAGTGACAGTGAGATCTGGCAACAGGTCGAACTTGAAGGCTCCTGGTTAGGCAAGGTAAGCGGGAGCCGGCACAGTGGTGACACCTTTGCTGCGCTGCTCAATGTCGACACAATTCGCGACGCTAGCGGTAGCGTCACCAACTACATCGCAGTGATAAGGGATATCACCCAGACCCACTTCAGTTACCGTGAGTTCAACACCAGTGCCCACTATGATCATCTGACCAGTCTGCCGAACAGACACCGATTCAACGAACTGGTAGAGCAGCAGATCCTCTTCAGTGAAACCAATGAGAGCCACTTCGCGGTACTGCTGATCGACATTGATCTGTTTAAAAAGATTAATGACAGCCATGGTCATGAGGTTGGTGACATACTACTTATGGAGATCTCCAGCCGCATCAGGGGCTGTATTAGAGAGAACGACGTCGTTGCCCGTCAGGGTGGTGATGAGTTTCTGGTAATGCTCTCCGAGATCACATCACCATCAGAGGTCGATATCGTTGCACAACGGATTATCGACAACATTTCTGAACCGATGCGCTACAGAGACTCCGTCCTGCAGGTCAATGCCAGCATCGGGATCTCTCTCTATCCGGACGATGCCAACTCCCTGGAGAGCCTGATCATTCATGCCGATATTGCCATGTATCACGCCAAGGAGTTTGCACGAGGAAAATATATATTCTTTAAGGAGGAGATAAAACGGCGCAATGAAGAGAGGGCGAACATTGAGAGTCGGCTGCGCTCAGCAATCTCTGGCACAGGTCTCTCATTGGCGTATCAACCTCAATTAACGCCATCAGGTAATGTTAAAGGATTTGAGGTACTAATACGCTGGAACGACACGGAGCTGGGCTTTGTCCCGCCAGACAGATTCATCCCCATTGCCGAGGAGTCGGACCTTATTTGCGACCTTGGAATGTGGATCATCAACCAGGTGAGCCACGACATCGGCGTACTAGTGAGCGATGGCTACGATGACCTTACCATCTCTATCAATCTATCGGCCAGACAGCTGACACACCACACACTACTCCCCTCAATCCACACCATGATCTGCGAGCAAAACATCCCTGCCAGCATGGTCGAATTTGAGGTGACAGAGAGCGCCTTTATACACGATATCGCACTCGCAAAACTGATCCTCCAGTACATCAAGGATTCTGGCGTATCACTATCGCTTGATGACTTCGGCACTGGATATTCGTCGCTTTCGTATCTGAATGAACTCCCCTTCGACAAAATCAAGATCGATAAAACCTTTGTGCAAAAACTGCCGCACGACAGCACATCCACCTCAATCGTTAATGCCATCATCGGACTGGCGAGGGGTCTCTCAATGTCGGTTGTGGCAGAGGGAGTTGAGGAACTGGAGCAGCTGGAGTCTCTCCAGGCATCCGGCTGCGATCTGATACAGGGTTTTTACTTCAGCAAACCGCTTCCCTTTAATCAGGCAAGAGAGTTTCTGATGGATAATCGCCCGGGGCTCTGTCTGCTAAGAGGTACTTGCTAAGATGAACTGTTCAGTCGTTGCCACAGCACCTCTCACACAGGTTAACAGCAAGGGGGATAATATACTTAATAAGGTACTTCTCGTTGAGGATAGCGTTTCGATGCTCAATATCCTCAAAACACACATATCTTCTGCTATGGATCTGGAGACCGTCTGCGCCACCACATTGACCGAGTGCAAGGCAAAACTGAAGCAGGTTGGCCGTGACAACATTCTGTGTGCCGTGCTGGATCTCACCCTGCCCGATGCCCCTAATGGCGAGATCGTCCCCTATATTCAGGAGGCCGGCATTCCCGTCATCATATTGACCGCATCAGTTGAGCGCGCGATTGAGCTGACCATGTCTGGCGACCCGATCATTGAATATGTGGTTAAACGGGGGGTGGAGGAGATTGACCACGTCAGGTCACTGGTTGAAAAGGTCTACAAAAATCAGTTCAGCAAGGTACTGATTGTTGGTGACTCTCCCTCCTACGTAAAGTATCTCTCCTCACTCCTCGATTATCATCGCTATGAGGTTCTCTCGATCAACAACGGGCATGACGCCCTTAAGATGCTTGAAAAAAATCCGGACATTCATCTTGTCATCACCGATTACAACCTGCCAAAGATGAATGGACTGGAGTTAATCAAACATATTCGTGATAAATATCGTCGGGAGGAGATGGCGGTACTTGGCCTCTCCTCATCAAAGGACACCAATCTGACTGTAAAACTGTTAAAGACCGGCGCCAATGACTATATGTCGAAGCCCTTCATGCCCGATGAATTTTACTGCCGGGTCAATCAGTGTGTCAGTGCCATATCCCACCTGCGCACGGTCAAGGAGAATGCCGGCAGGGACTTCCTGACCAAGGTTCACAACCGCTCAAGTCTGTTCGAGATTGGACACAACATGCACGCCAATGCGCTGCGCGGAAACTACAAACTTGCCGTCGCCATGATCGATGCGGATCACTTCAAGCAGGTCAATGACACCCATGGTCATGATGCGGGTGATGCCGTACTGGTATCGATGGCCAAAATGCTTAAACAGACCATGCGCTCATCCGATGTGGTTGCGCGCTTTGGTGGGGAAGAGTTTATCTGCATTGCCGCTATCAAAAATGATGCCGATGCCGGTACCGTATTTGAGAAAGTCAGAACCAATATTGAGGCGATGAGTGTTGAGACACAGGAGACCCGTCTTAACATCACCGTTAGCATTGGTGTCACCACATCACTCTGTGGCAGCCTGGATGAGATGATCAAAGTGGCTGATGAGGCGGTCTATCAGTCCAAGAGACAGGGGCGCAATCGCGTCACCATCCTGTAGACTCCCCTCTTCGTCTAATGCGTGGTGGCCGGCCTGCACAGGCCGGCTCATCACACTCAACAAGAACTTAAGCACTCATCTCCAGCAACACCTTGTTAAGCTTGCCGACAAAGCTGGCCGGGTCGTCGAGGGTCCCCCCCTCGGCGAGCAGTGCCTGGTCGAAGAGGATCGAGACCATGTCGTCGAAGCGCTCACCGGACTCTCCACTCAATTTGGCTACCAACGGGTGCTCCGGGTTGAGCTCCATAATCGGCTTAATGGAGGGTGCCTCCTGCCCGACCGACCTGAGGATCCGCTCGAGGTTGGCGCTCATCTCGTGTTCGCCGGTAACCAGGCAGGCCGGTGAGTTGGTGAGGCGGTGGGTGATGCGTACCTCCTTCACCTTATCGCCCAGCGACTCCTCTACCTTCTTCAGGAGATCTTCAAAGTCTTTGGCGCTCTCCTCCTGTCTCTTCTTCTCCTCCTCGTCCTCAAGGCTGCCGAGGTCCAGCTCACCCCTGGTGACTGATTTAAGCGGCTTGCCGTCGAACTCGGTGAGGGCAGAGCCCAGCCACTCGTCGACACGCTCGTACATCAAGATGACTTCGATGCCCTTCTTGCGGAAGATCTCCAGGTGGGGGGAGTTCTTGGCGGCCGGGAACGAATCCGCGGTGATGTAGTAGATCGCTTCCTGCCCCTCTTTCATGCGGCCGACGTAATCGGCGAGGGAAACGCCCTGCTCCTCGCTGTCGTTGTGGGTGGTGGCAAAGCGCAACAGCTTGGCGATCTGCTCCTTGTTGGCGAAGTCCTCACCGGGCCCCTCCTTCATCACCTTGCCAAACTCCTGCCAGAAACCGGTGTACTTCTCCGGCTCCTCTTTCGCCATCGTCTCCAGCATCCCCAGTACCTTCTTCACCGAGCCGGAACGCATCGAGTCGGTGACCTTGTTGTGCTGCAGGATCTCGCGCGAGACGTTGAGCGGCAGGTCTGATGAGTCGATCACGCCGCGCACAAAACGCAGATAGTTGGGCATCAGGTGCTCGGCGTCGTCCATGATGAAGACGCGCTTCACATAGAGCTTGATGCCGTTGCGCCGCTCGCGGTCCCACAGGTCGAACGGTGCGCGCTTCGGGATGTAGAGCAGCGAGGTGTACTCAAGCTTGCCCTCGACACGGTTGTGGCTCCACGCCAGCGGCTCCTCCCAGTCGTGGCCCACATGTTTGTAGAACTCGTTGTACTCCTCGTCGCTAATGTCGGATTTGGCGCGGGTCCAGAGGGCGGAGGCCTTGTTCACCGTCTCCTGCTCGGGAACGACCACCTCGTCCTGCTCCCCGTCAGCGGCGGGCGGCACCTCCTTCTCCATCAGGATCGGCAGGGTGATGTGGTCGGAGTACTTGCGGATGATCGAGCGCAGGCGCCAGCCGTCGGCAAACTCCTCCTCACCATCACGCAGGTGGAGCACAATCTCGGTACCACGCGCGGTACACTCCACGTTCTCCAGGGTGTAGTCACCCTCGCCCGCCGACTCCCAGCGCACCCCGTGCTCGGCGGTGAGGCCGGCGCGGCGGGTGGTGACGGTGACCCGGTCGGCGACGATGAAGGAGGAGTAGAAGCCGACACCGAACTGACCGATGAGATTGGCGTCCTGTTTCTGATCGCCGGAGAGGCTATCCAGAAAGGCCCTGGTACCGGAGCGGGCGATAGTGCCCAGATTTTCAATCACCTCCTCGCGGCTCATGCCGATACCGTTATCACGCAGGGTGACGGTCTTCGCCTCTTTATTAAATTCCAGATTAATCTTCAGCTCCTGATCGCCCTCATAGAGGGCATCGTCGGAGAGGGCTTCAAAACGCAGCTTGTCGCAGGCGTCCGAGGCGTTGGAGACCAGCTCACGCAGGAAGATCTCCTTGTTGGAGTAGAGGGAGTGGATCATCAGGTGCAGCAGCTGCTTTACCTCGGTCTCGAATCCCAGGGTCTCTTTGTGTGCATCCACGCTCATGGTTGCGTATTCCTCCAGTTATAAGCTTGATTTCAATACGAAAGGACAGGTGCGGCTATTCTACAGATTTTCAAGAGTTTTTCTCTGGCCCTGCCGCCAGCGGTATGGTTGAATGCCCACACCATGATGGAACTGTACGTCAGCACAATGAAAATCAACCACTTAGAGACCACCCCATTTACCGACCAGCGTCCCGGCACCTCCGGGTTGCGAAAGAAGGTGCGCGTTTTCCAGCAGCCCCCCTATCTGGAGAACTTCGTTCAGGCGATCTTTGACACCCAAATCGACCTAAAGGGCGGAACCCTGGTGGTGGGTGGCGACGGGCGCTTCTACAATCGTGAGGCGATTCAGATCATCATCAGGATGGCAGCAGCCAACGGTGTGGCCCGCATCATGGTAGGGCGCGCTGGTCTGCTCTCCACCCCGGCGGTCTCGGCGGTGATCCGTAAGTACCAGACTCAGGGTGGGATCATCCTCTCGGCCAGCCACAACCCCGGCGGCCCCGACGGCGACTTCGGTATCAAGTTCAACATCGCCAACGGCGGTTCGGCCCCGGAGGGGATCACCGAGGCGATCTTCGAGCGCACCCAAGCCATTAATACGTACCGCATCGCCGAGGAGCCCGATATCGATATCGACCACCTTGGCACACACACCTCTGGCGAGATGAGCGTTGAGGTGATCGATCCGGTAGACGACTACGCCGAGCTGATGGAGCAGTTGTTCGACTTCGCTGCCATCCGTGAGCTCGTCACCAGTGGCTTCCGCCTGCGCTTCGATGCGATGCACGCCATCACCGGTCCCTACGCCCATGAGATCCTGGAGCAGCGCCTCGGCGCCCCTGAGGGGACGGTGATCAACGGTGAGCCGAAACCCGACTTCGGCGGTGGCCACCCCGACCCCAACCTCACCTACGCCGAGGAGCTGGTGGCGGAGATGTTCGGCACCAACGCCCCCGATTTTGGTGCCGCCTCCGACGGCGACGGGGATCGCAACATGATCCTCGGTGACAACTTCTTCGTCACCCCATCGGACTCACTGGCGGTGATCGCTGCCAATGCCGAACTGATTCCCGGCTATCATGGTCGACTCAAGGGTGTGGCCCGTTCGATGCCCACCTCGGGTGCGGTCGACAGAGTGGCACAAAAACTGGGCATCGAATGCTTCGAGACCCCCACCGGCTGGAAGTTTTTCGGCAACCTGCTCGACGCCGGGCGCATCACCTTCTGCGGTGAAGAGAGCTTCGGCACCGGCTCCGATCACGTACGCGAAAAGGATGGGCTATGGGCAGTGCTGGCATGGCTCAACATCCTCGCGGCGCGCAAACAGTCAGTGGCCGAGATCATGAAAGAGCACTGGGCCGAATACGGGCGCAACTACTACACCCGTCACGACTACGAAGAGGTCGACAGCGACGCGGCCAGAGGCTTGATGCAGCATGTGGAGTCACAACTTGCCGGGCTGGTCGGCCAACAGCTCGATGGTTATACGGTAAGCTATGCCGACAACTTCGCCTATACCGATCCCATAGACAACAGCGAGAGCAGCCATCAGGGGTTACGCATCGGTTTTACCGATGGCTCACGTATTATCTTCCGTCTCTCTGGTACCGGCACTGCAGGTGCCACCCTGCGTATCTATATTGAGAAATTCGAAGACGATGTGGCGCAACAGGCGATGGATGCACAACTGGCACTTGCCGATTTGGTCAACATCGCCGAGCGGTTCTCTGAGTTGAAGCAGAGAACGGGTAGAGAGTGCCCCTCTGTCATCACATGAGTGGCGGATGTGAACTCATTGTAGAAGCGAGCCGTCCCAGATAGCTCTGAAAAATTACCGCCCCTCACTAATCTTTATCCTACCGATTCTGCTTCAGGTAAGGCCTTATCAGGGCGAACTTGTTGCAGATCCAGCTATAAGATAAACTCCCGAACTTTCATCAAACACCACTTTTCCTGCCATGTCACCGATCCGCCATCTTGTTATCTCTTCCGGTAGTCTACTGCTCACGTTCACCTCACTGCCGGCACACACTAGTGTTATTCCAATGGCCCCAACTCTGGAGACGACCTCTGCCAAGTTTCGCGTCACCTATGAAGAGGCCACCCTGCCTGGTGATGAACTTATGGGTTTTACTGGTGGAACCTATCTCTACACCATTAGCGATTATGTCTCTGTCGGGCCGGCGTTCTACGGTGCACTCACCGGTGAGCGCGGTGGATTTATTACCCTGGGTGGTGCCACCGAGGCCCACCTGCCACTGGGAGACTCTTACGAGCTAAATAGCGGGCTGTTTATCGGTGCGGGGGGGGGACGCGGCGGCTACACCCTCTCGGGTGGCGGGCTGATGCTGCGTTACCACGCCGGAGTCAAATACAAGAGCGATCGTTATGGGCACTTTGGCCTGGGGATGAGTTATCTCGACTTTCCCGATGGCGCCATCCATAGCGGCCAACCCTACCTCTCCTATGAGTACCCCTTCAGGACGCTAATCGGCTCAGGTTGGATATCTGGTAATGAGAGCCCCGGCCCCCTTCTCAGTGATTCATCCCATCAGGAGATTGCTGCGATATACAAAACCTACACCATCCCGGCAGGGGTCCTTGCCGATAATGGGGCCCCACAATACAAACGCATCGACCTGGTCGGGGGTGAGTGGAACAAATACATCAATAAACGTCTCTTCCTGCACACCGAGGGAGAGGGGGCGATGGGTGGAAAAAGCCAGGGCTACATGCAGATACTCCTTGGCGCCGGCTACCGTCAACCGCTTGGCTCCTCCAGTGCCATTAAACTCATCGGCTCTGCTGGCTATGCCGGTGGGGGCAATGTGGCGACGGGTGGTGGATTCATCGTTGATGCCCAACTCTCTTTCCAGCAGGCGATCACTGATCATCTCTATCTTGAGGCGACGGCGGGCCATATGCGGGCACCCGATACCAACTTTCAAACCGACAGCCTGGCGCTTAAGCTCGGCTACCAGTTTGCCACCCCCTACGTAGATAACCGGCAGCATACATTTGATACCAGCGAACTCACCGCCTTTACCCCCTCCCACTTCAGGGCGCGGGCAACTCACCAGAGTTATCTCAAGGCCGACCCTAACTGGCGCGGTCATCATAACGACCTCAATATCGACAATATGGGGTTACAACTTGACGCCTTCATAAATAGAAACCTCTTTCTGACTGGCCAGGGGATCGCGGCATACCGGGGTGAGGCGGGGGCCTACATGACCGGACTACTGGGGGCAGGATTACACCTGCCAATGGGGGATTCTCCACTATTCCTCGATGGAGAGCTTCTGACCGGTGCCGCAGGCGGCGGTGGGGCAGACGTAAATGGTGGCTTTGTCTGGCAATATAATGTGGGTGCAGGTTACCAGCTGAATGACCATCTCAGCCTGATTGCCCAGTACGGGCGCATGGAGGCACCCAATGGTAACTTTAAGGCCAACGTTGTCACCCTCTCTCTCGGCTACAACTTCACCCTCTTTACCCGTTGATCATCGGACATTCAGTCACGTTCCAGAGCAGGGATGATCGCTACGACCACAATTGAGCCCCGGCAACGGGGCAACCAGCACCGCATCATTGGATCTCTCCAGCCAATCCAATAAACTCGACTGCAATCACACACATAACATGGTGGGCAGGATGCGCTTTGTAAAAGGCTTTGCTGAACTGGGTATCGACGATGTCTCCATCGTCGGTGGCAAGAACGCCTCACTGGGGGAGATGTACCGTGCCCTGAGCGGCGAGGGGATTAAGGTCCCCAACGGCTTCGCCACCACGGCAGAGGGGTTTCGTCTCTATATCGAACACAACAATCTGCATCAGAAGATCGCCGCCGAGCTTGAGCGACTCGATACCCACAATGTGAATGCCCTGCAGGTTTCGGGGGCGAAGATCCGCCAGTGGATCATGCATGGGGAGATGCCCGCTGAACTGGCCGCAGAGATCCGTGAGGCCTACAGGGGGCTGGAGAGCGAATACGGC
>JAOUQQ010000090.1 GCA_029879245.1 Chromatiales bacterium | reverse complement strand
CTTGTTGCTACAGAATCGCCTGACCGCCTGCCTTGCATCAGGCGAGATGCAGAGCCAGCCCCTGTTAATTCCGGCCACCGTTCGGCTGGATGAGAGGGCGATAAGCCTGCTGGAACAACATGCCACTACCCTGTTGCGCCTTGGTGTCATGGTCGAGAGGCTGGGGGAGGAGGCGGTGGTGCTGCGCCAGTTGCCACTGTTGCTGCGCGGGGTGGTGGCAGAGGGTTTTGTCACTGCCCTTGCCGCTTTCCTCGCCGCGTCGCCAGATATCGAGAGTGATGTGGCAGCTTACCTGCGGGCCTTTTCCACTACCGTCGCTCCGCTGCTCCCAACGCCCGACAGCAAGGTCGGTGAAGCCCTGTTACGTGAGCTGGAGCAGTTGCTGAGCGATGGTCACATCAGCGAAGCGGAACTACCGTGGCGTCTACTCTCGGCCTCACACCTGGCCGCCCTGTTTACCGATGAGTGATTCGGCTTCACTGCCACCCGCCATCTTCCTGATGGGGCCCACCGCAGCGGGCAAGACTGACCTGGCGATCGCCCTGGTCGAGCAGCTCAACTGCGAGATCATTAGTGTCGATTCGGCCCTGATATATCGTGGGATGGATATCGGCACTGCCAAGCCCGATGCCGAAATTCTGGCCCGCGCCCCGCACCGCTTAATCGATATTCTCGACCCGGCCGAGAGTTACTCCGCCGCCCGCTTTCGCGAAGATGCCCTGCGCGAGATGGCGGATATCACTGCTGCCGGTCGGGTTCCGCTGCTGGTTGGGGGAACGATGCTCTACTATCGGGCGCTGCAGCAGGGATTATCGCAACTGCCCGAGGCCGATGCCGGGGTGAGGGCACGGATCGAGGCCGACGCCCGTGAGCTGGGGTGGCAGGCTCTCCACGAAAGACTGGCGAGGGTAGACCCGCAGTCGGCGGCACGTATCCACCCCAACGACCCGCAACGTCTCTCTCGTGCACTGGAGGTTTATGAGCTGAGTGGTCAGTCGCTCAGCGAACACTGGCAGGGACAGGAGAGGAGTTGTTTGCCCTACCGCGTTACCAAACTGGCTGTGGCACCTACTGATCGTACCCTGCTGCATCAGCGTATCGCCCGTCGTTTCGAACTGATGCTGGAGCAGGGATTTGTCGAGGAGGTGGAGAGACTCTATCGACGGGGGGACCTTCACCCCGATCTCCCCTCGGTACGCTGTGTCGGCTACCGTCAGGTGTGGGCCTATCTTGCCGGTGAGTGGAATCGACAGACTATGGTGGAGCGGGGGATTATCGCCACCCGTCAGTTGGCCAAACGGCAATATACCTGGCTGCGCAGTGAGACCAATTTGAGCTGGCTCGACTCTCTAAGTGAGAAATTGGTGGAAAAAACCTTGAAATTGCTGGATGATCCCCCAATATATTAGAAACCGGTTGTATACAATGAACCGGCGGATGTAAATCAACCATTTACCTCTTATTCTAATCAATTAGTGAGTAGTGATTATTATGAGTTTTTTAGGGGCGTCAATTGCGCCACATAATAAAAACAGGAGTAGTAACATGAGTAAAGGGCAAGCACTGCAAGACCCGTTTCTGAACGCCCTGCGCAAGGAGCGTGTTCCGGTCTCAATCTATCTGGTCAACGGCATTAAGCTACAGGGACAGGTAGAGTCTTTCGATCAGTTTGTGGTTCTGTTGAAGAACTCTGTTAGTCAGATGGTCTACAAACATGCGATCTCCACCGTGGTACCGGCGCGTAATGTGCGTCTGGACTTCGCGGAGAAGCAGCCATCAGATAACGGTACCAGCCATAACTTCTGATTCAGTTGTGTGCAGATAGCCACTCCGTTGGGGGTTAGCAGTGTTTGAGCGCCCGCGGAGCGGTGAGCGCGCCGTTCTCGTACATCTCGACCTGCAGCAGGAGAGTGAACGTGAGGATCTGGACGAATTCCGGGACCTTGCGCTCTCCGCTGGCGCCCTGCCGGTGGCTGCGGTTACCGGTGCCCGTCGTACCCCCGAGGCGAAATACTTTGTCGGTAGTGGCAAGGCGGAGGAGATCCGCGAGGTCGTTATTGCCGAGGAGGCGGAGGTGGTACTGGTCAATCACGCGCTCACCCCTGCCCAGGAGAGAAACCTCGAACGTCTTCTAAAATGCAGGGTATTGGATAGAACAGGTCTTATCCTCGATATTTTTGCCCAGCGTGCCCGCTCCCACGAGGGAAAACTCCAGGTGGAGCTGGCTCAACTCAGGCACCTCTCTACCAGACTGGTGCGTGGATGGACCCACCTCGAACGACAGAAGGGTGGTATCGGCCTGCGTGGTCCGGGTGAGACCCAGCTCGAGACCGACCGCCGTCTGCTTGGCGAGCGGATCAAGGCGCTGCATCGCCGTCTGGAGAAGGTGCGTAAACAGCGAGAACAGGGGCGCCGCTCGCGCCAACGTGCCGACGTGCCGACAGTCTCGCTGGTGGGGTATACCAACGCCGGAAAATCGACCCTCTTCAACCGCCTTACCGAAGATTCGGTCTACGCCGCCGACCAGCTCTTTGCCACTCTTGACCCGACCCTGCGCCGTCTTGAGGTGGAGCCCAATAACCCGCTGATCCTCGCCGATACCGTGGGCTTTATCCGCCATCTCCCCCACGATCTGGTGGCCGCCTTCCAGTCGACCCTGCAGGAGACTCAGGAGGCGGACCTGCTACTCCATGTCATCGATACTGCCGATCCGGAGCGGGAGGAGAAGATAGAGCAGGTCGATTCGGTGCTTGAACAGATTGGTGCCGATAAGGTTGAGCAGATCGCCGTTTATAACAAGATCGATGCGACTGAGGGGGTGGAACCTCACGTGGAGCGCGATGATGATGGGCGGGTTCAGCGTGTCTACCTCTCAGCGGTGAGTGGCGAGGGGCTGGAGCTGCTGCGTCAGGTGCTGGCCGAGTGGCTCAATGCTGCGCGTTGCCGCTATCAACTAAAGATTCCCCCCAGCGCCGGGCGCCTGCGTGCCCGCCTTTACGATATGGGGGTGGTGGTCGCCGAGCAGATGGGGGATGATGGTGTCGCTGCGGTGGAGATCAATATCGAGCCCCACTATCTGGAATCGCTGCGCAAACAGCCGGACTTTCGCGAGATCCTGCCACCACCCCCGGAGCCGGAGTTTTGAGTCGACGAGGTAGTAATACGGGAACTGCGCCTTGCGATGCCTCTCTAACCCCCATAGAATTTGCGCAGCAAACCTGATCTGACGATAAGTAGCGTCTAAACCAACCAAATTGGAGAACCCAATGGCGTGGAATGAACCGGGTGGCTCCGGGGGTAAAGACCCCTGGGGTGGCCGTAACAACGAGCAGGGACCACCTGACCTCGATGAAGTAGTGAAGAAACTGCAGGAGAAGATTAACGGTCTCTTCGGTGGTGGCGGTAAAGGAGGTAGCTCCAGCAGCTCCGGCAGTGGTGGTATGGGTGCTGGCGGTTTAAGCATTGTCGTAGTGTTGCTGGCTATCGTCTGGGGTTTATCCGGTTTCTATACTATCCACGAGGGCACCCGCGGCGTGGTGAAACAATTTGGGGCTTACAGCGAGACTACTATGCCCGGCCTGCACTGGTATCCACGCTTTGTTCAGAGTGTTGAGCGTGTGAATGTTGATAATGTTCGTACTTCTGAGCTGGGAGTGCGCGGCGATGAGTCTCTAATGCTGACCCAGGACGAGAATATCGTCGATATCAAGTTTGCGGTGCAATACCGGGTGAAGGATGCACGCGACTACCTCTTCAACGTGGTTGACCCGGACGAGACTCTGCGTCAGGCGATGGAGAGCTCGGTGCGTGAGATCGTCGGCCAGAGTGAGATGGACTTTGCACTCACTGATGGTCGTGCGGATGTGGTGGATAAATCAAAACAGCTGATGCAGTCGATCCTTGATCAGTATCAGAGTGGACTGGTGATATCTTCACTCAACATGCTGGATGCCCAGGCACCGCAGCAGGTGCAAGGAGCCTTTGCCGATGCGGTGAAGGCGCGTGAGGACGAGGTTCGTTATAAAAACGAGGCCGAGGCCTACGCCAACGATGTGCTTCCCAAGGCGCGCGGTCAGGCCGCTCGTCTGCTTGAGGAGGCCAATGCTTATAAAGAGCAGGTGATTGCCGAGGCCGAGGGTGAGACTGCCCGCTTCCTCAGCGTACTCACGGAGTACAAGCGTGCTCCTAACGTCACCCGCAAGCGTCTTTATATCGACACGATGGAGTCTGTGTTGTCACAGAGCAGCAAAGTTATGGTCGATACAAAGGGCAGCAACAATCTGCTCTATTTGCCGCTGGATAAGTTGATGGAGCGGGATCCGGCTGCCGTGCCGCGCACGAGTCAGTCGAACCGTAGTTACCAGCAGCCACAGGCCCCGCAGCAGGAAGAACCTAGCCTGCGAGATGATCGCCGTACACGGGAGGTGCGCTAATGTCCCCGATAAAAACACTCTCCCTGATCCTTACCGCTGTTGTTCTGTGGTTGCTCTCGATGGGCTTTTTTATCGTCGATGAGACAGAGCTTGCGGTGAAGTTCAAGTTTGGTGAATTCGAGCGTGCTGATTATGAGCCTGGACTACACTGGAAGATTCCTTTTGTGAATAGTGTGCGCACGTTTGATCGTCGTATCCTTACTCTGGATGCAGTGCCTGCACGTTATCTTACTTCGGAGAAAAAGAACGTTATCGTCGATGCCTTCATTAAGTGGCGCATTAGTGATGTTTCGTCCTATTTCAAGGCAACCAGTGGTGATGAGCGTAAGGCAGGCGAAATTCTTGCGCAGGTAATCAATGATGGCCTGCGAGGAGAATTTGGTAAACGCACCATTCAGGAGGCAATCTCCGGTGAGCGCGCTGAGATCATGAGTGTGATTACCGCGCAGATCGAGGAGCAGGCGACGCAGTTCGGTATAGAGGTGGTGGATGTGCGGATCAAGCGCATCGAACTGCCGCCCGAGGTTTCCGGCTCGGTCTACGGCCGAATGGAGGCAGAGCGCTCCCGTGTCGCTAAAGACCTGCGCTCACGCGGTCGTGAGGTATCGGAGCGTATCCGTGCCGATGCAGATCGTCAGCGTACTGTACTGCTCGCCGAGGCCTATCGTGATGCTGAGCGTTTGCGTGGTGAGGGTGATGCTAAGGCCGCCGAGATATATGCCAAGGCATTCCAGAAGGATGAGAAGTTCTATGCCTTCTACCGCAGTATCGATGCCTATAGAAATGTCTTCAGCAAGCAGGAAGATGTTCTTGTGTTAGACCCCGAGTCGGAATTCTTTGATTACTTCAAGGATGACAACGGGCGACGCAAGTAAGAAGCTGGCATAATATGCACCGGGCCGCGTTATGCGCCGTCCGGTGTTTTTACGTTTGGGGTAATCAAATTAATGTCCGAATTATGGGCTGCACTGGCACTGGTGCTGGTAATAGAGGGGCTGTTGCCCGCCATTACACCAAAGGGTTATCGCAAGGCGATGATGTCGATGGCGCAAATGGATGCACGCTCTATACGTATCACGGGACTGGCGAGTATGATCATCGGTGCCCTGTTTCTCTTTTTTCTGAAGAACGGTTTAACATGAATAACGATCGCTGGTTGCTGCCCGAGGGCATCGAAGAGTTACTTCCGCCTCGGGCGGCTCAACTGGAGTCGACCCTGCGCCGGCTGCTGGACCTCTTTAACAGCTGGGGTTATGAACTGGTGATGCCCCCCTTTATCGAGTACCTCGAGTCACTGCTGATCGGTACAGCAGATGATCTAGATCTACATACCTTTAAGCTTACCGACCAGCTTACCGGTCGTCTGATGGGGGTGCGCTCCGATATGACCCCACAGGTGGCGCGCATCGACGCCCACCTGCTTAAACGCGATCTACCAACCCGCCTCTGCTACATGGGGACCACCCTCAACACCGTACCGAAGACTCACGGCGGAAGCCGCTCTCCGCTGCAGGTGGGGGCTGAGCTCTACGGCCACGATGGTCCGGAGGCCGATATCGAGGTGCTGCGCCTGATGGTCACCACCCTGCAGCAGGCGGGGCTGGAGAAGATCTATCTGGATCTGGGCCACGTCGGTATCTTCCGCAGCCTGGCCGAGGAGGCGGGGCTCTCACCCGCCTTCGAGGCGCAGCTGTTCGACATGTTGCAGCGCAAGTCACGTCCCGAGATCGATGCCCTGCTGGCCGGGAATACGCTGGCTGCCCCTTACAACAGAATCTTTGCCCAGCTGGTAGACCTGCACGGCGACATCTCAGTGCTCGATACAGCCAGCGAGCTCTTCGCTGCTGCCGGTGAGGCGACCAGGGTGGCACTGGCCAACCTGAGCACCATCGCCGAGGCGGCGCAGGGGATCGAGGGGGTTGAACTGCACTTTGACCTTGCCGAGTTGCGTGGCTACCACTACCACACCGGTGCCGTTTTCACCGCCTACGTGGCGGGGGAGGGGCAGGCGATCGCCCAGGGTGGCCGCTATGACGATATCGGCAAGGTTTTCGGCCGTGCCCGTCCTGCCACCGGTTTTAGTACCGACCTTAAGCAGATCCTCTCACTGGTGGCTGCCACAACCCCCGATGTTCGTGGTATCTTTGCACCCGCTGGTGGCGATGTTGTAATGCTGAGCGCCATTGCCGAGCTGCGCGCCAGCGGCGAAAGGGTGATCCAGGCGCTGCCTGGTCAGTCCGCTGGTGCCGCCGAGATGGGGTGTGATCGTGAGCTGGTACTGCAGGGCGGTAGCTGGCGAACGGTCGCGGTGAATAAATAAGTTTATCGCTACACAGGTTTTTTTTACTTTTCACAACAGACTTCACGCAGCACTATGGCGCCTTTGTGCCGGTGATATCCTGCCGGTGGGGCGGAGCTGCGTCTGAACTGAGAGCATAGTTATGGGTAAGAATGTAGTCGTAGTCGGGACCCAGTGGGGTGATGAGGGCAAGGGCAAGGTAGTCGACCTGCTCACCGAAACCGCCCAGGCGGTGGTGCGCTTCCAGGGCGGCCACAACGCCGGCCATACCCTCGTTATCGACGGCAAGAAGACCGTGCTGCACCTCATCCCCTCCGGCATCCTGCGTGCCGGCGTGGAGTGCATGATCGGTAACGGCGTGGTGCTCGCCCCCGACGCGCTGCTCAGTGAGATCGAAATGCTGGAGCAGAGCGGCGTACCTGCCAGCGAGCGACTCAGGATCTCCGAGGCGTGTACCCTGATCCTCCCCTACCATATCGCCCTCGACCAGGCACGCGAGCGGGCCCGCGGCAACAAGGCGATCGGCACCACCGGTCGCGGCATCGGCCCGGCCTACGAGGACAAGATCTCCCGTCGCGGCCTCAAGGTGGGCGACATGATGGACAGCGCGCGTTTTGCCGCCCGTCTCGAGGAGGTGCTGGAGTACCACAACTTCGCCCTCGCGAACTACTTCAAGACCGACACCGTCGACTACCAGAAGACCCTGGACGAGGGTCTGGAGATGGCCGAGCGCATCCGCCCGATGGTCGCCGATGTCACCGGCCTGCTGCATGTCTACCGCGTCGAGGGCAAGAACATCATGTTCGAGGGCGCCCAGGGCACCCTGCTCGACATCGACCACGGCACCTATCCCTATGTCACCAGCTCCAACCCCACCGCCGGCGGTGCCTGCACCGGTACCGGCGTCGGCCCGCGCGACCTCGACTACATCCTCGGTATCACCAAGGCCTACACCACCCGCGTCGGTGGCGGCCCGTTCCCCACCGAGCTGTACGACGGCGTGGAATTCCTCGACCCGCTGGGCAAGCATATGGCCGAGGTCGGTCACGAGATCGGCGCCTCTACCGGTCGCCCGCGTCGTTGCGGCTGGTTCGATGCGGTCTCGATGCGCCGCTCGGCCCAGATCAACTCCCTCACCGGTATTTGCCTCACCAAGATGGACGTCCTTGACGGCCTCGAGAGCCTGAAGATCGCCACCGGTTACAAGTACAAAGGCCAGAGTCTCGATGTACCGCCGATCGGCGCCGACGCCTACGAGCAGTGCCAGCCCGAGTACATCGAAGTCCCAGGCTGGTCCGAGTCGACTGTCGGCGTACGCAACTATGACGATCTGCCGGAGGCTGCCAAATCCTACATCAAGAAGATCGAAGAGGTGGTAGGCGTGCCGGTGGATATTATCTCTACCGGGCCTGACCGTGCGGATACGATTGTGTTGCGGGATCCCTACCAGGTTTGATATTTATCTGGTGTTCGGTGTTGAAAAAGGGCCTCTTCATGAGGTCCTTGTTTTTTGTGTCGTTTTACAGCGGCGGACAAATCTGAAGTGTAGGCCTATCCATACTCAGACAGGTGAAGATAAGCAAACCGGAATGGGTGTATAGAAGAGGCTATAACGGCTTACACAAGGGTCTCATTTATATTTATCACCTAATCTATATCACAGCGTATCGTTACCATTTTCGCTGCGGGGGAACGTCGATTTGGATGTCGTGAGACGGCTGACTATCTGAGGAGGGGTTAGTGATAGTAGGTGCACGCCTGTGAACAGACAGCCTGCTGCATGAGTTCCTCTTCAGGCTTTGGTTTGCGCAACATACCCTCGATAATCAACACCTCAAGCACCACATCCTCGACCACGGAGGGGTCCGTAACTTTTGCGAGCAGCGGTACGGGAAACATGTGATTGATGATGAAGGTGATGACCGACCAGTTGTTGATCCGTTCCTGTCTCCTGCCGTTGATCATCAGGTCATTGCCGCATGCGGTAAGGCCGATGATATTGAGCACCCGGCGGGTGATCCTGCGGGTGTTGGCGTAGTGCGTCTTGTCGCAGAAATTCGTTATCTTCCCCATGACGTACATTTCCTTATGGGTAGCTGTTAAACAACGGTGGTTATCCGGTGTCAGTTGCCACTGGATACCACCCCTCTGCAATGTGCTATTTATGGCGCCATTGAGAACCGGCTCGCTATTAACAATATCGAAATCATCGAATATGTCAAGCGCAGGATCGAAATAATCGGACAAGGGAGAGATAACCTATTGATATCACGCATTATAAGGAAACTCTAATGTTTTACTGATTTGTGATCTTCAGGTAGGGGGGCAACAGGGGTACGACAGTGCTGAGGATGCTGACGAATCAACGTTCACGCCTGGTGGAGGTACAGAAGTGGGGGAGTAATTTTCTGTTGGTACTGGACAGACAAGAAAAAAGCCCGTACCGGAAGAACCGTGTACGGGCTTTTCAAATTGGTGCCGAGGAGAAGACTCGAACTTCCACGGGGTTTCCCCCACTAGCACCTGAAGCTAGCGTGTCTACCAATTTCACCACCTCGGCGGAGGTCTCTGAGGGCCGGAACCCTGAGAGGAGGCGAACTTTACAATCCCTTTTTTGTGTTGTCAACGCCGTGGCGAAACGATTGCCGCAATTTTTCTGCTATTCAGTTAGAATAGCGCGCTTGATTCTGCCCTAATGGGCCCAGGAAGCCGTATAAATGCCAAAAAAATCTGCAGTACAAGACCCCCATCAAGCGCGCGAGGCGCAAAAGTATGACAACCCTATCCCCAGCCGTGAGTTTATTATGGCGCTGCTGGAGGAGGCGGGTCGCCCCATGTACCGCGACGATATCGCCGAGGCACTGGAGGTAGACAATGAGGAACAACTGGAGGCGTTGCGCCGCCGACTGCGGGCGATGGAACGTGATGGCCAGCTGCTGTTCAACCGCCGCGGCGGTTATGGCCTGGTCACCAAGATGGACCTGGTGCGTGGGCGGGTTATCGGTCATGCCGATGAGTTCGGCTTTCTGGTGCCAGATGATGGAGGGGATGATCTCTTCCTCTCTGCCCGCGAGATGCACGCCTGTCTGCACGGCGACCGAGTGGTAGCGCGGGTCTCCGGAATTGATCGCCGTGGGCGCCGCGAGGGCTCTATTGTTGAGATCCTCGAACACGCCAACAAGCATGTGGCCGGTAGTTACTTCGTTGACCAGGGGGTCGGCTATGTGATCGCCGATAACAAACGCATCAATCAGGATATTCTGGTGCCTGAAGGGCAGGAGATGGGGGCGGAGAACGGCCAGCTGGTGGTGGTAGAGATCGTCGAATATCCCACCAAGCGCCGCCAGGCGACGGGCAAGATTATCGAGATCCTCGGTGATCATATGGCCCCCGGCCTCGAGATCGATGTGGCGATCCGCGCCCACGACCTGCCGATGGAGTGGTCGCCGCTGGTAGAGGAGATGGTAAAGGGGTTACCCACTGACGTGCCGGAGGAGGCGAAAGAGGGGCGTACCGATCTGCGCCAGATGCCGCTGGTGACCATCGACGGTGAGGACTCGATGGATTTCGACGATGCGGTCTACTGTGAGCCTAATGAGGGTGGCTGGCGCCTGGTGGTGGCGATCGCCGATGTCTCCCACTATGTACAGCCGGGTACGCCCCTTGATGCCGAGGCGCGTGAGCGGGGCAACTCCTGCTACTTCCCCGGCCGTGTATTGCCGATGTTGCCCGAGGAGCTTTCCAACGGGCTCTGTTCCATTAATCCCGATGTGGATCGCCTCTGTATGGTCTGCGATATGGATATCGGCAAGAGGGGCAAGTTGCAGGAGTACCGTTTTTATCCTGCAGTGATGCGCTCCCACGCCCGCATGACCTACACCAAGGTGGCTGCCATCGTGGTGGATCGCGACGCGGCTTTGTGTCGGCAGTACGATCAGGTTCGTCCCCACCTGGAGAACCTCTATGCCCTCTATAAGGTACTGCACAAGCGCCGTGAGGAGCGTGGGGCCATCGACT
>JAOUQQ010000175.1 GCA_029879245.1 Chromatiales bacterium | reverse complement strand
CGGCGCTCTGCCCGGTGGTCGGCACGTTGTGGTCGGGGGTGGCCACCACCGTCTCCTTGCGCCACGGCTTGCGTCCGGCCAGGCGCAGCCCCTCGAAGGCCTGCGGCGAGGTCACCTCGTGGACCAGGTGGCGGTCTATATATAAGAGCGCAGTGCCACCCTCCTCGGTGCGCACCACGTGGGCCTCCCACAATTTGTCGTAGAGCGTCTTGCCGGCCATCTCTCCCCTACTCCCATTGATTCGGTTTACGATGCTTGAAGCTTACTGCCGCAGATACTATTACACAAATTCATCTTTTTCATCTATTCTATTCCATTATGGAATTTAGTAGCCTCAAGGCCTTTATAGCCGTCGCTGAGTCGGGATCGTTTACCGAGGCATCGGAACGCCTGTTCCTCACCCAACCGGCGGTAAGCAAGCGCATCGCCGCGCTGGAGGAGGAGTTGAGCACCCCGCTCTTCGACCGCATCGGCCGTAGCATCACTCTCACCGAGGCGGGCCAGACCCTGCTGCCGCGGGCACGACGCATCCTCGACGAGGTCAAGGAGAGCCGTCAGGCGATCAGCAACCTCAGCGGCGAGGTGGCCGGTGAGCTGAGCTTCGGCACCAGCCATCACATCGGCCTGCACCGCCTGCCGCCGATCCTGCGCGCCTTCAGCCAGGCCCATCCCCAGGTTGAGCTCGACATTCACTTCTACGACTCGGAGGACGCCTGCCGCGAGGTGGGCCACGGCAACCTGGCGCTGGCACTGATCACCCTCCCTTCTGATCTGGATGGGCCATTGGAACGGCTGGTGGTGTGGGATGACCCGCTGGCGGTAATCGTCGCCCATGAGCACCCGCTGGCGGGAGGGCGTGCTACGCTATCAGAGTTGATTGAACACCCGGCGATCTTTCCGGCAAAAAATACCTATACCCGTCAGCTGATCGACGAAGCGATGAAACAGCATGGTGTTAGCGCCAACGTGCGCCTCGCCACCAACTATCTGGAGACGATCAAAATGATGGTCTCGGTCGGCCTCGGCTGGAGCATCCTGCCACGCAGCATGGTCGATGGTGATGTCACTATCGTCGAAGTGGGTGATCTGGCCCTGAGACGTCAACTTGGCGTGGTCACCCACCGTCAACGCAGCCTCACTAACGCCGCCCAGGCCTTTATTACCTTGCTAAGGGAGACCGCTGCGTGATCTCCGAGCTTACAGTAGGGTTCGGCATCCTTGCTCGCTGGTATGCCGACCCGCTAAGCCACGAAGAGGCCGAGTTACTGTTAAGCCTGTGCGAAAGGCGCGAACAGGATCTTTTGAAGCACAGCGGCAACTCCTACCTGGCTCCTCTGCTGAAACTCATCGCCCTGCACTGGCTGGGTGAGGCCACCGAAGGGCACTACCAATACCTGATTTCTAAAAAATCAAAATCGGTGCACGCCGAAATCCTCAAACCACTCATCCATGGACAACTGCTGATGAGTAAAAAGATAGAGGGGGCGATGGAAGATCTGGATGTAGCCTTTCATCATGCCCGGTTGCTGTTAAGACCGGAAGACTACTTCGTACTGGTGAAACGGCATCAGATTTTGAGGCATATCCCTTTATCGGCTCAGCCCAGTCAGGGCGAAACGCTGGATGGCTTATTGAAGACTGGTGGCGTGATTGGTCGGATGGGGGAAAGCTTGGGAGGGAGGTCGGGATTTAGGCATGATCCGGATGATTTGTATGGCTAGCCTGTACAGTCGCACCACTCTCAACTATGATATATGATAACGTTATCAGTCATCATCAGGCTTGCGACATGAGAACCATTGTAGAACTCCCCGATCAGCAAATCGAAGCGCTCAAGGCCATGAGCGAACAACAGGGTCTATCCAGAGCGGAATTGATGCGTCGTGCAGTAGCAGAGTACCTTGCACACCACCAGAAAACATCCTCCGAAAACGCCTTTGGGTTATGGAAAAAACATGGTGAAGATGGTGTTGAGTACCAGCAACGCTTGCGTCAGGAGTGGGATGAGTGAAGGCCCTGCTCGATACCAATATCCTTATCGACTACCTCAATGGCATTGAGGCAGCACGACAGGAGATCGAGCGTTACGATGCCCCTCTGATTAGCACCATCACCTGGATGGAGGTCATGGCAGGAGCCAACGAAGAGGAAGAGTCCACCATCAGAAGTTTTCTATCCCGCTTCACTCAAGTGCCGATAACCTCAGGCGTCGCGGAACAGGCTGTCATGATTCGTAAAGAGAGAAGGATACGCCTGCCTGACGCCATCATCTGGGCCAGCGCCAAAAGTGAAAATGCACTGCTGGTTAGTCGTAATGTGAAGGACTTTCCAGAGGATGAGCCGGGGGTTAGAGTGCCGTATGGGGTGTGATGATACCTACGAGCCGAATAATCATGAAATACCACGATAAATTTGGTTTTCTCAATATAAAAGAAAGCTTTGATTTCGATGGCGGCAAAATTGATACTGTTGAGGAATTCGATACAAGCAGAGAGTGGATCTATAAATACGAAAACTCAGATGGCTTTATATACCCTCCTCAAGAAAGACAAATAAAAATTAAC
Source organism: Chromatiales bacterium (assembly GCA_029879245.1). Lineage (GTDB taxonomy): Bacteria > Pseudomonadota > Gammaproteobacteria > Thiohalomonadales > Thiohalomonadaceae > JAPHSX01. Next base: position 401 of record JAOUQQ010000175.1, on the reverse strand, counting down.
TCAATAGCATCAAATGAAATAGAGGACATCCCACATACAACTCGACCAGCTCTCATACATAAATTACCTAATTCACACTCTATACATCTTGTCTCAGCATGTAACAAAGACCTATCTAGAAACAACCACTCAGGATTTATCGTCCATTTACTTAGTTATTTATACGGGACAAGGTTGCAGTTTGATGGCTGGTGGTTTGACGGACGGGTACCAATAAAACCCACACATAACTTTAGTGTGAGAAAGTGCGTTACTGAAGATTTTTTATCAAAGTCGTATAGCACTTATAAAGAATGGAGCGCAGAACATAGAGCATGGTTTTTGAACATCCTGATCATGCATTCCCGTGCTCCTTTGTATGAATGGGACTGGGAACGATTTTCTATGGAGTATATGGTATT
>JAOUQQ010000174.1 GCA_029879245.1 Chromatiales bacterium | reverse complement strand
CACCAAGTGGGATGATGCCCTCACCCGTGTCGCCGATGGCTTAAATAAAATTATTGCAGAACACGGTCCCGATGCGGTCGCCTTCTACGTCTCAGGCCAGCTGCTAACCGAGGACTACTACGTCGCCAATAAGTTGATGAAGGGCTTCATCGGATCGGCCAACATCGACACCAACTCGCGGCTCTGCATGTCCTCCGCCGTGGCCGCCTACAAGCGAGCCTTCGGTTCCGACAGCGTGCCGTGTAATTACGAAGACCTGGAGCGTGCGAAACTCATCGTACTCACCGGCTCCAACACCGCCTGGTGTCACCCGGTGCTCTACCAGCGCATCGTTAGGGCGAAGCAGGAGAATCCTGATCTACAGGTTGTCGTCATCGACCCGCGCCGCACCGCCAGCTGTGATATTGCCGACCTCCATCTTGCACTCAAACCGGGTAGTGATACGGTACTGTTCAACGGGCTATTGAGTTATCTGGAGCAGAACGGTGAACGTAATGCCCTGTTTACCGACAACTACTGCGAGGGGCTGGAGAACGCGCTCAACACCACGCAACGCACCGCCCCAGATATCTTCTCCGTTGCACTGCAGTGTAATCTTAGCGAAAAAAATGTAGCAAAATTCTACCGACTCTTTGGTCGCAGCGAGCGCGTCGTCACCCTCTACTCGCAGGGGATCAACCAGTCCTCCAGCGGTAGCGACAAGTGCAACGCCATTATCAACTGTCACCTGCTTACCGGGCGCATCGGTCGCCCCGGCATGGGGCCCTTCTCCATCACCGGCCAGCCCAACGCCATGGGAGGACGTGAGGTGGGCGGACTGGCAAATCAACTTGCCGCCCATATGGATCTGGAAAATCCTCAACATCGTGTAATCGTGCAGGGCTTTTGGCATGCGCCCACCATTGCCGACAGGGGTGGCCTCAAGGCAGTGGAACTGTTCAATGCCATTGAGGCGGGCAAGGTGAAGGCGCTCTGGGTCATGGGCACCAACCCGGTGGTCAGCATGCCCGAGGCGGATCGGGTCAAGGCCGCGCTGCAAAAGTGCGATCTGCTGGTGGTCTCCGACGTGATGCAGCATACCGACACCGTTAACCTCGCCCACATTAAACTACCCGCCCTCGCCTGGGGGGAAAAGGATGGCACCGTCACCAACTCCGAGCGGCGCATCTCGCGCCAGCGCCCCTTTCTCGCTGCACCGGGGCAAGCCAAGGGGGACTGGTGGATCATTAGCGAGGTGGCAAGGCGGATGGGCTTTGCAGAACAATTCGATTACGCCACACCCGCACAAATATTTGATGAATATGCACGGCTGACCGCCTATAAGAACAACGGCAGTCGCGCACTCAACCTGGACCGATGGATCGGCGTCGACTACGACACCATGCCCCCCACACAGTGGGGAACGTCACGCCTCTTCGCCGATGGCCGCTTCTTCACACCCAGCGGCAAGGCACAGTTTATCGCCGTTACCCCGCGTCCACCGGCAGTACCGACCAATGGCAACTACCCCATGCGCCTCAACAGCGGGCGGGTGCGCGACCACTGGCACACCATGACGCGCAGTGGCAAATCACCACGCCTCGCCACCCATACCCAGGAGCCCTATGCGGAGATCCATCCGGACGATGCGCAGCAACACGGCATCAGCGATAACACACTGGTGCGGATAAAAGGGACACAGGGAGAAGTCATTGTTCGCGCTGTCGTGAGTGAGTCACAACAGCCGGGCAACCTGTTCGTGCCAATCCACTGGAACGACCAGTTCAGCCGCAGCGCCCGCGTCGGCAGCGTGATTAACGCCGTTACCGATCCCCTCTCCGGCCAGCCCGAATTCAAACAGAGTCCCGTGCGTATCGAACCCTTCAACGCCAACTGGGTCGGCTTCCTCCTTTCGCGCCGGGAGCTGAAATTAACGAATCCCAGCTACTGGAGCATGTCACGCGGTAATGGCCTGTGGCGCTACAACATTGCAGGACACCACGTACCCGACGACTGGGCCGAACGGGCACGCAAACTGCTCTGCACCACTGACAGCGACGTCGGATGGATCGAATACTTCGACCCGGCAACAAAACAGTACCGCGCCGCCCGCCTGGTCAAGGGGAGGCTCGAGTCCTGCCTCTACATCGGTCCCGACCACCAGCTGCCGCCGCACGACTGGCTCGAACCACTGTTTAGCCAGGAGAGCATCAGCGACCAGGAACGTATTGCCCTGCTCGCAGGCAAGCCTGCTGTAGCCAGTGAAGATGCCGGGCCTACTGTCTGTGCCTGCTTTGGTGTGGGCAGGAACACCATCGTCCACAAGATCAGGGAAGAGGGGGTTGATAGTGTTGAGGGGATTGGTCAGGCAACGCAGGCCGGGACCGGGTGTGGGTCTTGTGTGGCTGAGTTGAGGGGGTTGGTGGCTGCTCAGGCTGGGAAGAGTGAGGAGGTGGCTTAGGGGTTCACTATTTCGGACTGCGGGGGTATGCTCTATCTCAATTGAGAATCCACAGAAAAATCAGTCAGAGGCATGGATGAAAGGACCACAATTTTTAGTATATTTACGGCCATTGGTGGAGGTGCTTCGAAATATTGGTGGTTCTGGTTCAACCTCAGATGTCATTGACCAAGTCATTGACTATATGAATATACCTGAAGAAGTTGTTTCTGAAACCATTGCATCTGGCGCGTCCAGGGTGCGAAACCAAATCGAGTGGGCAAGGATGTACCTCGTTAAAGCAGACCTCATGGACTCATCACAGAGAGGTATATGGAAGCTAACAGAAAAGGGGTATGAAGCAGACATTTCTGACGACTCCATATACTCAATTTTCAAAAAGGTTCAAGCGTTATCACAAAAATCAAAACAAGATAAGCAGAGCAAGAAGGAAGATGATATCGACGACACAGTCGTCGATGATGAGGCGCATGGCGAAGTCCTTCTATCTATCATCAAAAACCTCAGCCCAAGTGGATTCGAAAAACTT
>JAOUQQ010000088.1 GCA_029879245.1 Chromatiales bacterium | reverse complement strand
CCAGTAGAAGAAGCCAACCAGCAGGCAGCCCACCATAAAGACCACTCCACCTACTATTAGCAGGGAGTCTCGCATCACCCACGCCTCTGATGGGGTCTCGGCATGCAACACCATCACCGCCACATCAATACCCATCGCATCCTGCAGTGGCAGTGACATCAGCCAGTGAACCGCCCCCCCCTCTTCAAAGCGGTGAACCATGTCACGACTCAGATAGTTCCCCTGCTGCAAAAAATTCTCCAGCATTGCAGGCAGCCCATCTTCGTATTCGGTCATTAACACCACATTGTCAAACTGCTCCCAGCGGGATTTGCGCCCCAGCAGACTCATCCCCTCCTGCCAGCTGTCGTGCTCGAGAAACTCCTTGTAAACCATTACCGCCACATCCAGGCCAAACAGCTCGCGAATATGGTCCAGCACGTGGTCAACCTCCATGCCAAGCTCCAGATAGCCGATCAGCTTCCCGTTCGTCTGGTCGTACCAGGGGGCAACCACACGCAGGGTAAAGGTACCCAGTACCCCGAGCTCAATCCCGTTTACCTCCTCCTGTCGTTTCTCTGCCCAGATGGCGGTGATCCGGTCGATCCTGTCACCGTAACGCTCAGGGGTGTGGAGACGCAGCAGGTTCACCCTGTCAGCGTTATGAAAATAGAAGTGGGTAATGCCCGACTCCTGCTTTAACTCCCGAAACAGGGCACTGGTATGTTCGAGCAGAGCCACCCGATCCTGGCGGGCCAGCAAAGTATTAAGATCTTTATCCAGTCGCAGCGCGGCAATAATCGAGTGGATAGCCATAATCTCGGTCTTCACACTCTTCTCGTAGAAGATCTTGGTGATCGACTGGGTCTGGGTGAGGCGTTCATGGATAACGCTATAACTCTGCCGCTGTGACTCCATGTAGAAGAGGGTAAAGGCCATTAAGATCAGCAACAGAACAATCGCCGCCACCAGCGGCGTGAGAAAGCGTAGCCGCAACGACGATGTTGCGCGAGTTAGTTCACCCTCTTCACGGCGATCCAATTCACCTGCCCTCAATGTTCACCATCCTCTTCAAAGTCTCCCGTTACGACTGACGCTGCATCTGTTTATACAGTGAATGGGCCATCATCCCAAGCAGGGCGACACCCAATAGAAGGATCAGCCATAACAGCCACTGTTGCCAGGGTAAGGGCGACGGCGGCATATCAAGCCTCCCCGCTCCACCCAGATCAAACAATGCCCCGGCAGATGCCGGCTTAATCCCACCCCTTCGGGCGGGATCCCTTTCAATACTTTTTAGCAGTGGGTCGATGGCCAGTTTCTCCGCCCCCAGGCCATAGCGGCCAAAGGCGAGGGTAAATGGCATCTCGCCTCGGGCGATAAAAAGCAGACGCTGCGGGTACCACCCCAACTGCAGTTGGGGTGTGCCGCTACCCAGTCCCCCGCCACGCTGCTCCACCTCAACACGCCACTGACCATGCCTGAGGGGCGGCAGTTGCAACTCACCACTTCGCAGGCGCCCACCCTCCAGATCCAGGTCATAGAAGAGACCGCTGTGGCGCAGTTGCCACGGCTCCTCATCACTTCCACGGGAGAAGAGGCGCGCCTGTACTACGGTATTGCGCTGTGGCATCACCAGTTGCAGACGACTGACCGGGAAATGCCCCCCCAGATCAAATCGGTAGTCACCCGGCCCCGCCGACTCCCCCTGAGCAGAGAGGGTCGTCATCTCACTCGGCATCAACTCATACTGTGACTGCAACAACAGCTCCACCTTATCCAGCGCCACACCCCTGCCGCCGGGTGGCCAGTGAATACGATAATATTTCATCCGCCTGCCCGGCAGCGGCACACTCTCCTGCTCCAGTTTGAAGCCCTGGTGTCGCAAACGGGCAATAGTGTACTTCTCCACAATCGGCTGCCAGTGGTTAAGGTCATCACTACCAGAGAGGGAGATCTGGGTCATCAGGGTCTCATCGCCTGCCGGCCAGTGAAGACGCATCGACTCTATCGCCCCACCGGCAGCGGTGGCATCGATCAGGTAGTACTCACCCTCGCCCGCACCCGGCAACGGCAGTTCACCCCCATAGAAATCGATCAACGTGCCATTCTTTCCTATGGCGACATGCACCTCCTCGGTGAGCGGACGATTGCTCTGTGTCGGCAGCGGGTAGAGGGGGGGCTCATAACTTTGTCCCGCCAACTGCTGCACCGTCGCACTACTCTGCAACAGATGGGGCACCTCTTCACCGTGGCTGTTAAAGACACGCAGGTCGGCAAGTGAGGCGTCCCAGCTGTGGCGGTAGACCTCACCTGGAACCGCCAGGGTGTAGATCGCCCCATCGCCGTCGACCTGCAACGGCATGCCAAAGGCGAAGTCATTCGTCTGTAACCGCTCTGCCTGGACCAGGCCAGAGAACAGCAGCAGTGACACCGTCCATATTGATTTACTCATCTCTCCTCCTGCCCCTTTGGCGGTATCGGTGAGAAATATCCGATCAACAGCATTAGCAGGCCGACGGCGATAAAGGAGACGATGCGGGCGATGGTGCCACTACCATCCAGATCGACCAGTATCAGTTTTATCACCACCAGCCCCAACAGTCCCAGCCCCACCAGCCACAGTGTCCGTTTAACCATGCGGGTGGCCAGCACCATAATCATCAATGCCACACTGCTCCACACCACCGAGAGCGTCGTCTGGAACAGCTGTGAGTGGTGCATCGACCGCAGAGTATAGGGGACACCATAGTAGTGGTGGATGGTATGGGCGATCACCTCATTGAGCAGCACAAAGGCCATCCCCCCCATCAGGTAGTAGGTCGCCTGCGGGCTGACATCACCCAGGATGCGTGAGCCCTTCTCCTGGTGCAGTACCACCCACGATGCGAACAACAGGATCACCATCAACTGCATCAGCTCCTGCGGATTGATCAGCGGCAGGTAGGGGAGCGGTGAGGGGTCACCCGCTGGATAAACCATCAGCCCAAACCAGGCGAGCAGAAAGAGCATCAGCGGGAACAGGGTCATACCGAGATAGGTAGTCAGGTAGCGACGCACCGGCCAGCGTAATTTATCACCCCACATTAGCAGCAACGTCACCGCCAGCAGCGGCACCACCGCCCAGGAGACGGAGCGCCAGATACCGCTCTGCCACTGCCCCACCTGCCACTGCAGCTCCCAGGTAAGCAGGAACAGCAGTAACCACAACGTTGCGCTGTGACCGAAGCGGATCAATCTGGCGGTATAGTCCGCACGCATCCGCCACAGCAGACGGTACTGCAGGGCGAAGAGTAGCAGCCACGACAGCCACGCCCACCCCCTGAACGGGTGTTGCAGGGCGTAGGAGTTTATCGCCTGCAGTGCCAGCAGCAGACCCACCGGTAGCAGCGCCACTATCGGATAGCGCATGGCACGCCAGCTAAGGCGCTCAAAGGTGAGGTGGCAAAACGCGGCACTGACGCTAAAGAAGAGCAGCGCCGCGCCATACTCATCCACCCTCTCAAGGTGCTGCTCAATCTCTACCATCCCGCCCAGTACCCACCAGGCGAGCCCCCAGATTAGCAGCAGGTAGTGCAGCGGCTGCTCAAACTCGCGCAACCTTTGCGGGTAACGTTGCAACAGGTAACTACTGAAAAGCCCGCCGAGGGCCAGCAGCAGGGTACCGGTATAGAAGCCGTTTAACAGCGGCAGTACCTCATCCATCGGGTAGCGGTTATCGAGAAAGGCGATCCCCGCCGCCAGCTGTAGTAGCAGGCCCGTGAGGCGCGGCAACAACCGCTGCTGCCGTACCCCGACCCACAGCAGCGCCGCCCCCTCCATCGCCCAGGCGGCGGAGGTCCAGCGGCTGTCGAGCGCCAGCGGGATCGCCAGGGTGGCGAAGGCAACACCGAGGGCGAGGAACGACTCGGTCAACATGCGCATCTGTCGCTCACCCAGACGTCGCCACAGCGCAGTCGCCAGCACCACATAGAGTAGGGCCAGCCCCAGCGCACTGTAGGCGAGGCCAAACTCCATCTCGCGCACCAGCCCATACTGCAGGGTGAAGCCGACCAGCGGCACACCGAACACCAGGGTGCCATCGACATAGCCCCGTAGATGTAGCGGCTGGCGCAGGGCAAAGAGCACCGCGATGATCACGTAAAAGAGGGTGAAAGCGACGAGGAAGGGTTCCACCGTGGCAAAGTGTTCCGGGCGATAGTTGTTCCACCCCCACGCGGCACCGATGACAAAGGTAAAGGCAAAACCGAGCAGATTGAGCTCTCGCCAGGCACGGAACCAGGCGATGGAGAGGATGCCGCCGTTGAGCAGCAGGTAGTAGGAGAAGAGCATTACGTGGTTGCCGCTACCACTGGAGGTGAGAATGGGGGCGAGAAAACCGCCGCTAATACCAAAGGCGATAAGATTGCGCGAATCCTGCAACAGTGCAAGCAGCGCCGAGAGGGCAACCAGCGCCAGCATCAAACCGAATGCCAGCCCCAGCGGCAACAGGTGGTAGAGCTTGGCGGCGGCAAAGACGGTGATATAGAAGATGCCGATACCGCCCCCCTGGATCAGCAGGGCATAGGCGGCCCGTTTATGGCGCAGACGCCACCCTGCGGCGATCATCGCCATCGCACCGATGGCGGCACCGGAAAGGCGCAACTCGATCGAGAGCATACCGTGGTCAGCGGCATACTTAAGGAGAAAGGCGACACCGAAGAAGAGCACCACGATACCGACCCGAACCACAATATTGCCGTCGAAGAAGAAGCTCCTTACCGCCTCGGTCAGCTGATTTATCCCACTACCGAGAGCACTCTCCCACGGGTCCTCCTGAGCCGACTTCCCCGCCTGCCCCGAGACACCCCTCTCGTGTGGAGGCGACGGGGGCTCACGCCGTACCACAATCTCATCGAGCTGTAGTGGCGCTGCCGGCGATGGTGAAGGCTTTTCCGGCTCTGGCCGGGGTTTGGGAGGAGTGGTGCGACCTACAGACGAAGCTACCTCCGTCTGCTGCTCCTTCTCGTCGCCCCGCTGCTCCAGACGCAGCAGGCGCGACTCCAGCGCACGAAGTCGACCACCCAAAGTGATGCTATGACCCAGCAGATAGCCGATGGCGCCACCAAACACTATCCCGGCAAGGTTGTCACTCAGGGCGCCAATAAAGGCGCCGACAAAAAGTAGAATCCACGCCACGCTCTTCTCCTCCCTATCCCTCTCTCGCCACGTCCGGCACGCGGCTCAACAGCAGCGCGCCTGCGATAAAAAGTAGCAACAACGTCAGGATGCCAACTCGCGGGCTGCCACTCAACGCCCCGGCCCAACCCATCATGACAGGCCCCAGCACCGCGGCAAATTTTCCCAGCATATTGTAGAAGCCGAAAAACTCCGCCGATTTCTCCTGCGGGATAAGGCGTGCGTAGTAGGAACGACTCAGCGACTGGATCCCCCCCTGCACCAGACCGATGGCGATGGCCAGGGCATAAAATTCACTCTGTGTGGTCATCTGTGCCGCCGCGATCACGATCAGCGCATAGGCGCCTATCGCAATAAAGATCCCGCGCCGTGCACCGATACGTTTACCCAGATAACCAAAAGCAATCGCTGCGGGAAAACCGACAAACTGGGTGATCAGCAGCGCCACGATAAGGCTGTTGGAGTCAAAACCGAGTGAGAGGCCGTAGTCCACTGCCATACGCACGATGGTGTCGACGCCATCGATATAACACCAGTAGGCAAAGAGAAAGATAAAGACGTGACGCAACTGGCGGATCTGGTGAAAGGTCCCATAGAGCTGCCCCAGGCCACGGCGCACCGCCGCCCAGGCGCTGCCACGACTACGCCCCGTCTCGTGCACAAAAAAGGCGAGCGGTAGAGTGAAGATGAGCCACCATACGGCAACGGTAAAGAAGGAGAGACGCACAGCCTCGGCGGCATCGGCCAGGCCGAAGCGTTCCGGCTGCAACGTCATCCAGACATTGAGGGCAAATAGCAGGCCGCCGCCAAGATAGCCAAAGGCGTAACCGGCGGCCGAGACCAGGTCAAGACGCGACGGTGTGGTGACAAAGACGATAAGTGAGTCGTAAAAACTGACACTGCCGGAGAAGCCGATGGTGGCGATGACATAAAAAACAACCGCCCACCACCAGTCACCCTGTGCCACTAACGGCAGCATGGCGGTCATCAACACACCGAGAAAGGCGAAGAAGAGCAAGAAGCGTTTGCGCGCCGACCACTGATCGGCAATCGCACCCAGTACCGGGGCCAGCAACACAATCACCAGACTGGCCAGCGAATTGGCCATACTCAGCTGCAGTGTGCTCTCTGTCGCCGGCATCCCGGCGGCCCAGTACTGTTTGAAAAAGACGGGGAAAAAACCCGCGATCACCGTCGTGGCGTAGGCGGAGTTCCCCCAGTCATAGAGCAGCCATGCGACGGTGCCTTTATTGCTGTTATTGTTATCGCTCTGCATCGCCATACAGTAGCACGACTACCGCTTAACTGTACCCCTGCGACCCCGGGCACACTCCATAAGAATATTAGAAAAATGATAAGTGGTTCCGCTTTTTCCTGAATTGGGTTAACGGACTTTCCACACCCTTTAAGTGAGTATTGACCCCACGAATAACCGCTCCCCCCGGAGTCCGCAACAGAGGAGAAGATTTTATGCCGCACTTCAAACTGATCGTTGCCAGCACACTAATGGCCCTTGTCTCAGCTTCGGCCCTGGCCGAATACCGCACCCCGGCAGAGATAGCCCTCCCTATCAAGTCTGACTACCGCACCAGCGATGTGGTGGCCAAAGAGGGGACCCACTTTATCTGGGTAGAGCGCATTGAGGGTCGCGACAGCCAGGGCAACATGCATCTTCTGTTCGACGACTTTCACGGGGCACTGCTACCGGTGGAGCATCTGAGCCGCGCCGACCGACTGATCAATCCGCAGCAGGTGAGTCAAAGGGGGCATTACGACAGCTTACGCCTCCACCTCGGTGCAAAGATGCTGGTGGTTAGTGCCAACGGCATGAAGCACATCCCCCTGACCAAAGAGTATGGCCGTAGCGTGGAACTCAAGGGTGGCATTGATGTGTCGAAATTTGAGGTGAGCAGCAACGGCTTAAATCTGCAGAAGGAACAGCTTGAGAGGCTCGCTCTTCTCACCCAGTAGTTTTCAGGAGTTGTCTCTCCTACCTTCGCGGGCCCATCCCCCGGGCCCGTTTTTTTATCTCCCGCCTTCACCGCTCAGCCGCTTCACCCCCTGGATAACCGCAGCACACCTCGGCTATTGCTCATCAGCTGTCGTGCCAACTGATCGGGACTATCTGCGCGCAACAGCACCAGCTCACTAAAGACCTCAGGCAGATACTCCGGGCTATTGCGCTCGCCATGGTGGGCGGCGGGGCTCATATCGGGGGCATCGGTCTCCAGTACCAGCGATTCCAGCGGCAACTGTGCTGCCAGTGCCCGCAATTTGGTTGATCGCTCGTAGGTAAGCATGCCGCCGAAACCGAGCTTGAAGCCCATAGCTATGTACTGCTCAGCCTGCTGCAGGCTGCCGTTGAAGGCGTGGGCGATGCCGCCGTGGGGAAATTTCGTCCGCTTCAGCGTCGCCAGCACCTGGTCGTGGGCCTTGCGTACGTGCAGCAGCACGGGGAGTTCAAATTCGGCGGCGATCTGCAGTTGCTGTTCGAAGAGCCACTGCTGGCGCTCCCTGTCCAGCCCCGGCACATAGAAATCGAGACCGATCTCGCCTATGGCGACGGGCTTTTCCTGCTCGACCAGGCGACGCAACTCATCGATATCGTCATTACTATGACTATCTATATAGACAGGGTGGAGCCCCAGCGCGGGATAGAGTCCCTCTTCCCGGCGACAGAGTTCGAGCAGCGCCGGCCACCCTGCCGCATCGACTGCCGGAATCGCCATTCGCGTCACCCCAGCAGCGCGGGCGCGGACCAGCACCGCCTCGCGGTCGGCATCGAATTCACTCACATCGAGGTGGCAGTGGGTATCGAACAGTTCGACTATTTTCTCCATGGCCCATTGTAGAGCGTTACTGATAACCATCCAATCCGACAAAACTTGTATACTACTTCGCCTGTCACAATCTCCGTAGACAAGTGAAGACAAAGGATAGCGACATCAATATGAGTAACCCTGATACACACGCGGCATTCGACTTCCTGCGCGCCGAGCAGATCCCCTCGCTCAATCTGGAGCTGCAGGAGTTCCGCCACCGCGAGACCGGCGCCCGGCACATCCACCTGGCCAGCGAGGATGACCAGAACACCTTCCTTGTCGCCTTTCGCACCGTGCCGCAGGACTCCACCGGGGTAGCCCACATCCTTGAGCACACCAGCCTCTGCGGCAGCCACAAGTACCCGGTGCGCGACCCCTTCTTCATGATGACGCGCCGCTCGCTCAACACCTTCATGAACGCCTTCACCGCCGCCGACTGGACCGCCTACCCCTTCGCCAGCCGCAATCGGAAGGACTTCAACAACCTCCTCGATGTCTATCTGGACGCGGTATTCTTCCCCAATCTCAACGAGATGGACTTTTTGCAGGAGGGGCACCGGGTGGAGTTTGCCGAGGAGGGCAATGCCGACTCGGAGCTGGTCTACAAGGGTGTGGTGTTCAACGAGATGAAGGGGGCAATGAGCTCGCCGGTGAGCGCCCTCTATCAGGCGCTGTCGCGCGAGCTATTCCCCACCATCACCTACCACCACAACTCGGGCGGCGACCCGGAGGCGATCCCGGACCTGAGCTACGATGAGCTCAAGGCCTTCCATGCCCGCCACTACCACCCGAGCAACGCGGTCTTCATGACCTTCGGCGATATCCCCGCCGCCACTCACCAGGCACGCTTCGAGAGCGAGGCGTTGAGTCAATTCAAACATCTGGAACTGGATATCTCCGTACCCGATGAGCAACGCTTCAACGCCCCCATCGAGGTGGAAGACCGCTACGCCCTCGACGGCGAAGAGGAGACCAGCGACAAGACTCACATCGTGCTCGGCTGGCTGCTCGGTAAATCGATCGATGCCGAGGAGGTGATGCGCGCCCACCTCCTCTCCGGGGTACTGCTCGACAACGGCGCCTCGCCGCTGCGTCGCGCCCTGGAGACCAGCGAGCTGGGCAGCGCCCCCTCGCCCATGTGCGGCCTCTCCGACTCCAGCCGCGAGATGATCTTCGCCGCCGGTCTGGAGGGCTCCAACCCGGAGCACGCCGAGGCGGTAGAGAAGCTGGTGCTTGATGTATTGAAAGATGTCGCCGAGAACGGCATCGATAAAGAGATGGTCGAGGCGGTGTTGCACCAGTATGAGTTGTCACAGCGCGAGATCAGCGGCGACGGCTTCCCCTACGGCCTGCAGCTGATGGTCAACGCCCTGGGTACCGTACTGCACGGCGCCGATGCCCTGGAGGCGCTGGACATCGACCCCATTCTCGAAAAGCTGCGCCAACAGATCGAAGACCCCGAGTTCATCAAGGGTCTGGCCCGCGAGGTGCTGGAGAACCCCCACCGGGTAAGGCTGGTGATGCAGCCCGACACCCAGCTCAGCGCCGAGTGTGCCGCCAACGAGGCCGCGCGCCTCGCCGCCATTAAGGCCGAGATGGACGATGCGCAAAAGCAGCGGGTGATCGAACAGGCCGCCGCCCTGGCCCAGCGCCAGGAGCAGCAGGACGACCCGGAACAGCTGCCCAAGGTGGGGCTGGAGGATATTCCCGCTGAACTGGCGATCCCGGAAGGGGAAGAGACCATCATCGCCGCCCAGCCCGCCAACTGGTACGCCCGTGGCACCAACGGCATCGTCTATCAGCAGGTGGTGGTAGACCTGCCCGAGCTGGACGATGAGCTGGCACAACTACTGCCGCTGTTTACCGACGTGCTGACCGAGGTGGGCAGCGCCGGACGCGACTACCTCGAATCGCAGGCGCTGCAGGCGGCGGTCACCGGCGGCATCGGCGCCAGCGTCTCGCTACGTGGCGCAGTGGATGACCTGAATAGAAGCCGCGGCATCTTCACCCTCTCCGGCAAGGCGCTGCTGCGCAACCAGTCTGCCCTCACCGACCTGATGCAGGAGACCTTCGAGGCGGCCCGCTTCGATGAGCTGTCACGTATTAGAGAGCTGGTGGCCCAGGAGCGGATGTACCGCGAGCAGCGCGTCACCAGCGCCGGCCACAGCCTGGCGATGGCCGCCGCCTCCTCCGGCCTCACCCCCAGCGCGGCACAGCAGCAGCGCTGGAGCGGGCTTGCCGCCATCAAGGCACTGAAGGGGCTGGACGACAGCCTCGATGACAAAGCGACACTTGAATCCTTTGCGGCCAGATTGGAGACACTGCGTGATATTTTGATCAAGGCCCCACGCCAACTGCTGCTGATCGGCGAGGCGGAGCAGCGCGAGGGGATCGCAGGACACCTGTCCGAGCGCTGGGCCGGACGCGATGCCGGCAGCGCAGCAGGCCTGTTCGTCCCACCACCTGCCAGCGGACAGCTGCAACAGGGTTGGGCCACCTCCACCCAGGTCAACTTCTGCGCCAGGGCCTACCCCGGTGTCTGCGCCGACCACGACGACGCCCCGGCACTGATGGTGCTGGGCGGCTTTTTGCGCAACAACTACCTGCACCGCACCATCCGTGAACAGGGCGGTGCCTACGGCGGCGGCGCCAGCTTTGACCCGGACAGCGGCTCAATGCGCTTCTACTCCTACCGCGACCCGCGCCTCACCGAGACCCTCACCGACTTTGATAACTCAGTGAAGTGGCTGGTGGAAAATAACCACGAGTGGCGCCTGGTGGAAGAGGCGATCCTCGGTGTCATCTCCTCCATCGACAAACCCGGCTCCCCCGCCGGCGAGGCGAAGAAGACCTTCCACGGCATTCTGCATGGCAGAACACCGGAACAGCGTCGCCGTTTCCGTGCGCGGATTCTTGAGGTGCGTGAGACCGACCTG
>JAOUQQ010000087.1 GCA_029879245.1 Chromatiales bacterium | reverse complement strand
CACGTATCGATTTTTTCGGCAGATCGATAAAGAAGATCTCATCAAAACGCCCCTTACGCACCAGCTCGGCTGGTAGCCTCTCGATGTCATTGGCAGTGGCGACAAGAAAGACCGGTGCTTTGCGCTCCGCCATCCAGGTGAGCAGAGTGCCCAGTACCCGCTGTGAGGTGCCGCCGTCATTGGTGCCGGTGGCGATCCCCTTTTCGATCTCATCAATCCACAACACACAGGGTGCCATCGCCTCGGCGGTCTTTAGTGATTCACGCAGATTGCGTTCGGTCTCGCCGTGATATTTGTTGTAGATGGTGGCAAAGTCGAGACGCAACAACGGCACGCCAAACAGTCCGGCAGTGGCCTTCGCCGCCAGACTCTTTCCGCCACCCTGTACACCCAGTAGTAGAACACCCTTGGGCGGGTCGAGTTTTGACTCGCCGTTACTGCCACGAAAAATGCCCTTGCGCTGTTCCAGCCACTGTTTGAGTTTGCTATGTCCACCCACCTCGCTAAAACGAGCCGTGTCAAATTCAAAGCTCAGTACGTCATCACCACTCAGCAGGGTGTGTTTGGCCTTCATTACGGTGGGAATGTCTGAGGCGTCTATCGCCCCATCGTCGAAGATGGCGGTGCGTGCAAGGCGGCGTGCTTCCCCCTCTGAGAGACCACTAAGGTTATCGACCAGCAGACGGTAACTTTCGTTATCGGTGGCTACCGATTTTTTCTTCTGTTTGCGCCACTGCTGTGCTGTCTCCTGGATGATTCGTACCAGATCCCCCTTGCTCGGCAGGGTAAGATGAGCATCGGCGGCGTAGCTGCGTAACTCCTCTGGTAATTTGACGCGATGGCTCAACAGGATCAGGGTGATGCCGCTCTGTTCATGACGCAACGCTATGTCCTTGATCAGTCGAATGTGTAGCGGCTCATCCAGATAGTGGTGAAAATCGCACAGCACGTAGATCCCGGAGTTGCTCTCTTCACGGATCTGCCACAACACCTTCTCTTCGCCCACCTTGTTGGGCGAAGGCGGCAGGTCGATGTCGTGGCGTTGCAACCCGTCGGTAATGCTCCAGCAGTAGAGGGGGCGATACTGTTTTACCGCAAGTGTGGTCAGTAGCTGGAGTAGCCGCGTCTCCTCGTTGCTCTCAACGATAATCAACGGCAGGTGTGACCGGAGCAGCAGCTCCAGATCGTGTCCTTCACCCATTGTGCTTTCACTCCTTGAGTTGTGTTACCCACAGCTTTGTTGCCCCGGCGACCGCCGCGGGCATCACCAGAAAGTTGACCAGCGGGATCATGGTGGCGGCGAGGGTGGCCCCGCCAAAACCGAGTGACAGCAGCTTATTCTGACGCAACCTTGCCCGTTGATCGGGAAAACGGATGTTGTGGTTGCCCATCGGATAGTCGCCATACTCCAGCGCTAGCATCCAGGCACCGAACAGAGCCCAGAGAAAGGGCGCAATGGGGGCAATGACAAAGGAGAGGATCAGCACGGGGATCGCTAGCACCAGCATGTAGCCGAGTTTTCGCAGCTCATCGGTGATCGCCTTCGGCGCCTGTTTAAAGGCGTCGATCAGACTGCCGTTGGAGGGGAGTGGCTGACCGGTAAGGTGCTTCTCTACCGCCTCGGCCAGCAGGCTGTTAAAGGGGGCGGCAATAATATTGGCGATAATCGAGAAGGTATAGAAAACCAGCAGCAGTGCGGTAAGAGCGAAAAGCACCCAGAAGAGCCACTCCAGCCAATGCAGCCACTCGGGAAGATAGGTGAGCCACTCATCGACCAGCACGGTGAATTGTGAGGCCAGCACGTAGATCGAACCTATAAATAGCACAATGTTGATCAGGAGCGGCATCACCACAAAGCGACGCAGTCCGGAGGTGTTTAGCAGGGAGAGCCCCTGAAGCAGCGCCACGGCGCCGGTAACGGGTTTTGCAAGCATGCGGGAGTCCTTGTCTCAATTTGTTGTGTATAGTTTATACCTTAGATAGCCCGTCGCGTGCCAGTAAAGCGGTTCCGAAGGACGCCTCACTCTGTAGTGCCTCAACCATCGGTATACCAAGCAACCCCTCTCTGATTTTCGTCCAACCTCTGTTGCGGGCGCCACCACCGTTACTGCGTATGCTCGTAGGGTAAGGGGCACCCAGCTCTGCCAGTTTGTCGTAGCCCGCTTTTTCGATACGGGCGATCCCCTCAAGTATCCCCTGAAAGAACTCAATATCACTCTCCGGGCGAGGTTCAAGACGTGGCGTCAGAGTCGGGTCGTTGATCGGGAAGCGTTCTCCGGGTGAGGGGAGGGGGTAGTAGTCGAGTCCGGTTGGTTGTTCCGGCTTCAGCTGCGGGGTCATCGCCGCCATCTGCTCGTCGGTAAAAAACTGGCGCAGTACCGCACCGCCGCAGTTGGAGGCACCGCCCACCAGCCAGAGATCACCGAGCGGCTGGCTGTAGATGCCATACTCCGGGGCAAACAGCGGCTGTTCACTGATCACCTTAAGCACCAGGGTTGAACCCAGTGCCGTTACCGCCTCACCCGGTTGTGTGGCACCAGAGGCGATAAAGGCAGCGGTGGAGTCGGTGGTGCCAGCACAGATCGTTAAATCATCAGGAAGACCGAAATGTGCCGACATCTCAGGGGTGATGGTACCGAGCGGGGTTCCGGCGTCTACGACCTCGGGCAAGGGACCGCCTGCAAGCCAGTGGCCCGCCTCCGCGTCCCAGCCCAGTTTCAACGCGTTATTGCTATCGCAAACGTGACGGCGAGTGAGGTGGTAGATTAACCAATCGGCCTGGCTGTGCAACTGCGCCGCTTCGGGGTGGTGTTGCAGCAGCCATTGCCCACGTGGCTCGCCGGGCGCACGGGCATCGTTGTACATCAGCGCCGGGGTGATGGGTGTCCCGTCCCTGTCGGCCAGCAACACCGTCCCCGAGGTGCCATCGATGGCCATGGATTTGAGTTGGGCGCGGAAACGGCCGGGCAGGGCGGTGATCAGGCGCTCCAGTGCGCCCCACCAGAGGCTCGGGTCCTGCTCGACGCATTCACCATTACGTAAGGGTTGCGGAAGTGGTTCTGCGGCCTCGGCCAGCACCGTGCCAGAACCATCAATGATGCAGGCGCGGCAGCCTGTGGTGCCGAAGTCGATGCCGAGGTATGTGGTTTGCATGATCTGTTAGGGTTTAGTGCCTTGTGGTGCTGGATATGATCGCTGAATCCGATAGTTAAGTCGCGGTAGTGGGCAGCAAGATAAAAATCAATTAAAGTAAATATTGTATGGGAATGACCTGGTTTTGTCTTATACCAGTTATTACAGGGAGGAAAAATGGAAGTTTATCGAGTGTGGCTGGTGTTGGTGCTCTGTCTGTGCATGCAGAGTATATCGGCACAGATGTATAAATGGGTAGATGAAAATGGCAATGTTCACTTCAGTGATCGGCCTCCACCATCAGAAAATAGTAGTGCATCGCAATCCTCGCAAAGTGCTGAAGTTAAAGACACCACTAAAGAGGAGGTGAGAAGCAGCCAGGTACAACAGGGTGAAAGGATAAGTGATTCTTTCCAATATCCTCCCAGTATCCTGCTACAGACACGGGAGTTATTACTCGAACGAAAGTTTTCTCTCCTCAATCAACGCCTGGCCGAATACGACCATGAAACTTCCGTTGATGTCACCAAGGAGGAAATACTCATAACCGCCTATCGAGCCTTTGATAATAGTGATATCTCACTAAGTGCAGTGCTTGATGACTGGGTTATTGCAACTCCGGATGATTACCAACCATATCTGGCCCGTTCGATCTACTATCAGGCAAGGGGATGGAGTGCGCGAGGAGGAAAGTGGGCCAGTGAGACGGAGAAAGAACAGTTTGAGACGATGAATGCCTACTTCAAAAAGGCTTCTGATGACCTGAGTGTCGTATACGAAAAAAATAGGCGATCTCTCGTTAGTTACTATTCTTTGATCCGTATGATGAAAGCTTCATCAGGTAATAACAAGGAAGTACTCAAGGTATTAAAATCTGCAATTAAAGTGAACCCGGGTACCTATTATGTGCGCCATATGGCGATGCTTTCTCTTGTCCCGAGGTGGGGTGGGAGCTACAAGTTGATGCGGACGGTTTCTGAAGAGGCGAAGCAGCATAGTGACATCAATCCAAGACTTAATCACCTTGAAGGAATCATCTATACCGACGCTGGTGAGGTAAAACGGGCTGATAAAAAATATAACGAAGCAAATGCCCTTTTCGATAAGGCGCTGGAGTTCGGGGAGGAAGCAAGAGTGTTGCATGCCCGCAGCCATAATAATTACCGTAAAAAGAACTATCGTGAAGCTCTCAGGGATATTAATCGGGCGATTGAGTTGAATCATGAGTGGGGTGCCTACTATCACCGGCGCTCCAGAATTCTTGGAAATATGGGTAACTACAGACAGGCCCTGCGGGATATTGATCGCGCACTCGCGCTTGAGCCGGATAATAAAAGGTATGTTGAATCCCGGGAGTGGGTTTCAAAAAAATTGAAGAGAATAGGATATGAACAGTATAAACAACACGACCCTGAAAGCTCTATTGAAACCTTTACTGTAGCAATCAGGGCTAATCCTGACGATGCGTCACTCTATTACCGTAGGGGACGTTCACTGATAGAGCAAAACAAATTTGAAGCGGCAATTGAAGATATCAAAAAGGCAATTGAACTGAATCCTGATGACTACGAATACTATTTACTGTTGGACTGGCTTTTGGCGAAACAGAGAGACTGGGACCAGATTATTAGCTATTGGGATCAATACATTGCAAGAAACCCCGATTATAGCCGGGCATATGTGGAGAGGGGTGGGGCTTACTTCCATAAGGGAGATATGAAAACAGCGCTGGAAGATGCAAAGAGGGCGGCTGATATGGGGAATGTCGAGGGGAAAGAGGCATATGACCGGATTAAGGGGCGAGTGCAGTAAAGAAGCCCTTTAGGCCGTTGAGGGTCATCGCAATGAACGTGCTGCATGTGTGTCCCGTGGAAGAGCACAAAGTTGCAATGCCTCGTCAGCCAGGGGCAAGTTATTACGGCAAACTTACCGGCTGCGGCGGCGTCCAGTCGGCGGCGCGGTGCTCGGCCACCACCGTGGTGTAGATGCCGCCGCGGACGTTGAATTTGCCAGTCACTCGCATGAAGCGTGGCTCACACGCTTTTACAAAGTCATCCAGCATGGTGTTAGTGACCTTCTCATGAAACGCCCCCTCCTCTCTGTAGGACCACATGTACATCTTCAGTGCCTTGAGCTCGATGCACTGCCTGTTGGGCACGTACTCGATGTGGATGGTAGCGAAGTCGGGCTGGCCGGTCTTGGGGCAGAGGCAGGTGAACTCGGGCACGTCGATGCGGATGGTGTAGTCGCGCTCAGGCATCGGGTTGTCGAAGGTCTCAAGTTCCTTGCTGGGTTGGCTAGGCATAGCACTCTCTTTCATGGTAATTTTGTCGGCCCGGAATTGTAGCGGAAAAGCTGCGGGAGTCGAAGTCGTTGAGGGCGGCTGGCCGCCGGGTTCGTGTCAGGGAGTAACGCCTTGTTTTCATTGAATGAATATTCCTAACTGACTGAATTTTGAACAATATTGGGTCGTCACGCTGGGGCGGCCGCAACAAGAACGGGACGCCAGAACACCTCTATGCGACTGAGCAAGATCAAACTCGCCGGCTTTAAATCCTTCGTCGACCCTACCACTATCGGCCTGCCGACCAACCTCACCGGTATCGTCGGCCCCAACGGTTGTGGCAAGTCCAATACCATCGATGCGGTGCGTTGGGTGATGGGGGAGTCCTCCGCCAAGAACCTGCGCGGTGACTCGATGTCGGACGTCATCTTCAACGGCTCCAACTCGCGCAAACCGGTCGGCCAGGCCTCCATTGAGCTGGTGTTCGACAACGCCGATGGCACCGTGGGTGGTCAGTACGCCCAGTACAACGAGATCTCCATCAAGCGTACTGTCACCCGTGACGGGCAGTCGCTCTACCACCTTAACGGAACCCGTTGCCGCCGCCGTGACATCACCGATATCTTCCTCGGTACCGGCCTTGGCCCGCGCTCCTACGCCATCATTGAGCAGGGGACCATCTCGCGCCTGATTGAGGCGAAGCCCGAGGAGTTGCGCACCTTCCTTGAGGAGGCGGCAGGGATCTCCAAGTACAAGGAGCGACGCAAGGAGACCGAGACGCGGATGCGTCATACCCGTGACAATCTCGACCGCCTCAACGACCTGCGCGAGGAGTTGGACAAACAGCTCTCTCACCTGCAGCGTCAGGCGGCTACCGCCGAGCGCTACAAGGGATTGAAGGCGGAGGAGCGCACCTATAAAGGGCAGTTGCAGGCGCTGCGCTGGCGTGCCCTGGATGGTGATATGAAGGGGCAGGAGGGGAAGCTGCGCGAAGAGGAGACCGCCCTTGAGGCGCAGATCGCCCGCCAGCGTGCCGCTGAGGCGGAGATCGAGATCAAGCGCGAGGCCCACGTCGAGGCGACCGAACAGTTCAACCAGATCCAGAGCGAGTTCTATGGCATCGGTGCCGATATCGCCCGCATGGAGCAGACCATTCAGCACGCCCGTGAGCGTTACCAGCAGCAGCGTCAGGATCTGGAACAGCTGGAGCGCTCCTGGAATGAGGCGCAGGTACACATCGACAAAGATCGCAGTCGCATCGGTGAGCTGGAGGGACTGCTGGCGGAGCTGGAGCCACAGCACCAGCTGGCGAAGGAGGCAGAGGAGCTCTCCGCCGCCACCCTGGCCGAGGCCGAGCAGCAGATGCACGAGTGGCAGGCACAGTGGGAGAACTTTAATCAGGAGGCCAACAAACCGGCCCAGACAACCCAGGTGGAGCGTGCCCGCATCCAGCAGTTGGAGCAGCAGGATGGGCAGCTGCAGCAACGTCTCAAGCGTATCGATGATGAGCAGCAGATCCTCACTGGCGGCAGGCTGGATGAGGAGATCGCCCTGCTCAGTGAGCGCAGGGCGGAGGGTGAGCTGAAGGCGGAGGGGCTGCAGGAGCAGCTCGCTGCCGCCATCCAGCGGATTAACGAGCAGCGTGAGCAGAACCACAAAGATAGCCGCACCCTCGATGAGTTGCGTGGTGAGCTGCAGAGCAGCAAGGGGCGTCACGCCTCACTAGAGGCACTGCAGCAGGCGGCGCTGGGCAAGCGCCAGGGGGCGGTGAGTGATTGGCTAGCCAGCCAGAATCTGAACGACGCCCAGCGCCTGGCCGAGAATCTGAAAGTGGCTGAGGGGTGGGAGCGCGCGGTGGAGTGTGTGCTGGGCGGCCACCTGGAGGCGGTCTGTATCGGTGGCATCGACCCGCTGCTCGGTACCCTCGCTAGTCTGGAACATGGTTCGCTGACCCTCTTCGACACCTCCGCCAGTAGTGCAGCTGTGAATGGTGACAGGGGTGTCGCCCTTGCCAGTAAGGTTGAATCGAACCTGCCGGTGGGTGGCATGCTCAGCGGGATCTATGCTGCCGAGAGCCTGGAGCAGGCGTTGAGCCTGCGAACCTCACTGAGCGGCAGTGAGTCGGTGATTACCCGTGATGGGATCTGGCTCGGTGCCAGTTGGCTGCGCGTGGTACGCGATAGCGATGAACACAGTGGGGTGCTCCATCGTGAGCAGGAGCTCAAGGAGCTGGCCGCAACCATCGAGGGGTTGCTAGAGCGCTCGGAGCTACTGCAGCAGAGCGTCGAGGAGGGACGTGCCGCCCTCAAACAGCTGGAGGCGGAGCGCGAGGGGGCGCAGCGCGAGCTCAACGAGGCCAATCGCGCCCAGTCCGAAATTAACGCAGAGCTTAGTGCCAAACAGGCACGGGCAGAACAGATCGCCAGCCGCCGCGAACGGCTGCAGAGCGATGCCTCGGAGCTACAGGAGCAGATCGCCGCGAATGAGGAGCAGATCAGGTCCTCCCGCTCCAGCCTGCATCAGGCGCTGGAGCTGATGGAGGAGCTGGCCCACAAGCGTGAGGAGCTCTCCCAGCGTCGCGATGAGCTGCGTGAGCGGCTCGACAGCTCCCGTGATAGGGCGCGCTCGGAGCGCGAGGCAGCACAGGAATTGACTGTGCGCATTCAGACCATGCGTACCGAACTCGACTCTACCAGACAGGCGCTGGAGCGTACCGATCAGCAACTCTCACAGTTTGCCGAGCGGCGTGAGGAGCTCAAACTGGCCCTCGCCGAGGGGGATAGCCCGATTCAGGAGAAGAGCCTGGAACTGGAAGGGCTGCTTGAGAAGCGGATGCAGGTCGAGGAGCGACTCAATGCTGCCCGTCGCCAGGTGGGTGATATCGACCACGCGATGCGTGAGCTGGAGAGTGGTCGCCACAAGGCGGAGCAGACGGCGCAGAATATTCGCAACAGCCTTGAGGGGATGCGGATGACCTGGCAGGAGAGCAAGGTGCGCCGTCAGACCCTGCAGGAGCAACTCTCAGAGGGCGGCCACGAGGTAGAGCAGGTGCTTAACGGACTGCCAGCTGAGGCCAATATCAGGGAGTGGGAGCAGCAACTGGAGGTCATCGGTCAGCGTATTCAGCGCCTTGGACCGATCAACCTCGCCGCCATCGAGGAGTATGAGCAGCAGTCAGAGCGCAAGACCTACCTCGATGCGCAGAACGCCGACCTCATCGAGGCGATGGAGACGCTGGAGAATGCGATCCGCAAGATCGACCGCGAGACCCGTACCCGCTTCAAGGAGACCTTCGACAAGGTCAACACCGGATTGCAGGCCAAGTTCCCGCGGCTCTTCGGTGGTGGCCACGCCTATCTGGAGTTGACCGGCGATGACCTGCTCGATACCGGTGTGACCGTCATGGCACGCCCACCCGGCAAGCGCAACTCCACCATCCACCTCCTCTCCGGTGGTGAGAAGGCGCTCACCGCGGTGGCGCTGGTCTTCTCCATCTTCGACCTCAACCCTTCACCCTTCTGTATGCTCGACGAGGTGGACGCACCGCTCGACGAGGCCAATGTCGGCCGCTTCTGCAAACTGGTAAAGGAGATGTCAGAGCAGGTGCAGTTCATCTTCATCACCCACAACAAGGCGACGATGGAGCTGGCGACGACGCTTGCCGGTGTCACTATGCACGAGCCAGGAGTCTCGCGTCTTGTCGCGGTGGATGTGGCAGAGGCAATGGATCTCGCAGGGGTGTAAACTACGCACCATGGATACTCTGCGCATCATACTCATTGCTGGCGGCGTCGCCCTTATCGTTGGAATCTATCTCTGGGATCGCGTCCAGACACGCAGGAACCGTGGCCCCGGCCGCTGGCAGGACCTCAAACTTGATGTAAGGGAGGGGCGCAGTGACCCCCTCATCAGTAATGAAAACCCCTTTGACGATAACTGGCGTGTTGAGGCGATCCCGGCCCATCGCGCCAATAGTAATGAGCCTGATGCGCTGGATGGGCTAAAGGGGATCGTTGCCCTGAGTAATGACGACATCGTAGAGGAGGGGGAGTTGAATAGTGACGCAGCGGATCAGGCGGTCATCATCTTCAGCCTGATGGCCCCTGAGGGTGAGACCTATAACGGCATGCAACTCCTCGATGCGATGGAGTTGTGTGGTCTGAGTCATGGTGAGATGGGGATCTTCCACTATCAGGAGATTGAGAGCGGACAGAGTCTCTTTAGCGTTGCCAATGTGCTGGAGCCCGGTAGCTTTGATGTAGCCACTATCGGTGATCTGGAGACCCCCGGGCTGGCCCTGTTTATGCAGTTACCCGCCCCCATCGATGGCGAGAAGGCGCTGCTCACCTTTGTGCAGCAGGCCAAGCGGCTCAAGGAGCAGTTGGGCGGTAAGCTAACCGACCGTCAGCGCCGTGAGCTGACCCGCGATACCCTCGACGAACTCAAACAGACGGCACGCCGCTTCCGCGTGACCGCGGAGTAGGGATGAGCCTGAATACTCCCCCTGAGGTGGCCGCCCGTGCCGCCGAGCTGCGCGAGCAGCTGCGCTACCATAACCACCGCTACTATGTGCTCGATGACCCGGAGATCCCGGATGTGGAGTACGACCGGCTGTTTCGCGAGTTGCAGGGGCTGGAAGCAGGGCACCCTGATCTCGTCACGGCCGATTCACCAACCCAGCGTGTCGGCGGCGAGGCGCTAAGTGGCTTTGAACAGGTCAACCACACTATCCCGATGCTCTCCCTGAGTAACGTCTTCTCCGACGAAGAATTGAATGACTTTGATCGTCGCGTGCGTGATGGCCTCGGTATCGATGAGGTGGAGTATTGCGCCGAGCCGAAACTCGATGGCCTGGCGATCAGCATCCGTTACGAGGATGGTGTGTTGGTGCGTGCTGCCACCCGTGGTGATGGTGCTACCGGTGAGGATGTGACCCACAACGTGCGCACCATAGAGAGTGTGCCGCTGAAATTGATGGGTAGTGACTATCCAGCTGTGCTGGAGGTGCGGGGTGAGGTCTATATGTCCAAAGCGGGATTTGATAAGCTCAACGAGATTCAGCGCAGTAAGGCTGAAAAATCATTCGCCAATCCACGTAACGCCGCAGCCGGTTCGCTGCGCCAGCTCGACCCCCGCATCACCGCTACTCGCCCACTCACTATCTACTGCTATGGGGTGGGTGTAGTGGAGGGGGTGCCGTTGCCCGATTCCCATAGCGCCATCATCGACAGACTAAAGGGGTGGGGGCTGCGCGTCTGCCCTGAGATCAGCGTGGTGAAGGGTGCCAGCGGTTGTGCAGACTATTTTCGATGGATCGGCGAGCTCCGCGATAGCCTTCCCTACGACATTGATGGTGTGGTCTATAAGGTCAACAACATCGCGCAGCAGCAGGAGCTCGGCTTTGTCTCCCGCGCACCGCGCTGGGCCACCGCCCACAAGTTTCCCGCGCAGGAGGAGTTGACCGTGCTGGAGGACGTGGAGTGGCAGGTGGGGCGTACCGGTGCCCTGACGCCGGTTGCTCGTCTACGTGAGGTACACGTAGGCGGGGTGATGGTCTCCAATGCTACCCTCCACAAC
>JAOUQQ010000173.1 GCA_029879245.1 Chromatiales bacterium | reverse complement strand
TGGAGATCATCGCCAGACCCATGCTGGTGATAAAGAAGGTGGTCGCCAGGATCGCGGTAGCGCGGGTGATAAATGAGGAGGAGCCCTGACTACCGAAGACGGTAGAGGATGCACCGCTGCCGAAGGCGGCGCCCATATCTGCCCCCTTGCCCTGCTGTATCAACACCAGCGCCACGACACCAATGGCGGCAAGAACGTGGACAATAAGAATAATGGTTTCCATGAATCTCGAAAATCGTAAAAGTCAATTAGCCGGCGGCGCGGCAGATGGTGAGGAAATCCTCAGCCTTAAGCGATGCACCACCAATAAGGCCGCCGTCGATGTCTGGCTGTGCCAGCAGCTCGGCAGCGTTAGCGGCATTCATACTACCGCCGTAGAGGATCTGTACCTTCTCGGCAACACCCGCATCCTGATCAGCGAGGATCCTGCGAATAAAGGCGTGTACCTCCTGCGCCTGCTCGGGGCTGGCGGTCTTGCCGGTGCCGATGGCCCAGACCGGCTCATAGGCGATCACGCCATCAGCCAGGGCGTCAACACCCTCCAGCTCAATCACTGCCTGAATCTGACGGGCGCAGACCTGCTCGGTCACCCCCGACTCACGCTCATCCAGAGTCTCACCGATGCAGAGCACCGGCTTGAGGCCGGCGGCGCGGGCCACGGCATACTTCTTTGCCACAACCGCGTCACCCTCACCATAGAGGGTACGGCGCTCGGAGTGACCAACCAGTACGTACTTACAGTTGAAGTCGTTGATCATCGAGGCGGCGATCTCGCCGGTGAAGGCACCGCTCGCCTCGGTGCTGAGGTTCTGAGCCCCCCAGGCGACAGGGGTACCACTCAGCTGCGACTCCACCTCACCGATGTAGATAGCGGGGGCACAGACGGCGACCTCGGAGTTGACCACATCGCCAATCCCCTTCTTGATGCCGTCCAGCAGCTCCTTGATGGAGGCCCTGGAGCCGTTCATCTTCCAGTTACCGGCAACGAGTTTCTGTCGCATGCTGTTCTCCCCTGATCGTCTACTCAGTGAGTTGGCTGTCTAATAAATAAGGCGCGAAGCTTACCGGCATGTGACCGATAAATCAACGTACTTTATGAGGCTGACGCTCTAAATCAGGCGCCCACCGCCTGCTCAACCACCGTGGCAAGTTCCCGGGCCAGCCGCCCCACCTGTTCTCCATCCTCGCCCTCGACCATGATGCGCACCAGCGGCTCGGTGCCGGAGGGGCGCAGCAGCACACGCCCCCGCTCCGCCAGCTCCCGCTCGGCACTGCTCACCGCCTGCTGCACGAGTGTCGATTCGGCCAGATTGAATGCGCCGCTCAGGCGCACGTTGATCAGGGTCTGCGGATATTTGGTCATCCCCGACTTTAGTTCACGCAGGCTCCGCCCCTGCTCGACCATCGCCCCCAGCACCTGCAGGGCTGAGATAATGCCATCACCGGTGGTGGTGCAGTTAAGACAGATGATGTGACCCGAAGACTCACCGCCCAGGCACCACCCCCTCTCACGCAAGGTCTCCATCACATAGCGGTCCCCCACCCCGGCACGGGCAAAACCGATCCCCTGGCGCTGCAGGGCGTGTTCCATCCCCAGATTGCTCATCAGGGTACCAACTACGCCGGGCAGCTTCTCCTCACGCGGCTGGGAGGCGATGATGTAGATCAGCTCATCACCGTCGACCACCTCACCCTCATGGTCCACCATAATCACCCGATCCCCATCACCATCGAGGGCGATGCCCAAGTCTGCCCCCCGGGTCACCACCTCGTGCTGCAACACCTCGGGGTGGGTGGAGCCGCAGTTGACATTAATGTTGAGCCCATCAGGCTCGGCACCGATGGTGTGAACGCTCGCCCCCAGCTCGGTCAGAACGCTGGGGGCGACGTGATAGGTGGCACCATGGGCGCAGTCGACTACTATATTCAGCCCCTTCAGGTCGAGGCTCTTGGGGAAGCGGCTCTTACAGAATTCGATATAGCGACCACCGGCATCAACCACCCGCCGTGCCTTGCCCAGCTCAGAGGAGGGGACCAACTCCATCGGCTTATCGAGTTCCTCCTCGATAGCCAGTTCCACCTCATCGGGCAGCTTGCTGCCGTCACCGAAGAAGAACTTGATGCCGTTGTCACCATAGGGGTTATGAGAGGCACTGATAACGATACCCGCATCGGCGTGCAGGGTGCGGGTAAGGTAGGCCACCGCAGGGGTGGGCATCGGGCCGAGCAGCAGGATGTCGACCCCGGCGGCGGTGAGTCCCGCCTCCAGCGCCGATTCGAACATATAACCGGAGATACGGGTATCCTTGCCGATCACCATCTTGCCGCCGTTACCCCGGGCCAGAACTCGCCCGGCGGCCCAGCCCAGTTTGAGCATAAACTCCGGGGTAATGGGGTGTTTACCCACACTGCCACGAATCCCATCGGTACCGAAATATTTTCTACTCACCCCTTCCCCCGACTAATAATTAATATGTCCCTGAAATAAGGCCCGGCATTATGCAGCAAATAGTGGTTCAGATCACGGTGCCATCGCGACGGCGCGCACCATCTTCAGGGCATCGACCGTCGCCTTTACATCGTGCACCCGAATGATCTGCGCCCCGGCCAGTGCCGCCAGGGTCGCCACCGCCACACTGCCGTAGAGCCGCTCCTCCACCGGGCGCTCCAGCACCAGACCGATCATCGACTTGCGCGACATTCCCACCAGCAGCGGCATCCCCAGCCGATGGAGTTGACCGAGATGTTTAAGCAGCGAGAGATTGTGTTGTAGCGTCTTACCAAAACCGAAGCCCGGATCGAGGATAATTCGCTCACGGACAATCCCCGCCTCCTCGCAGGCTCGCATGCGCTGTTGCAGAAAAGCGGCCACCTCCGCTACCACATCCTCGTAGTGAGGCTCGGCCTGCATGGTGCGTGGCTCCCCCTGCATGTGCATCAGGCAGAGCGGCAACCCTGTCTGCGCCGCCGCGTCCAACGCCCCGTCACGGCGCAGGGCATAGACATCGTTGATCATCCCCGCCCCCGCCTGCG
>JAOUQQ010000104.1 GCA_029879245.1 Chromatiales bacterium | reverse complement strand
ACAGGACAGTCGCTTCCGTCGAGCCAGTGTGATGCTGGAAAAGTCACTACACGAGGCCAATGAACGCGCCCAGGGTCTGGTGAACAGCTCACGCGACGCCATTACCTATGTGCATGAAGGAATGCACATCTTCGCCAATGAGTCCTATCTTGAACTCTTCGGCTACTCCTCACAGGAGGAGATCGAAGGGATGCCGATCATGGATATGGTAAAGAGTGAGGAGCATCCCAAATTTAAGGAGTTTCTGCGCGAATATATTACCGGTAAGGGCAAGGCAAGCAGTCTGGACGTTACCGGCATCAAAACAGACGGCAGCGAATTTAAGGTTGAGATGGAGTTTACCCCTGCCTCCTTTGATGACGAACCATGCACCCAGATCATCATCCGTATCCAGGCATCTGATAAGGAGCTGGAGCAGCGCCTAAATGATATGAGCAAGAAAGACCTGCTTACCGGTGTCTACAACCGTCCCTTCTTTCTTGAGTCTCTACAACAGGTGTGCGGTAAGAAGGGAAAACAGGGGGTTATTCTCACTATCGTTCCCGATGAGTTCAAGCGCATTAAAGATGAGCTTGGCATTGCTGCCAGCGATGAATTTCTTGGTAAATTTGCCGCAGTTTTATCCAAGACAATCCCACAAAAAAATAGTCTCGTGGCGCGCTTTGAAGGAGAACAATTCGTCGCCATTATGCAGAATGTCCCTCCAGCAGAGGCCGAAAAGTTCGCCACCGCAATTTGCAAGAGTATTGATGGACACATCTTCGATATCTCGGGCAAATCCTCTACTACCCCCTGCTCAATCGGTATCGCTGCCTATAACGAGGCTATCAAGGAGCCACAGGAGGTATTAAATCGTTCGGAGAAGGCATTGAGTGAGGCACAGGATTCGGGTGGAAACCGTGCCCGACTCTATGTTGTGGGTGAGGCAGAAATGGCCGAGCAGGAGCGTAATGCCACAATGGCACGAACCATAAAACTGGCGCTTAAAAATAATAAATTAAGCCTGCTATTTCAGCCAATCGTCAGTATCAAGGGTGATGATAGCCAGAATTATGAGGTCTTTGTTCGGATGAGTGATGAGAGTGGTAATGAGCTCTCACCTGGTGTTTTTCTACCGGCTGCCGAGGCATCAGGGCTGATGGGTGCCATTGATCGCTGGGTATTAGCTCACGCCATCAAGGCCGTATCAGAGAAACGTCGCGCCGGCGTTCCTGCCGTTATCTTCGCCAAACTCTCTGGTACCTCACTAAAAGACGAGAAGTTCCTGCCATGGTTACGCGACATACTCAAAGCGGCTCAGGCGGCACCAAACACACTGGTTGTCTCGGTAAGTGAGAGTGTCGCCACGAACAATCTCAAGGCGATAAAGATGCTTCTGGCCGGCCTGCAGCAGTTACACGTGCGTCTGGCCCTGGATCACTTCGGTAATGCGCAAAATTTCACCAATATTCTTAAGCACTGTGACGCCGATTTCCTCAAACTTGATGGATCAATTATCGGCAAACTGAGCAGTGACAAAGAGGCTCAGGCCAAGGTCGCAGAGATCACCAGTCTTGCCTCGGAAAGTAACAAACTGGTCATTGCAAACGCCGTTGAAGATCCCCATACCCTGGCAACCATCTACTCTACCGGTATCGACTACATACAGGGCTATTTCCTGCAGGAGCCAACCACAGAGATGAACTACGATTTCGACTCAATGTAGGAGGGGCTGGGATACCCGGCCTCTCAGGACAGAGTAATTCAGGGCATGCTATTATTATGGGAGTAGTTCTTGTCATATCTCTGACAGGGTGGTTCTGACTAGTACAATGAGCAGACAACAGAAAACAGATCATGCGTTAGAGCGCATCGCAACTGCCCTGCTCGATGTGGCAGGCTGGCTACGTGAGCACCGTCGCTCAATGCGTACCCAACGCCAGGCGATGTTTGCCTGGTGGGAACGGCAGCGTCCCGATTTTATCCCTATTGCAATCAAACTGTCGCTCTTCTTCTCCTTACTGATTGCCGCAGGCATGGTAGGTCTTGGCTTTGTTGTCGGAACCCAGCAGGCTGGTCAACTGAATGAGCAGATCGATAAATTCGGCACCACCCTTATTCAACGAATGGCGGAAACATCACGTGAGCCATTGCTGGCAAACGATACGCTCAATCTGGAACTTATCGTCAATACTCTGACCGACGACACCAACATAGACGGCGCCGCTATTTTCTCAGATGAGTACCGCCTGGTAGTGAAAGCAGGTCACATCCCACCTGGCAGATTAATTCCCGAATTATCGCAGGATGTGACCTCCCCCGAACAGATTAAATGGGATATGCGTGACATCAGTCAGGGGGAGAATATTTTCGTCTCTTTTATATCCCCCATAAAGTTTCATGATATTACCGTAGGCTATGTACTACTTAGCTTTGATCACACTGTTCTGACCAAGGCGAGAAGAGAGACCATCACAACCGTAATCCTTGCCACCCTGTTAATGTTATTGGTCGCTATTGTCGCCTCATTCTATCTTGGACGTCGTCTAACACGGCCTATCGAACAGTTATTGGCAGCCAGTCACGCCTTCTCTGAAGGAAAATTTGAGTACCGTATTCGCGACAAGCGTAATGATGAACTCGGTGTTCTGATGCAGTCCCTCAATGCCATGGGCGAAGGGCTTCATCGTAAGGAGCAGGTAGAGCAGGTATTTTCCCGTTATGTCTCTCCCCAGGTCGCAAAGCAGGCCATTAGTGACCTTGATAAAATGGAGTCCCTGCAGTTGGGTGGGCGACACGTCAACGCCAGTGTACTATTTGCCGACATTGTTGGCTTTACCAGCATGTCCGAGAATATGGAACCACAGCAGGTCAGTGAGCTGCTAAACCTCTATTTCAGCAATATCGCCGAGGCCGTGCGCTTCTGCCAGGGGCACATCGATAAATTTATGGGCGACTGTGCGATGATCGTCTTTGGTGTCCCGGAGGAGTACGAGCAGCACCCCTTCAATGCCGTCGCGTGTGGCTGGATGATCACACAGATGATCGACGTTATGAATCGTCAGCGTATTCGCAATGAGCTGCCCGCGGTAGAGTTTCGCATCGGCGTTAACAGCGGTACCATGCTGGCCGGCAATATGGGCTCCGCCGATCGTATGGAGTACACCGTTGTTGGTGATGCCGTTAATCTGGCCTCCCGCCTCTCCCATGCTGGTGACCCCGGACAGGTTATCCTGAGCGCAGAGATGCTGTTACAACCGACGCTCTGTGAGCGTATATCATACACTCCCCACGGAACCATCCAGTTGCGCGGCAAGAAAGAGCCCGTCACACTCTATGTGGTCGAGGAGATTGAAGACAAATTCCGTGAAGAGATGATGCAGGAGATAAGAAAGATTTTAGTGCGTTCAGCCACGGTGGCCGCATGAGAGTAGCCTTTTTTGTCGCATCCTGTGCCGTCATATTAATCAATAGTGGCTGTGTCACGGTGAGCAGCTACTCTGCCGTCAAACCCCAGGTAGATGCATGGGAGAAAGAGCGTGAGTATGGCAAGGCTCTGGATGCCCTGAGCCGTGTGGAACCCATTGACCCTGATTACCGCAAGGCCTCGCTACTGCGTAAACAGCTGGAGAAGAAGGCTGCAGACTACGAGCAGGATGTACGCCGAGATACCGCAAAGAAACTGGAGAGTGGTGACTGGGCAGGGGCACTTGATCAGTACGACGAGGCGCTGTCCAAACTACCTAAAAGCGTTGTCATCCGGGATGGTCTTGCGAGACTGCATCAGCAGCAGCGTGAGGAGCTCGATCAACTGGAATTGCAACGCCAATTGAAGCACGGCCGATGGCTACGAGATGTCGTTCCTGTATTCCGTGATATCGCCAATGTTGATCCCCGCAGTAGCAGCGCCCAGAGCAGACTAAAACGGATCCTTGATGAGGCCGAAGACGTTGCTGCAGAACTCGCAATAACAGGCAATAAGGCGATGGCAAATGATGATCTCAACATCGCCGATGAGACACTCTCCCTTGCCTATGAGTTACACAGGGAACCCGTCATAAAGGAGAGCCTCAATAAACTGAACGGTTTACAGAAGGTACGGGCATCGGCGCGACGCTCCGCCAAGATCAAGCGAGAGCGACGGGCCGTTGCAGCTTATGACAAGAAACAGCGGACAATTAGTTCATTACTGAAAAAACACGACGCTGCCTATGCACGACAGGACTACAACAGCGCACGCAATTACCTTGAGGAGATGGAGAGAGTTGATCAGCGTTATAGCAAACTCCCCTCTCTGAAAAAGACCCTGCAGAGCGCCATTGATCGAAAAGTATCCAAGCTGTTCGACAGTGGGGTCAGCGCCTATAGCCGGGGTCTCTTTGAGCAGGCTGCCAAAAACTGGCGCGAGGCACTGACGCTGGATCCAGGACACCAGCCATCAAAAGAGAACCTGCAACGCGCTGAAAAAGTATTGCAAAACATCGAGAGATTGAAAGAAAAGCAGGGATAATCCCCTCTATTCTACTGATCTCCCGTCGCCACCCCATCCACCCGCTGATAACCACGCGGCAGCTTGTTGCCCCGGCGTCCACGCTCACCCATATAGTGCTCCAGGTCAGCATACTTGAGGCTCATGTGCTGCTTGCCGGCATTGAGGGTGAGTGAGCCGCCCTGCTGCACCACTGCCACGCCGACCACAAACTCCTCTCGGGTCATCAGCTTGGCGCTGCTGATGCCGATGATCTTGTTGCCCTTGCCTCGCGCCATCTGCGGTAGATCCCTTATCGGAAAGGCAAGCAGGCGCCCCTCGTTGCTCACCGCGCAGACCAGATCGTTCTCATAATCACTCACCAGCTGCGGTGAGAGCACCCTGGCACCACTGGAGAGTTTGAGTATCGCCTTACCCGCCTTGTTTCTCCCCTCCATCTCGCCCAGTGGAGCGACGAAGCCATAGCCGCCATCGGAGGCGAGCAGATAGAGATCACTCCCCGCCCCCATCATCACCGCCTCGAAGGTGGCGCCAGCAATAGGATTGATACGCCCGGTAAGTGGCTCCCCCTGCCCGCGTGCCGAGGGCAGTGTATGGCTCTGCACCGAGTAGGCCCTGCCGGTGGAATCGAGCACAGTCGCCAGCTGATTTGACTTGCCATGGGCCGCCGCCTTGAAGCTATCTCCCGCCTTGTAGCTGAGACTGGTCGGATCGATATCGTGTCCCTTGGCTGCGCGGATCCACCCCTTCTCTGAGAGCACCACGGTGATGGGGTCGGCACTGACCAGGGCGGTCTCATCCAGCGCCTGGGCCGCCTCACGCGCGACGATGGGTGAGCGACGATCATCGCCATACTCCTCGGCATCGGCCAGCAGCTCGTTCTTCACCAGGGTCTTGAGACGACGATCCGAGCTAAGTGTCTTCTCCAGCCCCGCCTTCTCCTTCGCCAACTCCTCCTGCTCGGCGCGGATCTTCATCTCCTCCAGCCGTGCCAATTGACGCAGCTTGGTATCGAGGATGTAGTCGGCCTGCACCTCGGTGAGGCTGAAGCGCTCCATGAGAACTTGTTTAGGCTCATCCTCGGTGCGGATGATGTGGATCACCTCATCGATATTGAGGAAGGCGACCAGCAGGCCATCCAACAGGTGGAGCCGCTTATTGACCTTGTCGAGACGGTACTCGAGACGACGGCGCACCGTGTCAACTCGGTACTGCAACCACTCGCCCAGCATCATCTTCAGGTTCTTCACCTGGGGTTTACCGTCTAGTCCGATCACGTTCATATTGACGCGATAGGTGCGCTCCAGCTCGGTGGTGGCGAAGAGGTGCTGCATCAGCTGCTCGACGTCGATACGGTTGGAGCGCGGCACGATCACCAGGCGGCAGGGATTTTCATGGTCCGACTCGTCGCGCAGGTCTTCGACCATCGGCAGCTTCTTCGCCGTCATCTGCGCGGCGATCTGCTCCAGGATCTTGTTACCGGATACCTGATGCGGCAGCGCGGTGACGACGATGTCGCCCTCCTCCCGCTCCCACCTGGCACGCATACGGATCGAACCGTTGCCGGTCTCATACATCTTGAGCAGGTCGGCACGTGGGGTAATGATCTCCGCATCGGTCGGATAGTCCGGGCCGATCACGTGCTCGCACAGCTCCTCCACCGTGGTGCGCGAATTTTCCAGCAGGCGGATGGCGGCAGTGGCCACCTCGCGCAGGTTGTGCGGCGGGATGTCGGTCGCCATCCCCACCGCGATACCGGTGGTACCGTTGAGCAGCACGTGCGGCACGCGGGCGGGCAACACCTTGGGCTCATCGAGGGTGCCATCGAAGTTGGGCACCCAGTCCACCGTGCCCTGCCCCACCTCGCTAAGCAACAGATTGGAGAAGGCGGTAAGTCGAGACTCGGTATAACGCATCGCGGCGAAGGACTTGGGGTCATCGGGTGAGCCCCAGTTGCCCTGGCCGTCGATCAGCGGATAGCGATAACTGAAGGGCTGCGCCATCAACACCATCGCCTCATAACAGGCCGAATCACCGTGGGGATGGAACTTACCGAGCACGTCACCGACGGTACGGGCCGATTTTTTATATTTCGTACCCGCCTTCAGCCCCAGCTCACTCATGGCGTAAATAATCCGCCGCTGTACCGGCTTCATGCCGTCACCAATGTGCGGCAGGGCGCGGTCCATGATGACGTACATGGAGTAGTCGAGGTATGCCTTCTCGGTGAAGGTACTGAGGGGCAGCTGCTCCACCCCCTCGTAATTAATATCAATCGTATCGCTCATGCTTTTCTACTTTTCACTCTGTTCGAGCAGAATATCGGCAAGCCCCGGTGCCGCCCCCAGATAGGGGGCGATGCGCACCTCGGCACCTGTTGTATTGTTCACCTTCGCCACCTCGGCAGGGATATCCTCCACCACGTGGCGCCCGGCGCTGAGGAAGTAGGGCAACACCACCACCTCCTCCATGCCGTTGTCGATGCAGCATTGCACCCCGGCGGGGATCAGCGGCTCGGCCAGTTCGAGGAAGGCGGCGTGGATCATCTCAAACCGGCCAGCTGACTGCTCGGCCAGCTGCGCGGCCACACGCCTCACCTCATCATTCGACGCCTCACGGCGCGAGCCGTGGGCCACCAGTACCAGTCCGCGTCGTCTCTCAGCCATTGCTCAGCCTCTTCTTCAGATAGACGATGATGTCGGCCGACTCATAGAGCCAGCGGACATTTTCACCCTCTTCGATACGCAGACAGGGCACCTGCATTTTTCCCCCCTCATGCACCAATTCGCTGTGCGCAGCGGGGCTTAACATCAGATTCTTCATCGGCAGCTTCAGCCCCAGACGCCCGGCAGCGATGCGCACCCGCCAGCAGAACAGGCAGGTGGGGAGGTGGTAGAGAGTGAGGCCGTCGAGTGTCACCTACACCTCCGCCAAATCGCCCTTGCTCTCCAGCCACGCCTTGCGGTCACCAGAGCGCTTTTTCGCCAGCAGCATGTCCATCATGCTGTTGGTCTCATCACCCGCCTCAATGGTTAGCTGTACCAGGCGACGGGTATCGGGGGCCAGGGTGGTCTCGCGCAGTTGTTTGGGGTTCATCTCACCCAGGCCCTTAAAGCGTGTGACCTGAATCTTACCGCGTAACTTTTCCGCCTCGATGCGTGCCAGCACCCCCTCGCGCTCGGCATCGTCGAGGGCATAGAAGGTCTCCTTACCCACATCGATGCGGTAGAGCGGCGGCATCGCCATGTAGACATGCCCGGCAGCGACCAGCGGACGGAAGTGGCGCACGAACAGCGCACACAACAGGGTGGCGATATGCAGGCCGTCGGAGTCGGCGTCGGCGAGGATGCAGACCTTGCCGTAGCGCAGGCCGTCGAGCTTGTCGGAGCCGGGGTCGACGCCGATCGCCACCGCGATGTCGTGAACCTCCTGCGAGGCGAGCACCTGGGTCGGGTCGACCTCCCAGGTGTTGAGGATCTTGCCGCGCAGCGGCATGATCGCCTGGAACTCCTTGTCGCGCGCCTGCTTGGCCGAGCCGCCCGCCGAGTCCCCCTCCACCAGGAAGAGCTCGCCGCGCATCGGCTCGCCGGTGGCGCAGTCGGCGAGCTTACCCGGCAGGGCGGGACCCGCGGTGACCCGCTTGCGCGCCACCTTCTTGCCGGCGCGCAATCGCGACTGGGCGTTGTTGATCGCCAGCTCCGCGATCCGCTCGCCCAGGTCGTGGTGCTGGTTGAGCCAGAGGGAGAAGGCATCCTTCACCACCCCGGTGACGAAGGGGGCACATTCGCGCGAGGAGAGGCGCTCCTTGGTCTGGCCGGAGAACTGCGGGTCCTGCAGTTTGACCGAGAGGATATAGGAGACCTTGTCCCAGACATCGTCGGGGGCGAGCTTCACCCCGCGCGGCAGCAGGTTGCGAAACTCGCAGAACTCGCGCACCGCCTCGGTAAGCCCGGTGCGCAGGCCGTTGACGTGGGTACCGCCCTGGGCGGTGGGGATGAGGTTGACGTAGCTCTCGGCCACCACCTCGCCCCCCTCGGGGAGCCACACCACGGCCCAGTCGGCCGCCTCGGTGGTGGCGGCGAAGCTGCCGACGAAGGGCTCCTGCGGCAGGCGCTCGACGTCGCGAAGCTCGCTCAGCAGGTAGTCGGTGAGGCCATCCTCGTAATACCACTCCTCCGACTCGCCGCTCGCCTCGTCCCTGAAGGAGATGCGCAGCCCCGGGCAGAGCACCG
>JAOUQQ010000182.1 GCA_029879245.1 Chromatiales bacterium | reverse complement strand
GCTTGAGGCGCGGTACCGAGAACTTGGGGGAGTCGAAGAACTGCGGGTCGGGCCAGAATTTGACCGTGGTCCCGGTGTTGCGCTTGCCGACCGTGCCCACCTCCTCCAGGTCGGAGACCTTCTTGCCGTCGCGAAAGGCGATGTTGTACTCCCTGCCATCGCGACGCACCCACACCTCGAGGTGGCGGGAGAGGGCGTTGACCACCGAGACCCCCACCCCGTGCAGGCCGCCGGAAAACTGATAGCTCTTGTTGGAGAACTTGCCGCCGGCGTGGAGCTTGGTGAGGATCACCTCCACCCCCGGCACCCCCTCCTTGGGGTGGATATCGACCGGCATGCCGCGCCCGTCGTCGCGCACCTCGATCGACTGGTCCTTGTAGAGGATGACGTCGATGGTCTTGGCGTAGCCCGCCATCGCCTCGTCCACCGAGTTGTCGATCACCTCCTGGGCGAGGTGGTTGGGGCGCTCGGTCTGGGTGTACATGCCGGGGCGCTTGCGCACCGGCTCGAGGCCGCTGAGGACCTCTATCGCATCTGCTGTGTAGTCGTTGGCCATCGGCTAGGTGTTCTTGCTTTTCCAGGTTTCGACTTCGTAAAGCCACACAAAAAATTGGCGCCATCATAACGCAAAACGCCCGACCGGGTGCAAGCCTGATCGGGCGTTTTGCCATTATCTCTGCACTCGGCTAGTCGAGTTTGACCCCAAGGCGGTGAGCCACCTCCTCGTAGGCCTCAACCACGCCGCCCAGCCCCTGGCGGAAGCGGTCCTTGTCGAGCTTGTTGCGGGTCGCCTTGTCCCACAGGCGGCAGCCATCGGGGGAGAACTCATCGCCGAGAATCACCCGCCCCTGGTAGCGGCCGAACTCCAGCTTGTAGTCGACCAGCAGCATGCCGGCGTCGTCGAACAGCTTTTTCAGCACCTCGTTGACCTTGAAGGTGAGCGCCTTCATCTGCGCCACCTCCCCCTCGCTGGCCCAGCCGAAGGAGCGGATGTGGTAGTCATTGACCATCGGGTCGTGCAGGGCATCGTTCTTGAGGAAAAACTCGAAGGTGGGCGGGTTGAGGTCCATCCCCTCCTGCACCCCGAGGCGGCGCACGATGGAGCCGGCGGCGATGTTGCGCACCACGCACTCGACCGGGATCATGTCGAGCTTCTTCACCAGCGACTCATCGTCGGAGAGCAGCGCGATCTGGTGGGTCTCGACCCCCGCCGCCTCCAGCTTGCCCATGATGAAGGCGTTGAACTTGTTGTTCACCATCCCCTTGCGCTCGAGCTGCTCTACCTTCTCGCCGTCAAAGGCGGAGGTGTCGTTGCGGTAGTGGATGATCAGCTTGTCGGCATCATCGGTGGCATAGACCGACTTCGCCTTGCCCGCATAGAGTTCAGCCCTCTTTTCCATCGCCATGTCCTCAGAAAGGTTAAGTGGTAAATCCGCTGTTTATTACAAAATCTCGCGCCAGTCGAGCCCGTTATCCTGACCAGCCAGTGCTATCCACCCGGGCTCACACCCCAGCGCCCCGCTCAGCGCCCTGGCCGCCAGCTCGGGACGGTTGTTCTTCTCGCTGATATGTGCCGCCACCAGGTGTTGCAGCCTGCCGGTATCAATCCGTCCCAGCATCTCAGCCGACTGGTCGTTGCTCAGGTGGCCCAGTGCCCCGCCCACCCTGGCCTGCAAGGCCGGGGGGTAAGGCCCCTCGGCTAGCATCTGCGTGTCGTGGTTGCACTCCAGGATCAGGGCGTCACAGTTGTCGAGACAGCTCTCGATATGCTGGGTGCTGCGTCCGGCATCGGTGAGGATGCCGAGGCGTTTCGCCCCATCCCCCACTACAAACTGACACGGCTCGCGGGCATCGTGGGGTACCGGATAGGGCTGCAACATCAGTTCACCCACCGCAAACGGCTCATGGCAATTTAGGGTATGGCGTGCGGGCAGCTCCCCCAGCCGCTTTTCTGCCGCCCGATAGCTACCGTGGCTCAGCCACACCGGCAGTCGATGTCTTCTTGCCACCGCCCCCACACCGCCGATGTGATCGTTGTGTTCATGGGTCACCACAATGGCACTCAATTGCGATGAAGAGAGACCGAGGCGGCCCAACCTCATCTCCAGTTCGCGGGCAGAGAAGCCGCAATCGATGAGCAGAGCCGTCTTCCCCTTGACCACCAGGGTAGCATTACCCCGGCTGCCGCTGCCTAGCAAGGCAAAGCGCATCGACGCTATTTCAGCTCCTCATGCAGGCGCTTGAGTAATTCGCTTGCCACCCCGTCACGACGCGGGGTGCCATCCATATTAAAGAGGCTGAGCTGAGTACGTTGTTCGTCTCCCTGCAGTTCAATCTGTAGTTGTGGCTTTTTTTCACCCCT
>JAOUQQ010000086.1 GCA_029879245.1 Chromatiales bacterium | reverse complement strand
TCAGATGAGAAGATAGAACCCAACCACCCCTTCTTCTCTTCAGGCAGCAGATCGACTTCAACCACATAGTAGATACCACGACTCCGATCACGGTCCTCCACCACCACACCGAGACGATCGAGGGCAATACCGGTGCGGCGCCAGCTGCGGGCAAAGCCCTCGTTTATCACCAGTCCATCGCCCTCAAGGTAGGCACGATCTACCTTCTCCGACTCTACCTGTAGTGCCTTTGCACTGCTCTCGCTATAGCCCAGATGCATCAGCAGGCGACTATTCACCTCGGCAACCAGCTCCGGGTCAGAGGGCCTGACCTCCCAGCGAGTGTTGTCACTCACACCATCACGAGATGGGACAACCACCTCCTTAAGACCATAGTGGGTCAGGAAGATCTCACTACCGCCATTGTCCCTACGCTCCAGGCGCAGGCGATATCTGTCACGGGTACCCGCCGAGTAGGCATTTCTGAAGACAGATTTAACCAGCTCGGTAAGAAAACCGCCGGGTGCATCGGCACGATTCTCCGCCCAGTTGGTCTCCATAATACCGACCTGCGGCAGGTCAAGATTCAACTCCAGGCCAATGGTGGTCCAGAAACCACGCAGTCGCGGCCACAACTCCTCAGCCGGGGTATCGCTCACCAGCCAGCGCTCCGCCCCGTCCCGCTCCATGCGCATACCTCTCACCGCAGGCAGAATAGCCTGCTCACCCCCCATCTCGGGTAGCTCAGCAGTACCATTATTCACCGGTACCACCAGATCGGGTGGAGTCGCCAGGGTACGCAGGCTCTTCGCCTCTTTATAGTCGATACGACTATTCGTCCCCCCCCCGCTACAGGCGGAGAGCAGAAACAGCAGGGAGAGCGCCAGCAGGCGCAAGGCATTGAACATGTTAATAATATCCTTAAATTACGCCCGCGCTCTTCATCGCCTGGCGCAAGGTATCGTGGTGAATATCTGAAAATAGAGTCAGTGGCAGGCGAATACCTGCAGGTATCAGCCCCATCTCATGCAGAGCCCATTTGACCGGGATTGGGTTGGACTCCAGAAACAGCTTCTGGTGCAGCGGTATCAACCTCTCATTGATGGCAGCGGCCCTGTCATACTCCCCCGCCAGAGCTGCGGCACACATCTGATGCATCTCACGTGGCGCCACATTGGCCGTCACAGATATGCACCCCTTGCTGCCGAGTTTAATCAGCTCCAGGGTGGTGGCATCATCACCGCTATAGATATCGAGACGATCACCACAGCGCTCAATCAAGTCCTTGCCACGCTCCATGTTGCCGGTAGCATCCTTGATACCGACTATGTTGGAGATAGAAGCGAGACGCTCCACCGTATCATTGTTCATATCGACGGCGGTACGCCCCGGCACGTTGTAGAGGATCTGTGGCACTGCCACCGCCTCGGCCACCGCGCGAAAGTGACGGTAGAGCCCCTCCTGAGTCGGTTTGTTGTAGTAAGGGGTAACCAGCAGACAGGCATCGGCCCCCGCCTCCATGGCACAGCGGGTGAGGTGGATCGCCTCGGAGGTAGAGTTGGCACCAGTACCGGCGATCACCGGGGTGCGCCCCTTTGCCATCTCTACCACACGGCGGATCACCTCACAGTGCTCCTGCTCATCCAGGGTGGCCGATTCACCGGTCGTTCCCACCGCTACGATGGCATCGGTACCGTTCTCTACATGGAACTCCACCAGCCTGGCCAGTGATTCGAAATCGACCGCACCATCTTCCTGCATCGGAGTGACCAGAGCAACCATACTGCCATGAAACATACCTATCTCCACCAGGGAAAATCGAAACGTGCATGGTACTTGTGCCGCCCAGTGATGACAAGGAGGAGGGGGAGAAAAGAGGGGGCGCGCCTGGCTACGAAATGGTGCTAGACTAGCCGGCAAAAGAGAGCTGCCGATCAGGCCACACGGCAGGTAGAACAGATGGAGTTACCACAACCCTATGAATTCACCGGCAAAGCAATACCTTGTCATCTCCGCACTGGGTCAGGACCGCCCCGGCATCGTCAAGAACCTGACCCAACCCATTAG
The DNA here is from genome assembly GCA_029879245.1 of Chromatiales bacterium. Classification (GTDB taxonomy): domain Bacteria; phylum Pseudomonadota; class Gammaproteobacteria; order Thiohalomonadales; family Thiohalomonadaceae; genus JAPHSX01. The sequence continues at coordinate 9,029 of JAOUQQ010000086.1, read as the reverse complement.
CGACAGCAGTGCCAACATCCTCGACAGCCGCATGACCATCCTTGGCGGTGAGTTCGCCATCCTGATGATGGTAGAGGGGAGCTGGGATACCATCGCCAAGCTTGAGAACCAGCTCCCCTCACTGGGTGACAAGCTGGGACTGACCATCGTCTCCAAACGCACCGACAGCCAACAACCACAGACCAACGCCATTCCCTATCAGGTCAATGTGGTGGCGCTGGACCACCCCGGCATCGTCAACCACCTGGCGGAATTCTTCTCCAGTCGTAATATCAACATTCAGGATCTCTACACCGACAGTTACAACGCCGCCCATACCGGTACCCCCATGTTTACTGCCACTCTGGTGGTCAATATCCCCGGGGATATCGCCATCTCACGGCTGCGCGAGGAGTTTTTCTACTTCTGCGACGGCCTCAATCTCGATGGCATACTCGAACCGGCGAAGGCCTAGATTAGAATTAATAACGTAACTAGCAGATACCATTAAGGAGATACCATGAGTACCCCGACCATTGGCAAGAAGGCCCCCGCCTTTAGTCTCCCTGCCACCGGTGATCAGACCATCGCCCTGAAGGATCTCAGGGGAAAACATGTTGTACTCTACTTCTATCCCAAGGATGCCACCCCCGGTTGTACCACTGAGGGGCAGAACTTTCGTGATCTCTACAACCAGTTTCAGAAACTCAACACAGAGGTTCTGGGTGTCTCACGCGACACTCTCAAACGCCATGAAAACTTCAAGGTCAAGCAGGCCTTCCCCTTCGAACTGCTCTCTGACGAAGATGAGATGCTGTGCAACAAGTACGATGTCATCAAGGAGAAAAAACTCTACGGCAAGGTTCACATGGGGATAGAACGATCCACCTTTCTTATCGATGCCGATGGTGTACTGCGTAACGAGTGGCGCAAGGTGAAGGTGGCGGGCCACGTCGAAGAGGTACTGGAAGCGGTAAAACAACTCTAACAGGTCACGATAACTACAAGGGTAGCTAATGAACGATACTCCAAAGGGAAAACGCCTCTTCGTCCTGGACACCAATGTGCTGATGCACGACCCGACCGCCCTGTTCCGTTTTCAGGAACACGACATCTACCTGCCGATGGTGGTGTTAGAGGAGCTCGACAACAACAAAAAGGGCCACTCAGAGGTGGCGCGTAACGCCCGCCAGGCGAGCCGCTTTATGGATGAGATGATGAGTGGTATACCCACCAGTCAGATCCAGCAGGGTATCCCACTCGATCAGAACGGCTTTCTCAACTCCAGCAAGGTGCCACACGGTTCGCTCTTCTTTCAGACCCGCATCATGGAGGCGAAACTCCCCACCTCCCTGCCCGGCAGCAAATCAGATAACACCATTCTCGGCACCGCCCTGGCGCTGCAGCAGGAGCAGCCAGATCTCAGCGTTACCCTGGTCTCCAAAGACACCAATATGCGGATCAAGGCGGCGATCCTCGGTATCCACTCCGAGGACTACCGCAACGACCAGGTGCTGGAGGATGTGGAACTGCTCTACCGCGGGATGCAGGAGCTGAGCGACGATTTCTGGGAACAGCATGGAAAGTCGATGGACTCCTGGCAGGAGGAGGGGCGTACCTTCTATCGACTGAGTGGACCCGATGTGGAGAACTGGTACCCCAATGAGTTCATCGCCCTTAATGGTGAGAGTGAGTTTCAGGCAGTGGTACGACGTATCGACGCGGGAGACGCCATCATTGAGACGGTACGCGACTACCATAGCCCCAGCCACAACGTCTGGGGTATCAATGCCCGAAACCGCGAACAGAACTTCGCCCTCAACATGCTGATGGACCCGGAGATCGACTTTGTCACCCTGGTCGGTCAGGCAGGCACCGGCAAGACTCTGCTCACCCTTGCCGCCGGGCTCTCTCAGACGCTGGATCAGAACCTCTACTCCGAGATCATCATGACCCGAGTCACCATACCGGTAGGCGAGGATATCGGCTTCCTCCCCGGTACTGAGGAGGAGAAGATGACCCCGTGGATGGGGGCGCTGATGGATAATCTCGAGGTACTCACCCAGTCGGAACACAATAGCGAATGGGAGCGAGCGGCTACACAGGATTTATTAAGTAATCGCATCAAGGTGCGCTCACTCAACTTCATGCGCGGTCGTACCTTCCTCAACAAATATATCATTATCGACGAGGCACAAAACCTCACCTCCAAGCAGATGAAGACCCTGATCACCCGTGCAGGCCCCGGTACCAAGGTGGTCTGTCTCGGTAATATCGCCCAGATCGACACCCCCTACCTCACCGAGACCAACTCCGGTCTCACCTATGTTGTCGACCATTTCAAGAGCTGGGAGCATAGTGGCCACATCACCCTGCTGCGCGGTGAACGCTCGCGCCTCGCCGACTATGCCTCAGAGGTTCTTTAACCCGTGAGATGTCAGGGATGACCACCATTACCTATATAATCACTCGTGAAGATGGCAGAGAGTGTCGCTTCGATGTCGATATCGAGCGTCCCTCACGCATGGGCGAACAGAATGATGAGAATCATCCCGACTGGACACACCTTGGCTGTCACCAGTGTCCCAACTGCCCATTTGACAGTAGCGACTACCTCTACTGTCCCGTCGCCATCGAGATCGCCGAGATTGCCCACCACTTCGCCAACACCACCTCTATCGAGCGTACCGATGTCTGGGTACACACCGATGATCGCAGTTTCTTCAAGAATGTCGATATGCAGAGCGCCCTGCGCTCACTGTTTGGTCTGATTATGGCATCGGGGCCCTGCCCCATCCTCTCGCGCCTCAAACCACTCGCCCACTTTCACCTCCCCTTCGCCACCCTGCAGGAGACGATCCACCGCCTGGTAGGCACCTACCTCGCCAGTCAGTACATCCTCCACAACGACGGTCAGGAGGCCGACTGGGAGCTAAAGGGGATCGAGGAGATCTATCACGAGTTAAAACCGGTCAACCTTCACCTGATGAAACGGATCCGTATCGCCGCCAGTGAAGATGCCAATATCAACGCCATCCAGAGCTTTATCTCCATTGCCAGTATCGTTGAGATGGGGGTGGACGACATCGTCGAAAAGATGGTGCCGATCCTCCGTAATGGGCAGTAATCACCCACATCGGATGACATGGTTGACCTGAGTCAAGGATAACGACCAGAGTATCTGCTCCAATCCCCCCGAAGTTCAAACTAGACCCTCACCACCCAACAAGAGCGGATAGAGCCGCCAAGGAGGTAAATATATGAGTGGTGCATTTACCAAAAGCATGGCACGTAACATCTTCTATGGTGGAAGTGCCTTCTTCATTTTTATATTTCTTGCCCTTAGCTTCGACACAGTCAGGGCACTACCCGAACGCGACCACCGGGAGAACATTACCCCTCAGGTAGCACTCGGCAAGAAGGTGTGGGAGGAGAACAACTGCATCGGCTGTCACACCCTGATGGGAGAGGGTGCCTACTACGCCCCGGAGCTAGGCAATGTCTACAACCGTTTTGGCAACAGCAAAGAGGCGATCATCGGCTTCATCAAGAGTCGTCCCGTAGAAGGTAATCCCGGTCGTCGCAACATGCCCCAGTTCAATCTCAGCGATGAGGAGCTGGAGGCGGTGGCGGAGTTCCTCAAGTGGACCTCCGAGATCGATGATGCCAACTGGCCACCAAACATTCAGGGCTAAGGGGAGAGAAGATAATGCAATATCAATCGCAAATGGTTGCCAAGCCCTACTTCATTGCCGCCATCGGTCTGTTTGTTGCACAGATCCTGTTCGGCCTGATTATGGGCTTGCAATATGTCATGGGGGATTTTCTCTTTCCTGAGATCCCCTTCAATGTGGCCCGTATGGTCCACACCAATCTGCTTATCGTCTGGCTACTCTTTGGTTTTATGGGCGCCTCGTACTATCTGGTACCCGAAGAGTCTGAGACCGAACTGCACAGCCCCAAACTGGCGCTGGCGCTCTTCTGGATCTTCCTTGTCGCCGGGGCGTTAACCATCGTCGGCTATCTTGCTGTCCCCTACGCAACCCTGGCGAAGATCACCGGCAATGACCTGTTACCGACCATGGGGCGTGAGTTCCTGGAACAGCCGACCATCACCAAGATCGGTATCGTCATCGTGGCGCTCGGCTTTCTCTTCAACATCGCGATGACGGTGCTGAAGGGGCGCAAGACCACCGTCAATCTGGTGCTGCTGATCGGCCTGACCGGCCTTGCCGTGCTGTTTCTCTTCTCCTTCTACAACCCGGACAATCTGGTGCTCGACAAGATGTTCTGGTGGTGGGTGGTACACCTCTGGGTTGAGGGTGTATGGGAGCTGATCCTCGGCTCGATCCTCGCCTTTGTCCTCATCAAGACCACCGGCGTCGACCGTGAGGTGATTGAGAAGTGGCTCTACGTCATTATCGCCATGACCCTCATCACCGGCATCATCGGCACCGGTCACCACTACTACTGGATTGGTACCCCGGAGTACTGGCAGCTGCTCGGTTCGGTCTTCTCGGCGATGGAGCCTATCCCCTTCTTCATGATGACGGTCTTCGCCTTCAACATGATCAACAGGCGCCGCCGCGAACACCCCAACAAGGTGGCGGTACTGTGGGCGATGGGCACCGCTGTAATGGCCTTCCTCGGTGCCGGTGTGTGGGGCTTCATCCATACCCTGTCACCGGTCAACTTCTACACCCACGGTAGTCAGATCACCGCAGCCCATGGTCACATGGCCTTCTACGGTGCCTACGTGATGATTGTGTTGACCATCATCTCCTACGCGATGCCGATGATGCGCGGTCGTGCCGCGGCCAATAGCAACAAGTCGCAGGTAATGGAGATGTGGTCGTTCTGGCTGATGACCGTTTCGATGGTCTTCATCACCCTGTTCCTCACCGCCGCCGGTATCCTTCAGGTCTACCTGCAGCGAATGGGCGGCGATGCGGCACTCTCGTTCATGGTGGCGCAGGAGAAGATCGCCCTCTTCTACTGGCTGCGTGAGGGGGCCGGAGTGGTATTCCTGATTGGTCTTATTGTCTACATCGCCAGCTTCTTTGTTGGCGGTAAGGAGCGGGCCGAAACGGCATAACGCCATGGCTGGTGTTTAACATCCACAAGGTAGAGAATGGGGGAGTCTGACTCCCCCGTTTTGTCTCAACAGAAAGCAACTCTGTCAATGACCGTGCCGGACTCCAACCGAACCAGCTGCGCCATAACCACCGACTATCCGCCGGGGGACGTTGCCATCTGGATCTTCATTCTGGCTGAGCTCTCAGTCTTCGCCCTGCTATTCGTCGTCTATGCCTTCACCCGACACTACAATCTGGAGTTATTCGACCTCCATCAGCAGCAACTGGATAGCCGATCCGGCCTCATCAACACACTCACACTCATCACCAGCAGTTATTTCGTCGTCCGTGCCGTTGCAGCCATTCAGTATGGTAATGCCCGGCTCTGCAGCCGCTGGTTGTGGGGTGCCATCGCACTCGGCCTGCTATTTTTACTAGTAAAAGGGGTCGAGTATCAGCACCACTTCAGTCTGGGGATTGGCCTCAGCACCAATCTGTTCTACACCTTCTACATCTCTCTCACCTTCTTTCACTTCATGCATGTGATCATGGGAATGGTTATCCTCACGGTAGTGGCATTAAAGGCGGGGCGAGGTGGTTACTGTGCAACAGAACATACCGGGGTTGAGACCGCAGCCTCATACTGGCACATGGTAGACCTGGTGTGGCTGATCCTCTTTCCGCTGGTTTATGTGATGCGTTAGGGGTAACCATGCAAAAAGGTGATCACGAACTGCTTCTTACCAGCACCATCACATGGCTGTTACTACTTGCCCTCACTCTTGTCACCTACGCCGCGGCACAGCTGGGAGTTGAGGGTAAATGGCTAATTCTGGGGGTGCTCGCCATCGCACTGATTAAAGGCAAATTGATCATCGACCGCTTCATGGGGCTACGCTGGGTCGGCAGCTTCTGGCGACCGATGCTTGACCTCTATCTATTTACCGTCGGGGGGCTGATCGCAACGGCCTTTCTCCTGCCATAGGGATAAAATTTGATGAGTACCACACCACACAGTAGCGTACCGACCACCACACAGGGCATCGGCCTGCCATTCTATCGACCGCAGGGCAACGAGTGCGAACTGTTCGAGTACGCCTGGCGCCACCAGCTACCGGTACTGATCAAGGGACCGACCGGTTGTGGCAAAAGCCGCTTTATCAGCCACATGGCGGCACGCCTGGAGCGCCAGCTCTATACCGTCGCCTGTCACGACGACCTGACCGCCGCCGACCTGGTGGGGCGCCATCTCATCAGCGACGGCGCTACAGTGTGGAACGATGGCCCCCTCACCCGCGCGGTACGAGATGGGGCGATCTGTTACCTCGATGAGGTGGTAGAGGCACGCAAGGACACCACCGTGGTACTTCACCCGCTCACCGATGATCGTCGCATCCTCCCCATCGAACGCACCAACGAGCTGTTGCAGGCACCGCCCGAATTCATGCTGGTGGTCTCCTACAACCCCGGCTACCAGAACCTGCTCAAGGGGATGAAGCCCTCCACCCGGCAGCGCTTTGTCGCCCTGCGCTTTGGCTACCCGTCAGCCGAACTGGAGCAGGAGATCATCATTGGCGAGACCGGTACCGATAGCATGACAGCGAAACGACTGGTCTCACTTGGCAATGCCCTGCGCGCCCTCAAGGACCATGATCTGGAGGAGGCCGCCTCCACCCGCCTGCTGATCTACGCCGCCACCCTCATTCATGGTGGCTACGACCCGGTCGAGGCGTGTCGCGCCGCGCTGGTCGAGTCACTCACCGACGATGAAGAGACCGCCGGTGCATTGATGGAGGTGGTAAGTGCCACCTATGGACGCTGAGCAGATGAGGCCGCTCTCGGCCGATGACGACCGGAGGCTGGCGATACTTGCCGAGGGGCTCTACCTTAGTAACCTGCTGCTACTCCCAGGCATCGCTTTTCTCTGGCTGCTGCTACTCAATCTCAAACTCGGCGGCAAGGCCCCACCGCTTGCACTCTGCCACCTGCGCCAGACCCTGGCTGCAAGTATCTGGGCAGGGGTACTGTTGCTTCCTGTCACCGTACTGACCATCGCTACAGGGGGATACGACAATATTACCGGATGGACCGTGGCAATCATCTACTTCACCGTCTGCCACGCCTCGCTGGTACTGCTCGGCGTAATGGGGCTGGCCAGGGCGATGGCGGGTCAAACATGGCGCTACCCGCTCATCGGCCCCGTCTGCGGCCCGCGCTTATGAGCCATCCGGCACGAGGCGATACACTGCAACGACGCCGCCTCTGGTTGCGTAGCGCCTTCTTTGTGCTGTTTGTCATCGCACCGCCGCTCGATATCTTCCGCCTCGACCTCACCCTTGGCCACTTTATCCTTTTCGGCCATAACTGGACCCTGGGGATCGACGCCTTCATCTCCGGTGAGATCTCCGCTGGCGAGGCGGCCCTCAATATCATCTGGCGTGGCTTTCTGCCCATCGCCCTCGGCGCGGGGCTGTTGATCTGGGTCTCCTGGCGCTGGGGCCGCCTCTACTGCGGCTGGCTCTGTCCCCACTTCTCGGTGGTGGAGATGATCAACGGCCTGATGCTGCGAACCCTCGGCAAACCGACCCTGTGGGAGCGCCACCGCCTGCCGGGGGCGCGCACCCACTACCGCTTTGCACCACTCACCCTCATCTTCGTGGTCGGCTTCGCCTTTATCTGGGCACTCAGTCTGCTCACCTACCTGCTCCCCCCCAGAGAGATCTACGCCAATCTGCTAAACGGTGAGTTAACCCATAATCAGGGGCTCTTTCTCAGCATCGCCACCACCGCTTTCTCTATCGAGTTTTTGCTGGCACGCCACCTCTTCTGCCGTTTCGGCTGCGCCGTAGGTCTGTTTCAGTCCCTCGCCTGGATGGCAAACCGGCGCGCACTGGTGGTCGGCTTCGACACACGCCGCACCGAGTCGTGTGTGAAGTGTGACAGCGCCTGTGACAACGCCTGCCCGATGCGCCTCAAGCCACGCAGCATTAAACGGCGCATGTTCACCTGCACCCAGTGCCGTCGCTGCCTTGATGCCTGTGATCAGGCGCAGGGTAGCCGTGGGGAGACAACTCTGCTGCGCTGGCTCGATGAGGAGTGCGCCCGCCACGTCTCGGAGCGCGACTTTGGTCACCACCCCAAGATCGCTCACGACTGCTTTGGTGATACCGGAAGATCAACTGCAAGGGAGGAGAGATAGGTGGAGGAGTGGGTCGGCAAGGTCTGGCATAAACTCATCACCCGTGCTGCTGAGACCCGCTACCCTGAGGAGGCGGTCACCCTCGATGAGGTCTCACAGCGGGTCGGGGTGCTGTTTCGTGCCCTCGGTGGCGATGGCGGTCTGCGTGTCAGCGCCGCCGAGGCGAGCAGCCACGGGGCACGGCGCAGCTGGCTGCAACGCATCGCCGGTAGCAATAGCACGGTGGAACTGGCGTGGCGTGACGATGAGACGCTGCGCCTGCCTCCGCAGATCGACATTTTTCCTCAGCGTGACCTCAACCTCTCACTCTATCGCTGGCTCGCCGCCCTCGCGGCCCGGCAGCCGCACCACAACGACCATCACCACCTTCCCTGGTTGTTACAAAACCAGCGGTTAAGCCGTGAACTGCTCACCACCTACCCCGGCCTTCGCCCCCTCTATGAGCAATTGCTTGAGGCACAGCTAACCCTGCGCCCCGACCCCGCAACGCTTCCGGACGACGAGGCGCAACTGGAGCGGGCGATCCAGCAGGCGCTGCACGATCCGGGTAGCGTAGTGCAACTCCCCCCATGTCAGCGCCCCCCGCAACCGGTCTACCTCTGGCTCCATCCCGACCCGCCAGTAACTCCCAGGGATAGTCCCCTTCGCCGTGACGATCCCGACGACCCACAGGGGGGCGGCTCCACCTTTGACCCGGAAGAGCAGCGTCGTCGTCGGGCAGAGCGTACCGAGGCGCCGAAGGAGAATCAGGGATTGCTGGCGATGCGGATGGAGAC
>JAOUQQ010000172.1 GCA_029879245.1 Chromatiales bacterium | reverse complement strand
ACCGCCTCGGCGGGGTAGAGCATCGTCTCCATCGTACTGTTCTCCGGCTGTAGTGTAACGGTGCCATCATGGTTGTTTATCAGCCGCTTTAAAGTAGCCTCCTCGCCGTTGATCAGGGCGACCACAATCTCGCCGTTACTGGCAGTATCGCGACGCTCGATAACGACCAGATCACCATCCATGATCCCCGCCTCGATCATCGAATCTCCCCTTACCGTTAGCACATAACAGGGGCGGTCACTCAGCAGGTAAGCGGGGATCGGTAGAAACTCCGGCTGTGCCAGTGCCTCGATCGGGCGACCAGCGGCGATGGTCCCCAGGTGGGGCACCCCCTCATCGGCCTGACTCCACTCAACCAGGCGGATCCCCTGACGCCCCTGTAGCGGCTCCACCAGCCCTGCCTCGACCAGTGCCTGGATATGTTTATGCATAGAGCCGCGTGAACTCAGCCCCAGCAACTGGCACAGCTCATCGTAGGTCGGGGGGTGGGTAAAGTGACCCGCGTGGCTACGCAGGTAGTCGTAGATCTCATGCTGGCGGCGGGTGAGTTTCATCACAGGGCCCTCGTTCTGATTGTGTTCTCTGCCAAAGCTACCACAAAAGAGAACATGATGAGAACCCGGAATGAAGTTGCGATTAGGTCAACACCAGCCGTGAGGTGTCACCCCTTGCGCGCCGTGATGGCACTACGTCCCGCAACAACGCGATAACCCTTTGCGCCTCCAGCCGATAGGTGGTGAGTTTGCCGCCGTAGACCCCGACCACCCGCGGGTGGCTCTGGTGCAGCAGGGTGTCGCGTGGCTTGTGAAAGCTGCCCCCACTGCCTCCCGGTAGCACACGCAGCCCGGCGAAGGCGCTGGCCACCACTACGCCGGGCGCCTGCGGAAAGTAGTGGTGTAACACCTCCAACAGATAGGCCTGCTCTGCGGCAAGGGGTGACACCTCTTCCGGGTCGCCCCGATAGGGGCTCTCGGTGGTGCCGAGTAGTGCCCGCCCCTGCCACGGCAGGAGGAAGATTGCGCGCCGATCCTGTGGCGCTTCAAGATAGAAGCCGTGCTGCAGTGCCAGCCCCTCCAGCACCAGGTGGCTCCCCTGCACCAGATCCATTGCGGGTGCCTTTGTTGTAGGGCTGATGCGGGATTGCACCTCGTTGACCCACGGTCCTGCGGCGTTGACCAGGGCGGCGCAACGGACGCACTTCTCACTGCCTGATAGTCGGTAGCGCACCATTACCCCATCGGGCTCCACCTCGGCGGCGAGAAATTCCGCCGGGATCGCCGCCTCGGCCCCCAGCGCGAGGGCGCTCTGCATCACCGCGCGGGTGAGGGCGGCATCGTCGGTGCGCCCATCGTAGTAGCGAAACACTCCCTTTAGCCCCTGCTGGCGCAGGCCGTCAAGGTCAGGCCAGTTGTTTCGGCCGAGTGTGCTAAAGCGGGTGTCGCACCCCAGACCGCCGAGCAGGGCGTAGAGGGCCAGTCCGCTGCGCAGGGTGAGGCGACTGCGGGAGGTCTCTTCATAGACCGGGATATGGATGGGCTCGATACGCACCAGCCCCGGGGCGATACGGGTAAGGAGCTGACGCTCACGCAGGCACTCGCGCACCAGGCGCAACTGCCCGCTCTCCAGGTAACGCAGCCCACCGTGGATCAGTTTGGTTGAGCGCGAGGAGGTGCCGTGGGCAAGGCCGTACTGTTCCAGTAGTAGTACCGTATGGCCCGCGGCAGCGGCCGCCTGTGCCGCCCCCACGCCGTGGATGCCGCCCCCGATCACCACCAGGTCGTAGTCGATCACCCCTCCACCCCCAGTGCCTGCAGCAGGTTACAGGGGTCGTTGCTCTCCACCCAGGCGGCGCCGCGCTGCAGCAGGGTGCGGGCCAGTTGCGGCTCGCAGGTCTCGTAGAGCACCCACTGCCAGGGGTCTGTGGCAAAGTTGTAGTGCTCATCGGCACAGTATCGGTGGTTGATGACGAGATAGTCGAGGCGGTGGTGTCGTGCCAGTGTCCGATCCCCGGAGTCCCAGCGGTGGACGATCCACCCCAGTGCCATCGTCATGTGACGCCTTACCACCAGTAGCGCCTCCAGAGAGTCGGCGATCACCACGCACTGCCGGGCGATGGGTGCCAGCTCATGGCAGACCTGCGCGACGAAGGTCTCTACCCCAAAGGCGGTGAGCGACTCCTCCTTCAGCTCGACGAAGGCGGTGACCTGAGGCGAGAGGCGTAGCAGTGCTACCACCTCATGCAGGGAGGGGAGACGCACCGCGGCAAAGCGATCACCCAGCCGATGTGGTTCACTGACGCTGTAGCGGCGCAGCTCTTCGTAGCGAGTCTGCGTGATGTCGATCTCGACCCCGCCGGTACGCGCAAGGGTGACGTCGTGGCAGACAACCGGAACCCGGTTGGCGCTCATCTGCAGGTCGAACTCGACGGCCTGCGCACCGCAGGCGATGGCCCGTTTTAGGGCGGGGAGGGTGTTCTCCGGATAGTTGCTGCACTGTCCGCGGTGGGCGACGACCCTAGCCATGGCCCCTCCTCGGTGTACAGTTGTAGTAGTGGCAGTGCGGACTGAGCTCCTGCTGCATAAAGTGTTGCCACCGCTCGAAGCGGGCATGCAGTGCCTGGTTCTGTCTCGGCTCAAAGCGGCTCTCCTGTCGCGGCCAGCGATCACCGCAGTCACAGAGCAGGGCGGCGAGGCCGCGTGCTGTCCCCTCGCGCTCGTCGCTGCGCACCACCGAAATGCCGGTCAGGTCGGCGAGGCGCTGGCAGACCCCATCCACCGCACTGATCCCACCGTTAACGACAATCTCCTCCAGCGCGGGCAACTCTGACTCCATCTCACAGAGGTTGAGCAGTAGCAGGAAGAGGATGCTCTCTAGCAGTGCCACTGCCTGTTCAGGGAGCTTCTCCTCGCGATCAAAGCGAGGCACCTCATCCGCACACCAGAGCGGCGAGCCTAGCCCGGCGACGGCGTTGAGAAAGAGTGGCGGCTCCTCAATCTTCTCGAGCCAGCAGGCAAGGTTCTCCTCAATCGCGCGAACCGATATACCGTGCCG
>JAOUQQ010000085.1 GCA_029879245.1 Chromatiales bacterium | reverse complement strand
AACGCATCGCCGCCCAACCGTGGGCCATCTCGTGAAGTGTGATCGCAAACAGAACAGGGATAAGCGAAACAGCTATCTTCTGAAAAAGGGTTAAATGTTCCATGACGAGATAAAATCGCTATCCAATTACTGCTCAAAAGGTGCCGGGTCACCCAGTCCACGACGTACCACCTGCGGCACATCATCGGTCAGATCGACCACGGTTGAGGGCTCAAAACTGCCGTAGCCGCCGTCGATAATCAGATCGACCGCATGCTCAAGGCTCTGACGAATATCGTAGGGGTCGGTCTCGGGCATCGCCTCCCCGGGGAGGATCAGGGTGGTGCTCATCAGCGGTTCACCCAGCCCATCCAGCAGGGCACGCACGATGGCGTTATCAGGGACCCTCACGCCGATGGTCTTACGCCGCGACTGGATACGACGAGGCACCTCACGGGTCGCCTGCATGATGAAGGTATAGGCCCCGGGGGTGACCGCCTTGAGCAGGCGGTAGTGGGTATTGTCCATCTTGGTATAGCTGCTGATCTGCGAGAGATCACGGCAGACCAGGGTGAAGTTGTGGCGATCATCAAGGCGGCGGATGGCAATGATACGGTCCAGTGCCTCCTTGTCACCGATGTGACAGCCAAGCGCATAACCCGAGTCAGTCGGATAGACGATCACGGCACCCTGACGTACCAGTTCCACCGCCTGGTCGATGAGGCGCTTTTGCGGATTATCCGGGTGGATCTGAAAAAACTGACTCATTACACCACTCTACAATCAGGAGACCGCACGCCGGGCACACTCATCCAACTGCCACCCCTCCCAGATAGCACGGCAACCATCGGGTAGCGTCTGCAATCGTCCCAGCTCTACCCAGGGGTTCTCAGGGCCGTGAAAGTCCGAGCCGGCCGAGGCGAGCAGTTTATGGTTTTTCGCCAATTGCGCCATACTGAAATTGTCACCACGGGAGTGGCTGCCAGAGACCACCTCCAGCCCCTCGCCACCCAGCTCGACGAACTCTCCCAGCAATTTACGCCGTTTGCTGGCACTCATGGTGTAGCGCGCCGGGTGGGCGATCACCGCCTGACCACCGGCGCCGTGGATCCAGCCAAGTGCCTCCTCCAGGCTTGCCCACTCTCCCGGTACGTAGCCCGGCTTACGCGGCTTGAGAAACGACTTGAAGACATCACGCACCGAGGCAGCATGACCATTCTCGGCGAGAAAGTGGGCAAAGTGGGTACGGCTGATGATGCGGCCGTGAGCACGGGCCACCGCCCCCTCATAGGCCCCCTCGATACCGTGTTTGGCCAGGCGCCGCCCCATCTCCTCGGCACGCCAGTTGCGAAACTCACGTGAGCGGGTCAGCCCCTCCTGTAGCGGAGCATGACCGGTATTTACATTGAGGCCGACCACATGAATGGTCTGCTTGCCCCAGGTGACCGAGACCTCCACACCAGGAACAAGGCAGATCCCTGCCTTTATTGCCGCCCGCTCAGCCTCAGCAACACCACCAGTCTCATCGTGGTCTGTCAGGGCGAGTACATTCACCCCGGCCGCGGCGGCACGTGCCACCAGCTCAGAGGGGCTGAGGGTTCCGTCCGAGGCGAGAGAGTGGCTGTGAAGGTCGTATCGTAGTGACATAGGGGGCGCATTGTAGCCCATTTGTGGAACTCCTGCGCTGCCCATCACACTAAGGATATGGTAGATTGAGCCCCCTTTATGGATGCCTGACAGTAAAACGACCCGTTACTAAGATACTCCGATGAAATTTCTCTTCGACTTCTTTCCCATTCTGCTCTTCTTAATCGCCTACAAGATGTACGACATGTACACCGCCACCGCTGTGGTAATCGGGGCCACTTTCATGCAAAACCTGCTCTTCTGGCTCAAACACCGCCGCTTCGAGAAGATGCACCTCATTACACTGGCACTAATCACCGTACTGGGTGGTGCCACCCTGCTGCTGCAAGACCGCGCCTTCTTCATGTGGAAACCCACCGCGGTATACTGGCTCTTCGCATTAGCATTCCTCGGTAGTCATTTCATTGGTGACAAACCCTTTGCAGAACGCATGATGGGCCACACCATTGAAGTACCAAAAGTCATCTGGAAACGCCTTAACGTAAGTTGGTTCGCCTTTTTCGGCGCTTTGGGCATAGCCAATATCTATGTAGCCAACTTTTATATGCAGGCAGAGCAGGCCCTATTCAACGCAGCGGGCAAGAAGGTCGACATCGACCAGTGCGATGCCCTGGGTGGACAGCTGCTGGAGCTGTGCCAACATGCCAAACTTATGGAACAGGAATGGGTTGCGTTTAAGGTCTATTGGGGCATCGGTCTGATGTTTCTCTTCATCATCGCCCAGGGCTTCTACCTGGCCCGCCACATGCCCGAGCAGGCCAATGAAACGGTTAACGAGGAGAGCGAGGGGTAAGATGTACTACGCCATCATCAGTCAGGATATTGAGGATTCACTGGAGCTGCGAATAAAAACGCGCCCGGCCCACCTTGAGCGGCTGCAACAGCTTAAGCATGAGGGCCGTCTACTACTGGCCGGCCCGCACCCGGCCATCGACAGTAACGATCCCGGCAGCGCCGGATTTACAGGTAGTCTGGTGGTGGCGGAGTTTCCCTCGCTGGAGGAGGCGGAAATCTGGGCCGCCGCCGACCCCTACATGGCCGCTGGGGTCTACGCCAGTGTCACCGTCAAACCATTTAAGAAGGTACTACCATGAGCCTCGGTGAGCAGCGTATGGCGATGATCCGTGAGCGACTCGAGACTGCCCTCAAACCAGAGAGTATCGAGATCATTGATGAGAGCCACAAACACGCCGGACACGCCAGTGCCGGTGGTGCCGGCCACTTTGAGGTGCGTATTGTCTCCGCCGCTTTCGAGGCTAAGGGGCCGGTACAACGTCACCGCATGGTCTTTGAGGCCGTCGCCGATCTGATGCAAAGTGAAATCCACGCCCTGACCATTCAGGCCGACACGCCAAAATAAAATCGAAACTAAGGAACCATCTTCATGTTATTTACAAAGCGTACCCTTATTCCATTTATCACCGCAGTTGCCATCAGCTCTCCGCTTCAAGCTGAGGAGCAGGTACTGGCCACCGTCAATGGTGCCAAAATAACCGGTCAGGACATGCAGCGTTTTGCCTATGAGGCAACCCGCGGCATCAATGACCCCAATGTACGTCTCGACCCCAATGAGGTGATGAGCGAACTGTTGTCTCGGGAGTTGATCTATCAGGATGCAGTTAAGCAGGGGATTGAAAAGCGCAAGGATGTTAAGGCCGAGCTTGAGCATCTCAAGCGCAAACTTCTGGTCGATGTCGCACTCAAGGAGGCGATCGAGAAAAATCCGGTAACGGAGAAAGAAGTTAAAGATATCTATGATAAGGAGATAAAAGGCAAAAAGATCAAGGAGTATAAGGCGCGCCATATCCTGCTTGCAGACAAGACAAAGGCTGAACAGTTAATCACCGAGCTGGACCTCGGTGGTGATTTCGCCAAGCTTGCCACCAAGAACTCTTCAGACAAGGGTTCTGCCGAAAAGGGTGGTGACCTGGGTTGGTTCAAACCACAACTGATGGTACCGGAGTTTGCCAATGCCGTGGCGCTGCTGGACAAGGGCAAATACACCAAAGTACCCGTACAGAGCCAGTTTGGCTGGCACATTATAAAACTTGAGGATAACCGCGAGATCGACCCGCCAACTTTTGATAAAGTGAAAGATAAACTAACCCAGGCACTGCAGCAGCAGCGCGTCGCACTCTACGTTAAGTCACTACAAGAGAAGGCCGACATCCAGATCACAAAATAGCTAGCGATGAAGGGCGAGGCATTATCCACTCGCCCTTCACGCCGCCAAAGATTTCAATCCCCGTTCAAAGCTAATAACATCAAGTGGTTTACTGATGTAAAAACCCTGTATCACATCACAACCCTGAGCGCTCAAAAATTGAAGTTGCTCTTCTGTCTCAACCCCTTCGGCGATAACATTCATGCCAAGGCTATGCGCCATCGCAACAATCGCCCGTGCAATCTCACCATTTTCCCCATTCTTCCCGATATCTTTAACAAAGGCACGGTCGATCTTCAGGGTATGCAGTGGCATTCGTTGCAGATAACTTAGCGAGGAGTAGCCTGTACCAAAATCATCCATAGAGGAGTAGATCCCCATCTCTTTAAACTGTCTCAGGGTCGCAATGCAACTATCAATATCATCCATGGCGACGCTCTCGGTCACCTCAAGGTCAAGGCAGTGGTTAGGCAGGCCGCTTTTCTGTAACACATCATCAACCATTTCAATCAGATCAGGCTGGGTAAACTGCCGACCGGAGAGATTCACACCTACACGCAGATTAAGTCCATATTTGCGATTCCACTCCATTGTCTGACGACAGGCAGTACGTATTACCCATTCACCAATCGGAACGATAAGCCCACTCTCCTCGGCGATCGGAATAAAATCGAGCGGGGATATCATACCTCGCTCAGGGTGGTTCCAACGTATCAATGCCTCCATACTAACGAGTCTTCGCGTCCTGGCGTCTATCTGTGGCTGATAGAATAGTTGAAACTCATCACGCTCCAACGCCTTTCGTAACTCTATCTCTATCTTCAGGCGATGTTGCGCCTTGAGGTTCATGTCCGCAGTAAAATACTGGTACTGTTGCCCCCCCATCTCCTTGGCACGGAACATGGCAGTATCCGCCGCCTTGAGCAACTCCTCTCCACTGTTACCATCATGCGGAAAGATCGCGATCCCGATACTTGATGAGGTGAAGAACTCCTGTTCACGAATCGTCACCGTGCTAGCCATCTGTTCGATCATGGAGCTGGCACATGATGAGATATCTGTCTCCGCATCGAGCCCTTCAAACAGTACGGCAAAAACATCGGCACCAAAACGTGCCACCGTAACGCCATCCCTGACCAGGGACTTCAGGCGCTGTGCCAACTCACACAGCAGTTGATCGCCAGCGGCATGCCCCAGGGTGTCATTCACCACCTTGAATCGATCAAGCCCGACAAACAGCACCGCCAGTTGCCGATGCTGCTGATGTGCCAGAGAGATCGCATGTGAGAGATGGTCACCAAACAGACGACGGTTTGGCAGGTCAGTGAGACTATCGTAGAAGGCCTGATATTCAATCAACGCCTCCGCGGCCTTCCGCTCGGAGATATCCTGCACGGTACCCAGTAGACTCTCAGCCTTGCCATCAGCTGAGTAGTTTACCTGTCCCTGCTGTTGCACCGTGATCACTTCTCCATCGGCTCGCCTGATGCGGTATTCAAGTTCAAACGCGCCGCCACTCTCACACGCAATCTTGATCGCACTCTCTACTTCATCCCTGTCTTCATCAACGACCAGCGAAAGGAAACTGGAGAGTTCACCAACCTCAGTTGAGGTTTCCATACCCAGCACCCAATAGAGTTCATCAGAGCAGTGAACGCGGCCACTCAGGATGTCGATCTCCCAATAGCCCAGTTTAGCGATACGCTGCGCCTGCGAGAGTCGCTCCTGATTGCGTATCAGGGCATTGCCCATCGCCTTGGTGCGCAGGGCATAGCGTACACGCTGTGTCAGCAGGGTCCAGTTAATGGGTTTAGTGATAAAGTCGGTCGCGCCGGACTCAAATGCCTTGTCGATAGACTCCATCTCATTGAGACCGGTGAGCATCAACACCGGAAGGGCTTGATGGTCATACCTGGTACGAATTTCACGACAGGCGCTATATCCATCCATATTGGGCATCATGACATCCATCAGAACCATTTCAGGTTGATGCAAAGCGATCTGCTGTTGGGCCTGCAGCCCATCATCGGCGTCAATCACCCTGTAGCCCGCTTTTGTCAGTACCTTGGTAATAGTAAGCCGGGTAACTCTGTCATCATCAACGACAAGGAGCAGCGGTTCTATCTCGAGCATTGGTTTTTCTGACATGATGGTGTCTATCTAACTAGAACGGTACTCTTCCAGCGCCTCTCTGGCAGCTGCAAAAGCCGACTCGATCTCTGCCACAGACGTGTCGACATTGTCGACGTGCCCTGCTCTAGCATCCTGCTCCAGCAACTGACATAACTGGTAGATCTGACTCACCCCCAGATTCCCACTACTACCTTTAAGGGTATGCGCTACCGCTGCAATCTCTGTCACATCACCGGCCTCTGCTGCAGCCCTTAATTTTCTCAACTGCGACGGCGTATCATCCAGATATTCGTCAAGTAATTCATTCAGCCCCTCTTCCAGCATCTCCCTAAGCTCGTCGAGTGCCGACCGATCTATTGTCATCATCATCACTTCCCGTAAGCCATAGTAAACCCTCCGACAGTGGAGTAATGACTCTCTCGCAACAGCTAATAGAGCTAATATTGATGCAGGAGAGCAAATATCAAGTGGTGTGATAGTGGAAAAACAAAAAAGCCGCTGTAAACAGCGGCTTTCCTGATTTGGCGTCCCCTAGGGGAGTCGAACCCCTGTCGTCGCCGTGAAAGGGCGATGTCCTAGGCCTCTAGACGAAGGGGACTGAAAACGAGTTTTCAGTCATCCGGCGTTGCACCGGTAAAACTGGTACTTTGGTGGAGCTACGCGGGATCGAACCGCGGACCTCTTGCATGCCATGCAAGCGCTCTCCCAGCTGAGCTATAGCCCCGAAAGAAGGCGTGTATTCTAGAGACTTAACGGCTGGTGTCAAGCCCGATTATCTGTTTTTTTGCCCTCTTTCAGTTACTTGAGGCAAGTTCTAAACAGTTCCCTATACACTCTCCAATGCCCCTCCCTGAAGCGGCGCAGAATGTAACAAAACGGGACGACAGCATCAATACTTTTTCGCCGCCGTCGCCCCTGTTTATTACCCCTGCTGCTCGATCTTGGCCCACGAGTCGCGCAGTGTCACCACCCGGTTGAAGACCGGCCCCTCGGCGGTGGAGCTTTTCGGGTCAAAACAGAAGTATCCCTCACGCTCAAACTGATAACGGCTCCCCTCGCCCACCTCGCCCAGGCTCTGCTCCAGATAACAGTGGGTTAGGGTGCGCAGCGAATCGGGATTGAGGTGTTCGGTGAAGCTCGCCACCTCCTTGTCGCCATCCGGATTGGGGTGGATAAAGAGGCGGTCGTAGAGGCGCACCTCGGCCTTCACACTGTGGCGGGCAGAGACCCAGTGGATCACCCCCTTCACCTTGCGCCCCTCGGGGTTCTTGCCCAGGGTATCGGCATCGTAACTGCAGCGCAGTTCGACGATCTCCCCGTCGGGACGTTTGATCACCTCCTCGCACTTAATAACGTACGAGTTACGCAGCCGCACCTCGCCACCGGCCACCAGGCGCTTGAAGTGCTTGTTGGGGGCCACCTCCATAAAGTCCTCGCGGTCGATATAGACCTCGCGGCAGAAGGGGAGCTTGCGGTTTCCCATACCCTCGTCCTTGGGGTGGTTGGGGGCATCGAGCCACTCCTCACCCTGCTCCGGATAGTTCTCGATCACCACCTTGAGCGGATGGAGCACAGCCATGGCGCGCGGGGCGCTGGTGTCGAGATCCTCGCGGATGCAGTTCTCCAGTACCCCCATCTCGATGCTGTTGTCGGCCTTGGTGACGCCGATGCGATCGCAGAAGTCGCGGATTGCGGCGGGGGTAAAGCCGCGGCGACGCAGCCCGGCGATGGTCGGCATGCGCGGGTCGTCCCACCCCTCCACGTGCCCCTCCTCCACCAGCTGGGTCAACTTGCGCTTGCTCATTACGGTGTACTGCAGGTTGAGGCGCGAGAACTCGATCTGCTGCGGGTGGCAGTCGATGGAGATGTTGTCGAGCACCCAGTCGTAGAGCGGGCGGTGGTCGGCAAACTCCAGGGTGCAGAGCGAGTGGGTGATCCCCTCCAGGGCGTCGGAGATGGGGTGGGTGTAGTCGTACATCGGGTAGAGACACCACTCGCTTCCGGTCTGATGGTGGATCACCCCGTGGCGGATGCGGTAGAGGGTCGGATCGCGCATGTTCATGTTGGGCGAGGCCATGTCGATCCTGGCGCGCAGCACCTTCTCGCCATCCTTGAACTCGCCGGCACGCATGCGTTTAAACAGGTCCAGATTCTCCTCCACGCTGCGTGAGCGGTAGGGACTATCCTTACCCGCCTCCTTGAGGGTACCGCGGTACTCGCGCATCTCCTCCGCGCTCTGGTCACAGACGTAGGCGTTGCCCTTCTGGATCAGCTCCACCGCATAGTCGTAGAGCCTCTCGAAATAGTTGGAGGCGTAGAAGAGGCGATCCTCCCAGCTGAAGCCGAGCCAGCGCACGTCGTTCTGGATCGACTCGACGAACTCCAGGTTCTCCTTGTGCGGGTTGGTGTCGTCGAAGCGCAGGTTGCAGGTACCGGCGTAGTCGACGGCGATGCCGAAGTTGAGGCAGATCGACTTGGCGTGGCCGATGTGCAGGTAGCCGTTGGGCTCGGGCGGGAAACGGGTGGCCACCAGGCCGCTATTCTTGCCCGCCTTCAGATCCTCATCGATGATCTGGCGAATGAAGTTTTTCGGGGTCGACGTCGTGTCGTTGCTCATCTCGTAATAACCTTGAATGCTCTGTTCCGTAGCCCTTTAGTGGCTACCAAAATCCTGTTTTCAATATGCAGGGAAATTTATAGCAAACCGCGTATCGTCTCCAGCGCCCTGTCGATACGACGCAGGCTCGCCTCCTGTCCCACCAGCTGCAGGGTGACATCAAGGTCCGGTGAGGGGGCGCCACCGGTCACCGCCAGGCGTAGCGGCATCCCCAGCTTGCCAAAGCCGATCTCAAGCTCGGCCACCACCTCATCAAGCACCCGCTTGATCGCCTCGGGCTGCCACTCATCGAGCCCGCTGAGCAGGGCGCGGGCACGCTCCAGCGGTGCGATGGCCGCCTCGGTGAAGGCCTTCTTCATGCTGTTGGCGTTGTATTCGTCGAAGTCCTTGTAGAAGAAAGCGCACACCTCGGCCAGCTCTACGAGGGTCTTGGCGCGCTCGCGCTGCACCTTTACCACCTCGACAAGGTCGGGGCCAAGGGCAGGGTCAATACCCAAATCGCCCATATGGACGCTCAACAGGTGGGCGACCCGTGCCGGGTCACCCTCCTTAATGTAGTGCTGGTTGATCCAGAGCAGCTTCTCGGTATTGAAGCTGGAGGCGGCCTTGTTGACGTTTCCGATATCGAACAGTTCGATCATCTCATCGAGGCTGAAGATCTCCTGGTCGCCGTGTGACCAGCCGAGGCGCACCAGGTAGTTGAGCAGCGCCTCGGGGAGCAGCCCCTGATCGCGATACTGCATCACGCTCACCGCACCGTGGCGCTTGGAGAGGCGCGCCCCGTCATCGCCGAGGATCATCGGCACGTGGGCGTACTGCGGCAGTTCCGCCCCCAGCGCCTTGAGGATGTTGATCTGGCGCGGGGTGTTGTTGATGTGGTCGTCACCGCGGATCACCTGGGTGATCCCCATATCGAGGTCATCGACCACCACGCTGAGGTTATAGGTGGGCGAGCCGTCGGTGCGTTTGATGATGAGGTCATCCAGCTCGTCGTTGCTGAAGGCGAGGCGCCCGCGCACCAGGTCGTCGAACACCACGCTCCCCTCATGAGGGTTACGAAAACGGATCACGTGCGGCTCGTCAGGGTCGACATAGTGCTCGCGGCAGTGGCCGTCGTAGCGCGGCTTCTCCTTGCGCGCCATCTGCCCCTCGCGCAGCTCCTCCAGTCGCTCCTTGGAGCAGTTGCAGCGGTAGGCGTGTCCCTCGGCCAGCAACTGCTGGACGATCTCCTCGTAGCGCTCGAAGCGGTGGGTCTGGTAGAAGGGGCCCTCGTCATACTCCAGCCCCAGCCAGGTCATCCCCTCGAGGATCGCATTGACCGATTCGGCGTTGGAGCGCTCCAGGTCGGTATCCTCGATCCGCAACACAAAACGCCCTCCATGCTTGCGAGCATGGAGCCAGGAGAAAAGCGCGGTACGGGCCCCGCCCACATGCAGATAGCCGGTGGGGCTGGGGGCAAAGCGCGTCTTTATAGACATAGATAACCCTGATACAAGAAAAGTGTGATGGCACGCAACTGCCAGAAAATCCGTCACGCATTATAGCCTTACGCATCCAATGCTACGAGTCGCAAATCACGATAAATAATCAGTTGACCTCACTGGGGCAACTCACTATCATCCCGCCGCGTTGGGTGCTTAGCTCAGCTGGGAGAGCATCGCCCTTACAAGGCGAGGGTCGGGGGTTCGAACCCCTCAGCACCCACCAATCATCTCTGACAGAGACCCAGCCTGTCATTCTCCCGCATCACACAACCATCCCACACCGTCACAAGACTCAAACGCCCATTTCCCTACTAATTCAGGCGTTGATATTTCTTGAGTTAATTACTATGTTATTGAGGTGATGTCCATTCACACCTGTCATAACACCACTGTATGCCGCATGTCGGCTAGGTAGTAGCAGTTGTTGTGCGAGTTAAGTTACGTGTCATAAACGACCTGAATGTGTAAGGAGCATTTAAAATGGCAAAGAAACTGCACAATACGCCCCTGCTTGACCAACTGGAGAGCGGCCCCTGGCCGAGCTTTGTTACCGGCCTCAAGCGTCTGGCTAACGATAACGATATGTCGGTTGACCTGCTCGGTCAGCTGGAGACCTCCTACAACACCAAAAAAGGGTACTGGAAGGGTGGTACCGTCGGTGTTGTCGGCTATGGTGGCGGCATCATTCCGCGCTTTACCGAGTTGATGGATGAGGACAAAAAGCCGATGTTCCCCGATGCGGCTGAGTTTCACACCCTGCGTGTGATGCCACCGGCCGGTATGCACTACGATACCGCGATCCTGCGCAAGTTCTGTGATATCTGGGAGAAATATGGCTCAGGCCTCATCGCCTTCCACGGACAGTCCGGTGACATTATGTTCCAGGGTTGTACCACAGATAACGTGCAACCGGCCTTTGATGAGATCAACGAACTGGGGTTTGATCTGGGTGGTGCCGGCCCCGCTGTGCGCACCGGCATGAGCTGTGTCGGCGCGGCCCGCTGTGAGCAGTCGTGCATTGATGAGCAGCGCACCCATCGTACCCTGGTCAACGCCTTCCTCGACGACATGCACCGC
>JAOUQQ010000084.1 GCA_029879245.1 Chromatiales bacterium | reverse complement strand
GACCGTAGTAAAGCAGCAGCAGGCCCAGCCCGATCAGGCCGGCAATGACGTTGCCGTTATCATCCAGAAACCACTCCATCCGATCTTTCCCCGAGGGTTCGACTACGAATCCCTTGGGCCAGCCGACGACGACGGTCAGCCCCTCTTCCCGGGCAAGAGACTGGGTGGTCTGGAAGTAGGCATTGCCCTCATCATCGATCTGGCTCTGGTAGGCCTGACCCTTGTAGCCAAATGCGCCGGTGTAGGCCTCGTGGGTGATGGTGTGCGACTCAACCCCTGGGGGAAGATGCACGGTGGCCTCAACCATGTCGATGGGAAAGTTCCATCCATTGCCGTTGACGTTCCAGTAGAGCTCATCGTGGCTTTCAAAATATCCGAGTTGCCGGTCAGTACGGTAGGTGAGCGTGAAGCGGTAGATACCCCTCTTCAGTTGCCGGTTCTTATCGCCCATGTAGAGGCGCACGCCATTGCTGATATCCTCAGTGAAGTAGTTTACTGGTTCATCGTCGAGTTGCGCCGACACGGGCACGAAGGTGACCCGGCTGCTCAGGCCGTTACGGCCGCTATAAATGGTGGGAAAGTCGCGATAGATACCACGCCGGATCTGATTGCCCTCGGCACGCACGGTGATGTTTTCGGTAACGGTGAGCACCCCGCTGGGGTGCACCGTGACGTCGCTGCTGAACTCGAGAATGCGCTCCTCGGCCAGCGCTGGCAGGGTAGCGCTTAACAACAGTAACAGTAGAGTGAGATGTCTCATAGCCGGATCTCCATGGGTTGGCGCTCCTGCCCGCTCTCGAGCTCGAAATAGCTGTTGTGCCGATAGCCAAAGAGACGGGCGATGATCAGGTCGGGGAAGGTGTCGATGCGGGTATTGAGGTTGCGTACGGTGCCGTTGTAGTAGCGGCGCGCGTACTGGATATGATCTTCCACATCGGTGAGATTTGTCTGCAGTTCGAGGAAGCTCTCGTTGGCCTTGAGCTGCGGGTACTGCTCGGCGACGGCGATAAGCTGGTGCATCCCCTTGCCGAGGACCTTCTCCCGCTCGGCCCGTTCGCTAACAGAGTCGCTCTGCTGTGCCAGGTTACGCAGTTCGATGACGGCACTGAGCGTGGCCCGTTCATAGGCGGCATACTGGCGTACCGCCTCGACCAGCTGGGGGATCAGGTCGTAGCGCCGCTTGAGCTGGACGTCGATGTCGCTCCACGCCGCGTTGACGCGGTTTCTGTCACGCACTAATCTGTTGTAAATGAAAATAGCCCATCCAGTCAGGGCAAAAATGGTTATCAAGACCAGGCTTTCCATTCGCTGCAATCCTTTTTATAAAAAACGGGGTCAGAACTCAATAGTTTCTAATATTAGAGAAAACTGTGTTCTGACCCTGATTTTCCTTAGATTAGATCTTCACCGCGACCTTGATCTGATTCTCTATCGCGGTATAAAGCTCCACATCTACCTCTGGCGCGCGAATGGAAACCAGCAGTGAATATTCCGCACTTTGATCGTAGCGCTCAAGTTTGGGGCGTGTTTTCCACCAGCCGCTGACCGGGAACACTGCCAGCATTCCTCGACTGGCCAGATCTGCCGCCGGGCCTTTCCAAATATCAGAATGCAAACTACCACGGTGTCGATTGCGTGTACCCAACATCCACTTTGGGTCGTCTCCACTGCTGGTACTACTGCCTTCCTCTGCATCTCTGGCCGCCAGATTGATGCGTTGGCGGAATTCATCGTCAGACTCGTGTG
Source organism: Chromatiales bacterium (assembly GCA_029879245.1). Taxonomy (GTDB): domain Bacteria; phylum Pseudomonadota; class Gammaproteobacteria; order Thiohalomonadales; family Thiohalomonadaceae; genus JAPHSX01. The sequence goes on along the minus strand of JAOUQQ010000084.1, from coordinate 9,417 downwards.
GACGTTTAACTTCGAAGCGAAACCCGTGGGATTCATAGCGATAACGCGACTTGATGCCCCGGTTTGAGGGATTAGGTTCTATGAAGTAGGAGAGTGTCACCCGCATCTCCACTTCAGTTTCGCCCAAAGCCTCCAACTCCGCCAAAGGCCAGGGCAGCTGGTGCAGGTTCATGTCTCGCAGTTTGGGGGCGTTTGACCCCTCTCGCATGAACGGCTGCAAACTGTCTTCACAAATCAGGGTGAGGGAATTTTCGACACTCCATAGAGCGCTCGCCAGATCCGGTTGACCAAAACCGCAATGTCGTACTAGCCGCGCAACATCACTCTTATTGGGGTTATCTGGGTTGGCAAGAAACTGCTGCTTCATGGCAGGAGTCCATGCCGCAGAATGAACCAATAAACCACGGATGGTTTCAATGCGAAGCTCGGGATACTCCGCCATCAATCGGGCTGCCATTCTCGCAGCTAGGGCGCTTGCAGCACTGGTTGCGTTGGTGGTTGTAAATAGTTTTTGGCTGATCTCCGCGCAGGTCGTTAACAGGCTTAGACTTGCTTTTGTTTCTGCATATTGTGTCGCATACAGTGTAGTAATCGCGGCGTTTCCTCCTTCAAAGACCACATCCGGCTTGAGTGGCCAATGACCCTCCCAAGTCTGGGAGGTGGTGCTAAATGGGCTCAATCCGCCGAATGGCGCTACAGGATGATAGTCATCCGTATCTGGCTCGCTGAGGTGAATCAACTCTGTGCTAGCACCCACGGTTAGGGCATTCCACGCCTGCCCAGGATCATGGATGCCGTCAGTGGTGTTGCTAGCGGGATATTGTGCCCATGCATTCGGATCTTCGATATTGCCAGCGGATATGACAAATAGTCTCGGCGTTTCACCCTGATTGTCATAATCTACCGCTAGGCGATCTATGGTGGCTGACCAAGCGGAAGGGCGTCCTCTATCTCGTGCATCCCGGGCCGTTACAGCCATACTGAATACGCGTGACCGCTGAGCTGCGGTAATTTCTGGCCGGCTGACTGCCTCGACAGTCAAGTAGCCATGGTGATCCGGCTCACCGCTGTTAGAGTGATTTCGATCTAGCAGCTTAACAGACTCTAACCTGTGAAAAATTTCGATAGGTTCAGAAGAATCAAGAGCGGGTGTCAGATTACCCAGCAATGCAAGCCCCGCCATTTCCGTGCCATGACCTTCTTTGTCATCAGTCCCCCATCCGGGCTCAACGGTATGGGTATCCTGTGATGCAATTGCTAGGGCTAACAGTGGGTGGGCTTCGTTGACACCCGTGTCCAACAGGCAGATGTGAGGAACGTCCACTCCCTCATTGGCTACCGTTATCCGTTGAAGCAATTCATCAGACCATTCCGGTTGTTCTTCTGGTGGTAATGAGTCAAAAAAATCCGCAGTCTCTTTCGCACGCCGCAGCTCGGCGATACTGTTTAATGTCAGCACGGAATGCTGCATCTGCTGCAGAGAACCATATGCCAGCAGAACAGTGCGTTCAGGAAATTCTATCTGCCCCTTGGCAAGCCGAAAGTTTAGGCTCTGCGCCAGTTGCTTGAACTGTTCGGTGACTTGGGTTCTGTTTCCTCGCACCGGCAACCATACCTCCCACCAGAAAGCTTCCTCTGCATCAGCTGGAAAGACTTCAGGATCATCCGTCCATAGTGATTTGATGCTAGCTACCCTTATACTTCGGATAGCATCCAGCAGCTTTTGGTTCTTTGGGGTTCTGGTACCTTTCTCTTCATTGACGGTGTCCTTGGTCTCATCCAGATAGGCAGCAATTTTATTTTCCAATATATGCAGCTTACCATCAGGAACGGAGACCGTAGCAAAGGTACTGTGCTCATCATGGCGAACGTTCAGCAGCTCAATTCCAGATGATTCAGCTGCTAGCGACTCGAAGGCTAACTCGATATCAGGAAAGCTCTCGAATTCGATCTGCAGTCCGAACCCATCCTCCATACCTATCGCTTCTTGTTGGGTACGGGCCTGTTCAATGGCTGGCTTCAGATTATCGAATTGTCGCTGGAGTCCCTGGCCATGCGCCTGTCGGTTTTGGCGAGGCACTTCGCTACCCCCTCCGCCACCCACTGCTGGTCTGAAAGGTTCCGGCTGTGCTGTATTACCAAGAATGAAATGTCGTTTTGGCCCAGATCCGTCTACTGCCATGAATTATTGTTTCCCTGTTCGTTTTCCGGTGAATCGAGTTTTGGCATTGCTACGCTCTTCAATAGCGCGCCGGATGTCGGATTCGCTGATCTGTTCCTTCTGCTCAATTACTGCTTCTTTCAATACCTCATCACAGGCACGAACAATTTCGGCATAACTTAACCCCTGCGCCTGACCTGAAAGTCGCTTCCATGAAGTCCCTTTCTGGGCTGATCCCCTCAATCGGGTTTTTAGTAATTCAGCAATTCTTGCGTCATCCGGTAAATCGTAATTCAGAATATCGTCGAAGCGGCGGAACAGCGCATGGTCGAGAATTTCGGGGTGATTGGTTGCTGCCACAATTATACTGTGCGAGTCATCCTGCTCGATCATCTGTAAAAAGCTGTTGAGAATGCGCCTGACTTCGCCGACATCATTCTCCAGCCCGCGCTGCGAACCGATAGCATCGAACTCATCGAAAAAATAGACGCCCCGTGTGCGGTCGGTGGAATCGAACACCTGACGCAATTTAGCGGCTGTCTCGCCCATGTATTTGGTAATCAGTCCATCAAGGCGGACTTGAAAGAGGGGCAAACCAAGTTCTCCCGCCAGTACCGAGGCGGTCATCGTCTTACCTGTCCCTGGTGGACCGACCAAGAGCAGCTTGCGACGAGGGGTAAGTCCGTGTGCCAGCAAGCGGGATGCCTGCCGCTGCTCACGGATTATCCGCTTGAGTTGGTAATCCATGTGATCGTCGAGAACCATCTCACCCAGACGGTTCTTGGGGAAAGACGCATGGAGCAGACCAGCCAGCTCACCCCTTGGCCGACCGATGGGAACAGTCTTGTCCTGCTCTTTCGGTGGTAGGCCACGCCTGGCTTTGGCCTGATCAACCAAGTCGCGCAGTTCTTCTGCCAGCTTGCCGTGGCCAATCTTCGCCTCGTGGGCTGCCAATTGCATAGCGATGGAGTAAAATCTCGCATCATCCCCTTCAACGTGGGATTTTAATAATGCTTTCAGTTGGTTAGCAATTGCCATGGCAGGTTTCCTCCATACCTGAGTATACCCTGAATGCCCACTTTACCCTATCCCTGATAATCCTTTAATTCTCTTACACCTTGGGCGACTTAAGAAACCCCCGCAACGCCCCCCCCGTCTCCGACCGCTTCCAAGCCCTAACCAGCGCCCCCGGCGTCCCCTCAACCACGACTTCACCACCAGCATCCCCGCCCTCAGGCCCCATGTCAATACACCAGTCGGCCTCGGCGATCACATCGAGGTTGTGCTCGATCACCACTACCGAGTGGCCGGTATCCACTAATTGATGCAGCACGCGGATGAGCTTCTCCACGTCGGCCATGTGCAGGCCGACGGTGGGCTCGTCGAGCACATAGAGGGTGGGGGTGAAGGTGCGGGCGTTGGGGCGGGCCTTGGCCAGCTCGGTCACCAGCTTGATGCGCTGCGCCTCGCCGCCGGAGAGGGTGGGCGATTGCTGGCCGAGGGTGAGGTAGCCGAGACCGACCGCCTGCAGCAGTTGTAGCGGGTGGTGGATCTTCGGGTGGTGGGCGAAGAACTCCACCGCCTCGTCGACGCTCATCGCCAGCACGTCGCCTATCGACTTTTCACGGTAGTTGAGCGCCAGGGTCTCGCGGTTAAAGCGGGCGCCGCCGCAGCTTTCACACTCGGTCTTCACGTCGGGGAGGAATGACATCTCCACCCGCGTCATCCCCTGGCCACCGCAGGTGTCGCAGCGCCCGCCGCCGGTGTTGAAGGAGAAGCGGTTGGCCTTCCAGCCGTGGATGCGGGCGTCTTCGGTCTGGGCGTAGAGCTTGCGGATCTCGTCCCAGAAGCCGACGTAGGTGGCGGGGCAGGAGCGCGGGGTCTTGCCGATGGGGGTCTGGTCTACCTCCAGCACGCGCTGGATGTTCTGCCAGCCGTCGAGCTTGTCGCAGCCGTGGTAGTGCTCCTTGCCGATGCGCCCCTTTTTGTTACCTCGTCCGACAAGGCTCTTTAGCGACTTGACCACTACCTCGCGCACCAGGGTCGACTTGCCGGAGCCGGAGACGCCGCTGACGCAGACCAGCCGCTGCAGCGGCAGGGTGACATCGAGCTGCTTGAGGTTGTTGAGGGCGGCGCCAGTGATCTGAATGGCGTTCTCCGCATCGATGGCGCGTGGTTCGAATAGTGGATGCTTCAGCGGATTGGCGAGAAACTGCCCGGTGAGTGACTTCTTGTTCTTCATCAGCTGCGCGACGGTGCCGGTGTGCACAACCTCGCCGCCGCGCACCCCGGCGCCGGGGCCGATGTCGATCACGTGCTCGGCGCTGCGAATGGTCTCCTCGTCGTGCTCGACGACGACGATGGTGTTGCCCTTGCCCTCGAGCTTTTTCAGGGTGTTGAGCAGCAGGGTGTTGTCGCGCGGGTGCAGGCCGATGGTTGGCTCGTCGAGGATGTAGCAGACCCCGCGCAGGTTGGAGCCGAGCTGTGCCGCCAGTCTAATCCGTTGTGCCTCGCCACCGGAGAGGGTGGGGGCGGCGCGATCCAGAGTAAGGTAGCCGAGGCCTACCTCCTGCAAAAACTCCAGCCGTGCGGTGATCTCGCTCACCACATCCTGGCCGATCGCCTTCTCGCGTGCGTTGAGTTGCAGCTGTTTGAAGATCGGCAGCGCCTCGTCTACCGGGGAGGCGGCGTACTCGGCGATGTTCCAGTCGTGGAAGTAGACGGCGAGGGCCTCGTCGTTAAGACGACCGCCCTCACAGCTGGGGCAGGTATGCGTCTCTTCTTCTGCCTCTAACCATTCGCCCTCTTCGCCGGACTGCTCCGCATCGAATCCGTGCAGCACGGTGCCGGTGCCATAACAGCTTTCGCACCAGCCGTGCTTGGAGTTGTAGGAGAAGAGGCGCGGGTCGGGCTCTTCAAAGCCGGTACCACAGCTCGGGCAGGTGCGGTGGGTGGAGAAGTGGTGCTCCTCCCCCCAGTCGCCACCGCGCTTGATGAGGGCGATGCGCACCGTTCCCTTGCCGTGGTCCAGCGCCTCGTCGAGCAGTGAGCGGATCTCGCCCTCGTGTTCCGGGGCGACGCTCACCTCGCCCAGCGGCAGGTCGATGTTGTGTTCGCGGTAGCGGTCGAGCAGCGGCCAGTTATTGGTGGGCAGCGGCTCGCCGTCGACGCGCAGGATGGGGTAGCCCTTTTTATCGGCCCACTGCGCCAGCTCCTTGTAGATCCCCTTGCGGTTGACGATCAGCGGCGCCAGTAGCGCGACCTTTTTGTTGCGGTATTCGCCCATTAAATGGGCGAGGATCGCATCGCGCGATTGCGGCGCTATCGGTACCTGACACTCGGGACAATATTGCACGCCTAGCTTTACAAACAGCAGTCGCAAAAAGTGGTGGATCTCGGTGAGGGTGCCGACGGTGCTCTTGCGCCCGCCGCGGCTGGTGCGCTGCTCGATGGCGACGGTGGGCGGGATGCCGAACACCGCGTCGACCTCGGGGCGTGAGGCGGGCTGCACGAACTGGCGCGCGTAGGCGTTGAGCGACTCGAGGTAGCGGCGCTGCCCCTCGTTGAAGAGGATGTCGAAGGCGATGGTCGACTTGCCCGAGCCGGAGACGCCGGTGATGACGGTGAACTTCTCGCGCGGGATCTCCAGCGAGACGTTTTTCAAATTATGTTCGCGGGCGTGGACGATCTCGATGGCGTTGGGTTTTGTGTCCGCCTTGCGGACGGCCTGTCGGGTTGCAACCCGACCTACATCTAATAGCGCGGCATCGTAGTCGCGCAGGGCGCGGCCGGTGTGGCTGGCCTTGTGTTTGGAAACTTCTTGCGGTGTCCCCTCACACACCAGAGAGCCACCGCCGTCGCCACCTTCCGGGCCGAGATCGATGAGCCAGTCGGAGGCTCTAATTACATCCAGATTATGTTCGATGATCAGCAGCGAGTGGCCGACCCGCAGCAGGCGGCGCAGTGCCTTCAGCAACACCGCGATGTCGGCAAAGTGGAGGCCGGTGGTCGGCTCGTCGAGCAGGAACAGCAGCTTCTCGTTAGTGCGTTTGCGCGCCCCGGTCCTGGCCAGGTATCCGGCCAGCTTGAGGCGCTGCGCCTCACCGCCGGAGAGGGTGGGCACCGGCTGGCCGAGTCGCAGGTAGGAGAGACCGACTGCCTTGAGCGGTTCCAGTACTTTGTGAATATCCTTTTCGTCCTTAAAAAACTGCAACGCCTCGGTGACGGTGAGGTCGAGGATATCGGCCACCGATTTGCCGCCTACTTTTATTTCCAGAATTTCATTGCGGTAGCGCCTGCCGTTGCAGTCGGGGCAGCGCAGGTAGACATCCGAGAGGAACTGCATCTCCACGTGCTCGAAGCCGGAGCCGTTGCAGGTGGGGCAGCGGCCGTTGCCGGAGTTGAAGCTGAAGGTGCCGGGGGTGTAGCCGCGCTCTTTCGCCGTGCGGGTGGTGGCGAAGCGCTTGCGGATCGCATCCCAGGCGCCGACGTAGCTCACCGGATTGGAGCGTGAGGATTTTCCAATTGGTGCCTGGTCGAGTAGCACCACATCGTCGATGTTTTCGTGGCCGATGATCGCTTTGTGCGCGCCGGGGATCTCCTCGGGGCGGCCTTTAATTTTCGATAGCGCGTTGAACAGCACGTCCTGCATCAGCGTCGACTTGCCGCAGCCGGAGACCCCGGTGAGGGTGACCATGTGGCCGAGCGGGATCTTTATATCGAGGGCCTTGAGGTTGTGTTCGCTGGCGCCGATAACCTCAAGGTATTTGGTCGACTCATCGGGCGGATTGTTTGCGTGCTCTTCCGCTACCTGTTGTCTGCCGCTGAGGTAGGTCGCGGTGAGGGAGTTTTTATCTTTCAGCAACTGCTTCGGTGTGCCGTAGAAGACGATTTCACCGCCGCGCTCGCCGGGGCCGGGGCCGATGTCGAGGATGCGATCCGCCTGCAGCATGATCTGCGGGTCGTGCTCGACCACCAGCAGGGAATTTCCGGCGTCCCTCAATCTACTCAGCACGCCGTTGATGCGGTCGATGTCGCGCGGGTGGAGGCCGATGCTCGGCTCGTCGAGCACGAACAGGGTGTTGACCAGCGAGGTGCCGAGCGCGGTGGTGAGGTTGATGCGCTGCACCTCGCCGCCGGAGAGGGTGCGCGACTGACGATCCAGGGTGAGGTAACCGAGGCCGACGTCGATTAAATAGTTGAGGCGTGAGCGGATCTCCTCCAGCAGTAGTTCGAAATCGTCGGCCGTCTTTTTCTTTTTGTTAAACAGCTTGTCGAAGAATGTTTTAGCCCGCTCCAGCGGCAGCTGCATCACGTCGAACAGGTTGAGTCCGGGGAGGTTTGCGTAGACCTCATCGTCCATGGTGACGATGGCGGCGCGAAAGCGCTGCGCCGGGTCGAGCACCGCGTCGGCCTCTTTTTTTGTGCCGATACGAAAATCGAACACCTCGTCCTTCAGCCGTGCCCCGTGACAGCTGGGGCAGACGTCGTAGCTGCGGTATTTGGAGAGCATGATGCGGATGTGCATCTTGTAGGACTTGCTCTCGAGAAAGTCGAAGTACTCCTGCACCCCGTACCAGGACTTGCCATCCCACGGCCCTTCGCCGTCGATCACCCACCGCCTGGTCTCTTCGTCGAGATCCTTCCACGGGGTATCGAGGTCGATTTTCTGCTTGCGCCCGTAGCGCAGGATATCCTCCTGGCACTCCATCGAGTAGCCGCTGCGAAACGGTTTGATCGCACCATCCCTCAATGACAGCGACTCGTCGGGGATCACCAGCTTCCAGTCGATGCCGATGGTGCGGCCGAAGCCGCGGCAGGTGTCGCAGGCCCCCAGCGCCGAATTGAAGGAGAAGAGGTTGGGCTGCGGCTCTTTATACTGGATGTCGCAGGGGGCGCAGTGCAGGTCGCTGGAGAAGCGCCAAGAATTTGGGGTCAGAGTAAAAACTTGCGACTCTGTGTGGGGATTGGTTGTGTCGGTGGTCGAAGTTTTTACTCCGACCCCAAATTCGTCATGGTTGTAGACCGCACACTTGCCGTGCCCCTTCTCTAAAGCAATTTCCAGCGCCTCGGTGAGACGGCCACGGTTATCGCTATTAAGGCGCATGCGGTCCTGCACCACCTCGATGATCTTTCCCTCTTCAGAATGGATGCGGGTATAGCCCTGCTGTTCCAGCACCTTCTTGATCTCATCGCTGGTGAAGTTGTGCGGCACCTCGATGGCGAAGGTGACGATGAGGCGTGGTTCACCGTTTGTCTCGCGCAGCAACTGCTCGAAGATGCCGTCCGGCGTGTCACGCTCCACCGGGCGGCCGCAGCCGTGGCAGTAGAGGGTTGAGGCGCGGGCGAAGAGCAACTTCAGGTGGTCGTTCAGCTCGGTCATGGTGCCGACGGTGGAGCGCGAGGTGCGCACCGGGTTGGTCTGGTCGATGGCGATGGCCGGGGGGATACCCTCGATGGAGTCGACCTGCGGCCGGTCCATGCGGTCGAGGAACTGCCGCGCGTAGGGGGAGAAGGTCTCCACATAGCGGCGTTGTCCCTCGGCGTAGACTGTATCGAAGGCGAGTGAGGACTTACCCGAGCCGGAGACCCCGGTGACCACGATCAGCTCGCCCAGCGGCAGCGTGAGGTCGAGGTTCTTCAGGTTATTCTGGCGGGCGCCTTTGATCTTGATCTGGTCGTTGGCCATGGTGACCCTTTCAGCTACGGGGAGGCACATTGTCGGTATCCGCTCCAACGGGTGCAAGTCTCAACAATTCCCTAATCTTTGTCGGTTATGTAGGGCGGGATCAAACGGGGTGTATCGGGTAGAGTATTCGTCTGTCGAGTCGTGTGTGGTGCAGTGGTAGGCGATGAGGAGAGGGTTTTTTTACAATCTGGCGGTGCTGTGGCTTGTTGCTGTGCTGGCAGTGCCCGTGATGGCGGAGCCGCTGGAGCTGGAGCTCAGCAGCGGTGCCGTGATCACCGTGGAGCGCTATGGCAAGGGTAGAGAGCGTGTGCTCTGGATACCCTCGGAGTATGGTCTGCGCGGTGAGGTTGAGGGCAGGCTGGCGACGGCCGTCGCCGGTGCGGATCGCGAGGTCTGGCTGGTAGACCCGCATGGGAGCTACTTCATGCCGCCCGGTCGGAGCAGTTTTGACAGGGTGCCGAGGGGGGATATCGGTGAGCTGATCGCCAGGGCACATGCCGATAGCGAACAGCTTTTCCTGTTGAGTTATGGCCGTGGTGCCGCGCTGATGCTGGAGGCGGCGCGACTC
>JAOUQQ010000170.1 GCA_029879245.1 Chromatiales bacterium | reverse complement strand
TCTACTACTGACACCATTACTCCCCCGGATTCTCGTCTTGTTTTACGATGAAGTTGTCGGAGTAGCGTAGTACACCAATAACACTAATAAAATTGATTAGCGCGTAGACGATGGCGATGTCCAGAAATTCCGGCCTTCCCATGAGAAAACCCAGCAGCGAGATTAGCAGTACGGTTTTGGTACCGAACATATTTACCGCCAGCACGCGGTCATAGAGAGTTGGCCCGAGAAAGGCGCGGCTCATCGCCATTAACATGACGACCAGAATGGCGATGGTGGCGGCGACTAACATGGTTACTCTACCCCGCTGACCCGGCGATCCATCTCGCCAGCCTCAAGATCTTTAATTGAGGTTTCAAGCAGGGCATGAACCAGAAATTTATCGTCTTTCATCTCTACGGTTACAGTACCGGGGGTCAGGGTAATGGAGTTGGCGTAAATCACCTTTCCCATATCGGTGCGTTGACTGGCTGTGATAGTCGCGAAGGTTGGAGAGATGGAGTGATTACCCAGCCAGATATGCTTAACCACCAACAGATTGGAGGCGACAATCTCACGCGTGAGCCAGAGAAAATAAGCTGGCAGGCGAGTGGTGAGGTGAATCGGTTGTGCCTCGTGGTCGACAACATCCATTTTATGCGCGATGGAGACAGCGAGTATTATTGAAATCAGGCCGAATGAGAGCATGAGGGGTGAGTAGTGACCAGAATTTACTAACCAAAAGAGGGCCAGGGATAACGATAAAATTATTATATGTCGCACTTTTCCCTCCCCTTATGATGATTTGGTGTTAAAGACTCATTCCAACACGACGAAATATACTGACGTGCATCGGGTGTGACAAGCAGAGAGATTCTGCGAGCGTCTCCCCCGTTGTGCATCGATTGTGGTGAATGGTTACATTTTCAATGCTTTCGACGCTTGCCCTTACATAAAAACATTTTATGGCAAGGTTGTTGAATGTGCCTTTCATTTCCAGGGTGTCGACTGCATATCTCATTATACGCACGTTAAATAACAACGTATGTGGATAATTAATCTGTTTCATCGGCAATATCACTTATCCGGAGAGTCCAATTGAGCCAACAATCAGTTTTTCAGGGGGAGAGTCTATCGCGATGGGTGACCTTTCAACTGGATGAGGAGACCTACGGAATTGATGTGATGCAGATTAGAGAGGTTCTGCGTTGTCCGGAGATCTCCCCCGTTCCCGGCGCACCACCCTTCATGCTGGGGATCATCAACCTACGGGGCGCGGTGGTGGCCATTATCGACACCCGGAGTCGCTTCAATCTACCTCCCCATGAGGTGGATGACTCTTCACGTATTCTCATCCTTGAGACCGCAGACCATGTGGTCGGATTTCTGGTCGACAGTGTAAGTGAGGTTGCTGAGTTGAACAGCAATGATGTCGAGGCCGCGCCTGATACGGGAGGCCGGTCTACATCGCGATTTATTAGTGGTCTCTACAAACGCGATGAGGGTTTATTGATACTGATGGATGCAGGCAAGCTGCTCTCTGATGATGAGATGGCCGAACTGGCTGCCATATAGGGACTTTGAGGCGGGGTAATATACCGATGAATTCAAGACAGACATTTGCCACTTCTGATAGCAGTGAGCGCCTCGAGCTGTTGCTCTTCAATGTTGGTAGTGTTCAGCCCTTTGGTATTAATGTGCTTAAGGTTAAAGAGGTGATCGCCACACCTGCGATGACCAAGTTGCCACACTCTCACCATTCGGTTAGAGGAGTTGCCCACCTGCGTGGAGAGCCGCTGACAGTTATTGACCTCGCCGCGGCGATCGGTCGGGGCAGCTGTTGTGGTGCTGAGTCTGGAGTGGGTTCAGTCATCATCACCGAATTCAATCGCACCATGCAGGGGTTTCTGGTGCGTGCGGTGGATCGGATTGTGATCTGTGAATGGTCTGCGGTACTTCCGCCTCCCCGTGGTAGCGGGGTGGGTAGCTATATCACAGGGGTGACCGATATTGAGGGTGCACTGGTACAGATCATCGATGTGGAGAAGGTGCTCGGAGAGGTGGTGCACGTTGATCCGGTACAGTTCCAAACTGCAGGGAACGATAACCGTGCTGAACTTGCCGGTAGGCGGGTAATGGTGGTGGATGACTCCTCTCTTGCCAGGAGTCAGACAATGAAAACGCTGACGGCGCTAGGACTCGACTGTGTGATTGCACATGATGGGGCAGAGGCAATAAAAATGCTGCAGGAACTAAACGGTGCCGAGTCTGAATGGCCGGTTGATATGGTGATCTCCGATATTGAGATGCCTGAGATGGACGGTTACACACTGACCAGCGAGATCCGTAAAATCCCATCAATGAGTCAGCTCTATGTGCTATTGCACACCTCGCTCAATGGTGCAATCAACAAGGAACGGGCCGAGAGGGTGGGGGCCAATTCCATCCTGACAAAGTTTGCCCCCGACGAGCTGGCACAGGCTGTTCGTGTGGCACTAATTTAGTCTCCACCAGAAACAAAAAAGGCGGCCTTGCGGCCGCCAACTCTGCGGGAGTGTCTGTTACTTACCGCGTGACTCGGCCCACTTCTGTGCCTCATCATCCCAGCCATCCATACGGACGTAGGAGTTGTTGCGGGGAGCCGCGATCATGTTGGGGTCTACCTCAACACCAATTCCCTCAAGGAAGTTGACCAGACCGATACGTTCGATCATCTCACCGGTACGCTCATGCTCCAGGGCATTTTCGGCGAAGAAGTCGATCATCTCACCGGCCAGCTCCTCGATCGCCTCAAAGTCCTCATCCTCCTCCAGCTTCATGAAGGGGACGATGACGGTACCCATCAGGTCGCCGATCTTGAGGGTACGCTTACCACCCACAAGAATGGAGGCACCCTTGTCATCTCCAGGGGAGAGGGCCTTGTTCATCACGTTGAGACAGTGCATGCAGCGCACACACGCCTTGTTGTCGACCGCCAGAGTATCGTCATCGTTCAGTGCCAGCGCCTGGGTCGGGCAGCGGGTAATGACGTTGTCGATCACATACTTGCGTCCCTTCTCGGCCACAAAGGTCTTCACCTCATCCTGATCGACCTTCATCTCATCACGCCAGGTACCGATCACCGAGAAGTCGGCGCGGTGGATGGAGTTCAT
>JAOUQQ010000169.1 GCA_029879245.1 Chromatiales bacterium | reverse complement strand
TGCAATCTCGGCGACGATATCGCTCACCTTCTTCACCGAGTTGACGATCTCCTCCAGCGTCTTGCCCGACTCGTTGACCAGCTCCGAGCCCTCCTCGACACGGCCGACGCTGTCGGTGATGAGGTCCTTGATCTCCTTGGCGGCACTGGCGCTGCGCTGGGCGAGGTTACGCACCTCGCTGGCGACCACGGCGAAGCCGCGCCCCTGCTCACCGGCACGGGCCGCCTCGACTGCGGCGTTGAGGGCCAGCAGGTTGGTCTGGAAGGCGATCTCGTCGATCACGCTGATGATGTCGGCGATCTTCTTGCTGCTCTGGTTAATACCAGACATCGCGTCAATCGCAGAGCCGACCACCTGTCCCCCCTTCTCTGCCTGCTGGCGGGCACCGGAGGCGAGCTGGTTGGCCTGACGCGCGTTATCGGCATTCTGACGCACGGTGCTGGTCAGCTCCTCCATGCTGGAGGCGGTCTGTTCCAGTGAGGAGGCCTGCTCCTCAGTGCGCTGACTCAGGTCGGTATTGCCCTGCGCGATCTCAGAGGAGGCAGAGGTGATGCTGTTGCCCGACTGACGGATATTGCAGACGATCTCCTTAAGTCGATTGACGGTATCGTTCATCGAGCCGGAGAGTACTGCAAACTCGCCCTGGTAGTTACCGCTCATCTGCTGGGTCAGATCCCCCTCAGAGAGCGAGGTAGCGACACGCTTGATCTCCTGGATCGGTTGAACCACCGCATCGAGCAGGCCATTGATCCCCTCACTAAGATTCTTCATAAAACCGGCATAGCTGGATGCGTCGATACGCACATCGAGCTTGCCACGCACCGCACCATTGATCAGATTCTGTACCTGCTCCTCGGCATCGAGCTGCTCGGTCACATCGACCCACTCCACCGCGGTACCAAGGCGGCGGCCATCGGTATTGACCACCGGATTGGCGGTAAGCTCGAAGGTGTAGTTTCCGATCTTAACGCGTGCATTATAGGGTTTGGTCAGCTTGGCCAGTACGTCACGCTGATGCTCCGGCTGCTTGTGGAAGACATCGATATTGCTGCCAACAAGCTTGTCGACATTGAAGTTGGGCAGATCCTTGCGAATCTCATCCTGCGCGTGTCGCAGCATCGCCTCAACCGAGCGGTTCATGTAGATAATATTGTGGTCATTATCAGCCACCATCACACTACTGGTTACGTTATCCAGTGCCACCTTGATGCGTTGCATCTCGTTGGCACGCTGGCGTGCATCGTTCACGTTAAAACCGCTCTGGATCTGCATCGACTTAAGGCCACGCAACAGGTCACCAATCTCATCGGCACGCTTGATGTTGATATCGCGTTTGAAGTCACCCTCCGCCAGATATGCCAGCTCGACGGTGGTCTCAGCGAGTGAGCGTCTAATATCCCGCATTACAAGGAAGGTGATTGTAATGGCAAGCATGATCCCCAGCAGCACGATCACCACCAGCTGTAACTCTTCGCCCCGCTGCCGATCAATCTCAGCGTTAAGCAACTTCTCCAGTTCGCTGGAGCTGGCATCGTAGAGATTAAAGCTACCGTTAATTGAATTGGTAGCCAGCTCAAAGAAGGCAGTGGAGTCGAGCTGGGTGAACTTACGGTCAAGGAGCAGGCCGATCTTGGCAATGTAGTTGTTGAGGTCGGCACGCGCCCCATCTGCCACCGATTTAATGGCGGTCGAGCTGGTGCGGTTTCGCTCTGCCAGAGCGTCGAGGTCGTGATTGACGCCGCTGAACATCAGTTCGGTGTAGGCCAGAAGCTTATTGAGACGCGCCTCCTCACCCGCCTTAAACTCGCCACGGGCGATGATACCCGCGCCGAGGGCCCGGATCTGTCCCATGCGTTCGGTCAGTCCCGGGATGCGGTTTATCAGCAGATCAATAAGGTAGATTCGGTCCTGAGCGCCGTCGACAATCAGACCACTCTCCTCACTGACATGGGAAATATGTTTCTGAATCCTGTCGAGCAGGGCGGTATGGCGCTGAAAGCTCTCACTGGCACTTATCTGAAGTGCCTGCCCTTTAAGCTCATCCCACTCTGCGACGATCTCACCAATATCCGATGCCGCACTGCCCAGTGCCCCCTCAAACTCGGTGGACATCGCGACGACCTCCTTGAGGTCCCTGTCGATCTGGCTGCGTTTCTCCGGGATCTTATCTTTTAGCGCACTATTTCCGTTAAGGTAGCCGACAGACATCCCGCGGTGCTGCGGCATATTCTGCACTAGATCTCTCACCGCACTCAGATAGTGCAGGCCGGCAAGCTCATGCTGCGCCGTATTAACACGCTCGTTCTTCGTTGCCAGCAAGGTGGTGGCAAGGACGACAGAGACCAGGGTGAAGACGCCCCCGGCAACCGTGATCTTCTGCCACACCTTGAGTCTCTTAAAGACATTTGCCCGCTCCAGCAGCGCCGCCTTTGGAGATTTACCGGAATTGATCTTCTGGTAGAGCGCCTCAGCCTCGGTGATCTGATTGCGGGTCGGCTTGTTGCGTACCGACATGTATCCGGTGACCCGGCCATTCTCCATTACCGGTGTGACGTTGGCGTGCACCCAGTAGTAATCACCATTCTTGCAGCGATTCTTTACAAGCCCGGTCCACGGCCTGCCAGCCTTTACCGAAGACCACAGGTCCTCAAAGGCTGCCGACGGCATATCCGGGTGTCGCACCATATTGTGATTCTTGCCAATCAGCTCGCTCTCGCTAAAACCGCTGACGTCAATAAAATCTGGATTAACGAAGGTGATGATTCCCTTCAGGTCGGTCTTTGAGACGAGAAACTGATCGTCCCGCATGCGCACTTCGTTGTCTGTTACCGGCATATTAATTTTCATTTCTCTCTCCTCTACGGCGTACTGCTCTTACCCGGTAGTGGTAGCTGGCAGACACCATAAAATTTAGAATTCTGAGTTGCATGGGTATGCGATGTTCTCAGGTCTCATGTCTAATGATTTTCGCTAACCGCACGCTCTATTTAGTCTTTGAAGCCTGTTGCGCGATAGCGCCAAGTTGCTGCATCTCGCTGGCGTCAAGCAGATGATCGATATCGAGCACGATAATCATCTTCTCCTCCACCGAGGCAAGACCGCGAATAAACTCCACGTTGATCACGCCACCGAAC
>JAOUQQ010000015.1 GCA_029879245.1 Chromatiales bacterium | reverse complement strand
GCCCGCCGAGCTGTGGCAGGAGTCGGGGCGCTGGGGAGTGATGGGGGCGGAGATGCTGCGCCTTACCGACCGCCACAACCGTGAGTTCTGCTTCGGCCCGACGCACGAGGAGATCATCACCGACCTTATCCGCAACGAGTTGCGCTCTTACAAACAGCTACCGGCCAATTTCTACCAGATCCAGACCAAGTTCCGCGACGAACGCCGCCCGCGCTTCGGTGTGATGCGGGCCCGCGAGTTCCTGATGAAGGACGCATACTCCTTCCATATCGATGAGGCCTCGCTGAAGGAGACCTACGCGGTGATGCATGAGGCCTATAGCCGCATCTTCACCCGCCTCGGGCTCGACTTCCGCCCGGTGCTGGCCGACACCGGCGCCATCGGCGGCAGCGGCTCGCACGAGTTCCACGTGCTGGCCGACTCGGGCGAGGACGCCATCGCCTTCTCCAGTGAGAGCGACTACGCCGCCAACGTGGAGAAGGCCGAGGCGCTGGCGCCACAGGGAGAGCGCCCCGCCCCATTTAATGAGATGACGGTAGTCGACACCCCCGATCAGCACTCCATCGAAGAGGTCTCCGCCTTCCTTAAGGTAGAGGCCCGGCAGACCCTGAAGACCCTCATCGTACGCGGCTGTGACGAGAATGGTGAGGCGGAGGGGGTGGTCGCCCTGGTGGTGCGTGGCGACCATGAGCTTAACGAGATCAAGGCGGCCAACCTGCCACAGGTCTTCTCCCCGCTGACCATGGCCTCAGATGACGACATCCGCTCCGCTATCGGCTGTGAGCCCGGCTCCATCGGGCCGGTAGGGATCGGTACGCCGATGATCGTCGACCGCGACGCGGCGATGATGGCCGACTTCGTCTGCGGCGCCAACGAGACCGGCAAGCACCTCACTGGGGTCAACTGGGGGCGTGACCTGCCCGAGCCCGCAGTGGCCGACATCCGCAACGTGGTGGAGGGCGACGCCAGCCCCGACGGCAAGGGGGTGCTCACCATCAAGCGTGGTATCGAGGTGGGCCACATCTTCCAGCTGGGCAACAAGTACAGCGAGGCGATGAAGGCCAGCGTGCTGGATGAGAACGGCAAGGCGGTCACCATGACCATGGGCTGCTACGGCATTGGCGTCTCACGTGTAGTGGCCGCCGCCATCGAGCAGAACCACGACGAGAATGGTATTATCTGGCCCAACGCCATCGCCCCGTTCCAGCTGGCGATCCTGCCGATGAATATGCACAAGTCAGAGGCGGTGCGCGAGGCGGCGGAAAAACTTTACACCGAGTTAACCGCGGCCGGTTACGAGGTGCTGCTGGATGATCGCAATGAGCGCGCCGGGGTGATGTTCGCCGACATGGAGCTGATCGGCATCCCGCATCGCATCGTCATTGGTGAGCGTGGTCTGAAGAGTGGAGTGCTGGAGTACAAGGGACGCCGTGACAGTGAAAATCAGGAGATCCCTCAGGGTGAGCTGCTCGATTTTCTGGCCGCAAAACTCAAACCCTGATCCTGCGATGTAACTGTTGCGCCATCACAAAAAGAGTGGCGCAGAGACAACCCATGGCGTGTGCCTGATAGACCACCTCCCCCCCGGCCGCCTCGCGGCTGCCGGGAAGGGGTCCCTGCCACATCTCGTATCCCACCTTGAGTACCATTACGGCGATGATCACCATCGACTCCCGATCACCACGTAGCGCCTGACTCAGTGCAGCGGCAAAGAGCATCCCGTGCAGCAGACCGGAGAGCCCCACATACCAGTCGAGCCGGGGCATCCACCAGAAAAGTCCCAGAGAGATCCCGATCGCGCAAAGGCCAATTAGATAGACCCACTGCGAAAGCGTGAGCGTACGCCCCACCAGTAGCCATACCAGTACAAGTCCCGCTAGGTTCATCCAGAGGTGTGCCCAGCTTAGATGAACCAGATGTCCGCTAAGCAGTCGCCACCACTCACCGTTACCAATCTCCGTGCGCTGATAACGCAGGAGTGTCGCAAGCTCACTACCGGCAACCGCGATCAGTAGTGCGCTACAGGTCAGCAGCAGTGGGATGATCCACTGGCGTACGTCACCTCTACTCTGCTTCGCTTCCAAAGATTGCCCCGCTTAACGTCCCCATCTATGATGTAGCGATAGTAGCTTATAAGGGACGATCATTTCGACCATGCAATATGTTGCCCGACAGACCCGGCGCCCCTTGATACAGCTTTTCTGCTGCCTGTTGCTCATGGTGCTGAGCCCGTTGACACAGGCCAATACCGCAACACGTGTTGTCGATCAGGATCTGAAGCAGCGCCTGGTAGTAGCACTGGCTCAGATTGACGACAAGGTTGATCGCTTCGATGCGGAGGTGTGGCTGGTCGACAAGTTCCAGCGCCTGAAGAGTCGACTGAAATATAAAGACTATCACGAAGAGGAGTTGCTCACCCTGTTGCAGCAGGTGCATATCGAGGCGCGACGGGCCAAACTCTCACCGGAGCTGGTACTCTCTGTGATTCAGGTAGAGAGCAATTTTGATCGCTTCGCCATCTCCTCTGTCGGCGCGCGTGGGCTGATGCAGGTCATGCCATTCTGGTTACAGGAGCTAAAACGTCCGGATGACAATCTGTTTGAACTACAGACCAACCTGCGCTTCGGCTGTACCATCCTGCGCTACTATCTTGATATGGAGAAAGAGAATCTGACACGCGCTCTGGCAAGGTATAACGGTAGTCGCGGCAGTTATGAATATCCCAGTAAGGTCTACAAGGCGCTACGCACTACCTGGTATAAATAACTCAACCAATTGTAAAACCGGGCGGTAGTTCCAACGCCACCTCTTCACAGCGAACATCACTGACCTGCGCCATATCAGGCCCCTGCCACAACCAGCGTTGTAACTGTTCAAGGGCAGCCTCATCACCGCACGCTATCACCTCTACACTGCCATCACGCAAGTTGGTAGCGGATCCCTTTAACCGCAGCCGCCCTGCCTGCCGGCGGGTCGAGTCCCTGAACCAGACTCCCTGTACTCTCCCTGTGACAATGCAGCGTGAACAACGCAAAACAGTTCTGTCATCTGCACCGCACATTCGTACTAATTTTCTGCCTGCAGTGTGATCAGCTTTACCGACTGGTAGTAACCATTAATCGTCTCGCCGGTCTTGACGTAGACATCAAGCACCCGTGCATTAAATGGCGCAACGATCTGACGAAGATCAAGGTTGTGCTGTTTTTCGCTCACCGCAAAGAGTGCCCGCTGATAACTGCTTTTAGCCGCCGCCTCAGCAATTCTTGCAACAGTCAAATCGTGCTCAGAAAGCAGGGTGCGATCATAGAGCTCCTCACTACGCTGCAGCTCACTTGCGGCCTCCTTGAGCAGGAGCTTTTGATGGGCGAGCTCTGCACGCGCCTGTTGAAGATCGGCAGCCGCTACTTTGGTGTCAAGCTGTATCAACAAAACTCCCTTCTTAACCCTCTCGCCCGACTTTATCTTTACCGCTACTACCTCTGCGGCGAGATTGCTGGAGAGTGTTAGCATATTTTCGGATCCGGCTTGCCCGTATGATGCATTCACATAGAGAGCGGTGATACCGAACAGAAGCAGAACCGGTAGCAAGAGACCTCTTTTAATTACCATTACTCCCCTCCTTTATCCTCGTGTCATCTACCGCGAGTAACTGGTCCATCTCCACGCCAACCAATGAACGCAGATGCTCCCATGCAAGGGCTGTCTCAAAGTCCACCTTCAGAAGTGCCAGCTGCGCTTCACTCAACCGCACCATGGCATCACCCAGATCAGCCTTCACCTCCATTTCATAGTTGGCACGGCTGCGATCCAGATAGAGCTCACGATACGCCAGAGTACTCTCTTCTCGCTGGCGTCTGATCATAAGTCGCCGTATCGAAAACCACTGTTCCAGTAGTGCCTGACGCAATTCATGACGTGACTCCGTCAGTTTTCCCCTTAAACGCATCACCTCAGCCTCTGCAGTGGCTATAGCTGCATCGACACGACCACCATTGTAGATTGGAATACTCAGGGTAACCCCCGCGCGCAGACTGTCACTGGAACCCAACTCTCGAGTGTAACTTGATGCCTCAATCTCACCATCAAGACGAGGGAGCTTACTGTTTTGAGCCGCGGTAGTTCGTTGCAATGCGGCATCAAGCTCCAGCTTCAGTGACATCAATCGGGGATTATGCTCAAAAGCCAACTGCAACAACCTTTCATAGTCTGGTAGCTTGCGTTGGGCATGACTAAATTCTGGGCTTACCAGTTCAGAGGGTAATTCATCGGGGCGGTTAAGAATATTGGCTAGGATAGATCGAGTCAGACGCTGATTTGATTCGCTCTGCAGCACCTGATATCTAACATTCTGGTAGAGACTCTCCTGCTCCATTACCTCAATATCTGAAGTCTGCCCCAACTCCTGATGACTCTTCATGCGATCCAGCGTGACATAGGCAACCGCCATCGCTTCATTATCACGAAAATTCTCCTGATCAGCCTGTAGTACATTAAAAAAGGCCTGCATAATCGCCACACGCTGTTGATCCTGAGTTGACTGATAGTGACTCACCATCGCCTGCGCCTCACTTCGGGCTGCCTGTTGCAATGCGCCACTACGTCCAAAATCGTAAAGTGGCTTTCGTACAAATATAGAGCCCTTGTGATCATCAATCACATCACCACCCTGTGAAGGTGATGTCTCAACCCAACGCAATCTCCCCTCTGCAATAATGCTCAGATCATCTTCAGCTTCACTAGTCTGGAGCCGTGCGTTTGCCTTCGCCTGGGCCGAACGGGCCTGTTGCATGGACGCTGTGTCGCACTCCAGCTGTGACAGTGCATTATCTAGTGTCAGGGGTTGAGGTAATGGCTTTGAACAATCCGCCTGTACCGAAACAGGTAGTAATATGGCGATAAGCGAGCCAACTATGCAGATCCGAGTCACTGCATGCTCTGGCATTGATTACTTCTTTTTACTGCGCTTATAACGGGTAAATGTGGTATCTCGATAGTGTCCCTCTGCCACAAATTCACCCATCAACATAAACTCATCAATACCTGATGTCTTACCTGTATGACGATGTATCCGCTCACCATTCAGATCAAAAAAGGCAAACACAGGTGTTGCACGAACCCGATGTTGTTTGAAGGCATAATCTTTTTGCGACATCCTGCTGCCATCAAAGTCCACGATCTCCAGATCGCCCTCTATATCTACCGCAAAGAGGAGAAATTTTTCCCGGTAATATTCCTGCACCGATGGACGATTAAGTACGTTTCCCTTCATGTAATGACAGAATGGACACTCATCCATCTCAAAGAAGATCATAATTCCCTTCTTCCCTTCATCGCGGGCAGTCACCAGCTCTTCGGAGAAATCACCAAATGTTTCATTAAAGAAATAGGTATAGGGATCGCGCGGCGTCTCTGCCCACACTATGGCCGGCAGAAGAGTGATTGTACATAATATGACAAAAATTCGATTACAGTATGTCTTCATAGTTAGTCACGACTTGCACTTTTCTCAGGAACATAGTCTTTAATGAATTTCTCTATAGCATCAACGGTTACGGGCCCAACATGTTTTACTACCGCCACACCATTCGGATCGATTAGGTAGGTTGTCGGAAAGTTTTCTACATTGTCAAAGGCGGGCATCCCAGCTACCAGCGGTACTACGGGATATGTCATGAAGTAATCATCTACAAACTCTTTTAATACCTCTAACTGTAGCATCTCCATATCGATCCCGATCACTACTGCATCATCATCTTTATGATTCTCATGAAAATGGACCAATTCAGGGATCTCTTCCAGACACGGGGGGCACCACGTTGCCCAGTAATTAAGCACCACCCACTTTCCGCGATAGTCGGATAACTTAAAAGTTCGACCATCCAGGTCGGTGAGTTCAAGGTCAACCTGCATTGCAAGTAGTGGAGCGCTAAAAACAAACAGTACGAATAGTGCAAAAACTCTCATGTTAGCTACCATATGGCATTTCATAGACCTTCGACTGTTCATACATGTAGAAGTTTCACTATTCAGGCTTGTGAGACTTTCCCTCACCAACATGCGAGAGAAATAGCGCAAGTCCAAGCAGGCATATACCGGCTGCCAGATACAATAGATCCAGTGCAGATTTGAAAGCCATACCGATCGCATGCTCAAAGAACTTAACGATCAGAATCATCAGGATCACCTTGGCCAGACGCCCCTTAAGGTCATCAAGACTGGTAATTAACATCACGTTGGATGCCTTCTCGGACTGCTCTGCCTTTTCAATCTTACTGATAAAGAGTTCATATAATCCAAGAGAGAATATCAGTAACACCGTCGCCAGGAGATAGCCATCGACAATTTCCACAACGTGGGTAATGGTACTGCTACGTAACTCATTTCTTGCAGCACTATCCAGCGCCGGGGAGGCATACTCTCCCAGGTGGCTTATCATGTAGAAGGCATCCACCGTCGCCATATAAAACACCGCCAATGCACTCAACAGACTCGCCACTACGGCAAATAGCACCGCCAGACGACTCTCCCACAAGATGCTCTCAAAAATGTTCTCAATTGCCTTCATACAGCCATCACCACCGAACAGTTTTCCAAATTTATAACCATTCCAGACAAATGAAAAGGGCTCCATAAGGAGCCCTTTCCCAATCACTGTGTGTCGTTAGTGATTTAGCGTGAGAGATAGGCCTCATCGCTAGACTCAACAACACCGATAGACCAGGCACCACGGTTACGGGCATGGTTAACCGCTGCATCGATCTCCGCCGCAGAGGCATCACGCTGGATTACCAGATTCTGACCGGGGTAGATCAGGTCAGCATCTTTGATCTGGCTACGATTGGCCTTATAGATGAGTGGCCACTGGTACGGGTTACCATAGATGGAACTCTTTGAAGAGATGCCCCACAGGGTATCACCGGACATGACGGTGTAACCGTCGTTCGCAACAGGCTTCGCCTTGTTCATCTCCGCCTGATGCTGACGCAGGGCGTTTTCGGCCTGACGACGCGCCTGGTTGGCCAGTTCAATAGCCTTCGGATAGTCTTCGGCAGCGAAAGCCTCCTCGGCCTGCTTGATCAGCTCTTCGGTATCACGCCACTCGGCACCAGCGTCTTTGGCACGCTCGTTGGCAGCCTTGGCATCGGCGATAGCCTGCTCAGCGATTGCGCGCTGATCTTCCGGCTCTGGCTCCGGAGTGCTGGCACAACCTACCGCAATACTCAGCACAAGTGCGATTAGTGCGGCAAATTTAACTCCTTGGAAAATGTTCATTGTCTTGTTGTCTCCACTGTTTGGATTTATTGAATAACGCAGTACCCTGTAGGGGAAATTAGCACTTGCTGTAAAACCGTGTCAAGGTAACTTGCGTGACCATTTCCACACTTTTTGCGCCATTATGTTAAAAATCACTTCACACGTTTGGCCGCCAACGCCTCATCCCTCGCTTTGATTGCCAACGCTCTCGCCACGACTGCGGCCATGCGTGCCGCCTCATACTCACCCTGATTGAGGGTCCGTGTTGCCAATTCCATTGAATCTTCCGCACTGCGCAACTTCTGTTCCGCATATTTTGCAGCATCTGCCTCCCTTGCTGCCTCCAGAGCCTGCCGTGCATCGCTCATCTCCTGTACAGGCGGCACTACCGCACAGCCTACCAGTAA
Source organism: Chromatiales bacterium (assembly GCA_029879245.1). Taxonomy (GTDB): domain Bacteria; phylum Pseudomonadota; class Gammaproteobacteria; order Thiohalomonadales; family Thiohalomonadaceae; genus JAPHSX01. The sequence continues at coordinate 26,482 of JAOUQQ010000015.1, read as the reverse complement.
AATGGTGCCTACAATCAATAGTAAATATGTGTGTAATTTCAAAGGCATACTGTTTTCATGCCGACTGGCTTTTCAGCCTCATTATTGGGGGGATATCTGATGCAAACGCTATCATTGCCCCTATAGGCTGTCAAGTCATAAGCCGTTAGAATGGCGATACTTAATAATTAACGGGATCATAGCCAGCAATGCCAGAAATACTCGTCCTCTACTATAGTCGTCGTGGCACTACCGCTGAGATGGCAAGGCTGATCGCTCGTGGTATCGAAGAGGTTGATGGGGTACAGGCAAGAGTGCGTACAGTCCCTGAAGTTTCTGCCGTCTCTGAGGCCACTGAAGAGAGTATTCCCTCTTCGGGCGCCCCTTACGTTGAACTTAATGATCTGACCGAATGTGCGGGGCTGGCGCTAGGTAGTCCCACCCGCTTCGGTAACATGGCTGCACCACTCAAATATTTTATCGATACCACATCACCGCTGTGGCTCTCAGGTAAGATGATCGGTAAACCTGCTGCTGTATTTACTTCAACATCCAGCCTCCATGGTGGTCAGGAGAGTACCCTCCTGTCGATGATGTTGCCTCTCTTGCACCACGGCATGCTCATAACCGGCCTGCCCTATAGTGAAACAGATCTGCTTCATACCACTGGTGGAGGCACCCCCTATGGTGCGAGTCACTATGCCGGGGCCGATAACAATTTGCCTATTAGCCGTGAAGAACATCGCCTCTGCATCGCGCTTGGCAAACGACTCGCCAACCTCGTCAAGTCACTGGAGACAGAGAATGGATAAACTGAGACGTGTTCGTCTACTTGCGCTATGTGGATACTTTGGTCTGTGGCTGCTGCTACCTCTCTGGTATGGCTGGCTCTCCCCCTCAGAGCTACCTGTAGGATTGGTACTGGGGGTACTGTTAACGCCATTGCTATTTCCATTACGCGGTATTTTGCAGGGGCGCCCCTATACCTTTGCATGGAGCAGTTTTCTTGCGCTTTTCTATTTCATTCACGCTGTGCTTGAACTCTACAGCACTCCGCAGGATCGCTACCTCGCTCTTATCGAGTTACTCCTTAGCATCATTTTTTATATCGGTGCGGTAAGTTACGCCAAACTCGGAGGACAGGCGTTAAAACAGCGTCAGGAGAAAGAGACTACCGAATAAAGGTTCGCACGAAAGGAATCGTTAGCCTGCGTTGCGCCGCCAGTGAGCCCTCATCCAGTCTGTCGAGCAGGGCGAACAGATCACGCATATCGCGGGAGGAGTGGTTTAGCAGATACTCCGCCACCTCCACCGGCATCTCCATACCTCGATGCTCAGCCCGCATACGCAGTGCCTGCGATTTTTCACTATCGTTCAACGGCTGTATCTGAAAAACCGGCCCCCAGCCGAGACGGGACAACAGATCGGGAAGCAAGATCCCCAGTGCTGCAGGGGAGCCATTTCCAGCAACGATAAGACGATGGCCCACGTCACGCATCCTGTTATAGAGGTGAAACAGTGCAACTTCCCACTCACTGTTGCCAGCCAGCAGCTCCACATCATCAATCGCGACCAGTGTCATCTGCTCCATTTCATCAAGCATCTGCGGCGACATTGTCATGCACTCAGTCAAAGGCAGATAGGCGGCACGTCCACCTGCCTCGCTTACCTCATGACAGGCCGCTTGCAAAAGATGGCTACGTCCACTGCCATCAGAGCCGCCAATATAGATGAATGGCTCATGGCCCTGTTCCAGGGCGTGAAGTAATGCCGCATTTCCCCCTGACAGAAAATTGGCAAAGGTCGCGCCATCCCTGAGTCCGATACGCAGAGGGAGCTGTTCACCTTGAGTGGGGGTCATTCGTCTGCTTCTGAGTGTCCATAAAGAGTGCTGCCTACATACCGCTCATGGGTATAGCGCAATAACACCATCACCACAGCTGCAACGGGTAATGCCAGCAGAATACCGACAAAGCCAAATAACTGACCACCCGCCAGTACGGCAAAGATCACCGCTACAGGATGAAGACCAATCTTCTCACCTACCAGTAGCGGCGTTAATACCATCCCCTCGAACATCTGGCCAATACCGAAGACGATCACGACATACAGTACTGGCAGTAGCTCCTGAAACTGCATCAACGCAGCTATTCCCGCCACCACAATTCCGACAATAAAACCAAGATAGGGCACAAAGCTGACAACGCCAGCCAACATACCAATCAGCACGGCCAACTCCAGCCCAACGATGCTCAGGCCAATCGAGTAGATCCCACCCAGTGCCATCATCACCGTCAACTGTCCACGTAGAAAGGCGCCCAGCACCTCATCTGATGACCGTGCCAACCGAACCACAACCTCTTCATAACGACGAGGAATGAGCTCATGTACCCGCGCCACCAGAATGTCCCAGTCACGTAACATGTAAAAAGTCACTACCGGTATTAACACCAGGTTACCGATCCAGCCCAGCAGCGTGACCCCCGATTTTGAGATCACCCCAATCGCCCCTTTTACCGCTCCTCCTGCCTGCTGCCACTGGGCACGCATCGACTCCTGCAGGGCCGCCAGATCTAGCAGAGGCCCATCAAAGCCGAGCCTTTCGCTCACCACCGGGATCGCGGTCTGCTGCAACCAGTGAAGATAGTGAGGTAATTTACTGATGAGTAGCGTCACCTGGCGCTCCAGCAGCGGCAACAGAATGATGAGTAGCAGAAGGGCGCACAACGTCAGGGTGACAAAGACAGCAACTACAGAAAGGGTGCGGGAAAACCCCCAGGACTCAAGCCGATCCACCAGAGGGTCACCAATGTAGGCAAGTACTGCCGCCACCACAAATGGCATCAGTACCGGTGCTAACAGGTAGAGCAGCACACCGCCAAAACTCAAACCCGCCAGAAAGAACCACTTCTGCGATTCGCTCATCCTATGCTCCCTGCGCTCCCCTCGAACAGTGGCGTGCCCGTCGAGACCACTCCCAGACATAATTGATACCGCTCCAGAGGGTGGTAATGGCAACTGCAGCAATGAAGAGTGTCAGCACAAACTCAGGGAGAGATAGCCCCGCCTGTATGATCATGACCAATAACACCAACATGATTTGCAGAACGGTATTGGCCTTGCTGATCAGGGTTGGCGCCATCTCCACGTAACCGCAAAGATGGTGATAGATTAACGCTCCGCCGATGATCACCACATCGCGCAATAGCACTAACACCACCAACCACCAGGGCAACAGTCCTAACCATCCCATGGTCGTGTAGCTTGAGACCATCAGCAATTTGTCGGCCAGCGGGTCTAGAATCGCCCCAAGGCGGGAGCGCCAGTCAAACCGTCTAGCCAGGTACCCATCCAGCCCATCACTCACACCGGCAATAGCAAACAGTAATAACGCCAGGGCAAAATCGCCGCCCAGCATCAGGATGACGACAGGCGGCACCAGCAAGATGCGAAGAATGCAGATCAGATTGGGGATATAGCGCGCTTTCACGGTAGCAGACGGTAGTAACGCTCTGTCATAGCTGAAGATGGCCCCGCTGCGCCATCTTCGTCCTGCACCGTATCTTGCTGAATCACCGACTCCCTTTGTCCAGATGGTGATTGCGGCACAATCTCGGAGATAGCCATCGCTGGCCGAGTGGCCTCTGCCAGCACATCGCCCATTTGAATGGCGTGCAGCACAGCATCCCACCCACCCACAATATTCAGCATGAAGTCGGCACTATTCGCGTCCGCCCGAGTGAGCGTAACCAGTTTCACGCCGTGCAGTGAGGAAAGATAATCCTTAACACGGCGAAAACCGGCCATGCCCGTCACATCACTGACGTGAAAGAGGAGTTGCTCAGCCCTCTGGTGGCTGGTCGAGATAAAATAGCTGGCCAGATAATCAGCCGTTCCGCTAACCCCGTTGGCAATCACCTCACTAACTTTTCTGTGGCTATAGTCCCACTCGTGGCGCCCCCCCTGATAGAGCAGAGTCCAGTGCGCCTCCCACATCGAACCTACCGGGTAGAGCTTTCCGATCAGGATCGCCTCACTCTCATATCGGGCCGATGCAGACTCGATATTATCGGTAAAGCCCCCCCACACATCGACCGCCCTGACACGGGACTGGTCTGTCAAATCGAGCAGTGGCAGCTTCACCGGTATCGCTCGACTCTCTGCCATGACCTCAACGACCTCACGTACCAGACCACGGTCATTGGCCCCAACCAGTTGACGCTGCTTCTCATCGTCCACCGCCAACCACGCCAGCGTGACCGGCCGCGCAGCACTCCACACCGTAAAACCGAGACGCTGCAGCAGACCATCGACGCTGCCGCGGTCAAAACTCACATGCAAAAAAAGCTTCGTCCCAGTCGACGACTCACTTCGCTCACCGGTTGGTGATGATTCACTGCGATAGCGGTACTGCTGGACATAACGCCTCGCATTGGCCATTTCAGCTCGTAGCGCCTCATCCTCCAGCACCTCGGTACGTCCGGAGACCTTCAGCAATACCTTGCCCAGCGCCTCCTGCATCGCCTCATTGCGACTCTCACGCCCCTGATCGGCCAACTCAATCTCGGCCTCATACATGCCCATAGGCGGTGCCGCCTGCAGCACGCCCCCCCAGATGACTAGCAGCGCCCCAAGCGCCATGTAATTAAGGTATCTCATGGAGTGGCAAGCTATGTCAGCCCATGCCACAAGTCAAGATAGCCGCAGGAAGACGTGGTCACATCGTGCTGATAGAATACGCGGTTTCTTCCCGGCCTCAGTGCCATCGCCTCTTTGGAGAGCAACACCGTGAGTAACGACAAACAGCAACCATCCGGCCTCAGCTATCGTGACGCCGGTGTAGATATCGATGCAGGCAACAGCCTGGTCGAGCGCATCAAACCCCATGCCAAACGCACCCTGCGCCCCGAGGTACTGGGCGGTCTGGGCGGTTTCGGCGCGCTGTTCGAGATCCCGCTGGATCGCTACCGCGAACCGGTACTGGTCTCCGGTACAGACGGTGTCGGCACCAAGCTGAAGCTGGCCATTGAGATGGGCAAGCACGACACCATCGGTATTGACCTGGTGGCAATGTGTGTCAACGACCTCATCGTTGGTGGCGCCGAACCACTCTTCTTCCTCGACTACTACGCCACCGGCCATCTTAACGTCGATGCCGCCGCCGATGTCATCAAGGGGATCGCCGATGGTTGTGAGATCTCCGGCTGCGCCCTCACCGGTGGTGAGACCGCCGAGATGCCCGGTATGTATGAGGGCGATGACTACGATATGGCCGGCTTCTGTGTCGGTATCGTCGAGAAGAGCGGCATCATCGACGGTAGTAAGGTGAAGGCAGGTGACGCCCTGCTCGGCATCGCCTCCTCTGGCCCCCACTCCAACGGGTACTCATTGATTCGTAAGGTGCTGGAAGTAAGTGGAGCCTCACTCTCTGATGATTTCCACGGCAAGAGTCTGGGCGAGACCCTGCTGGAACCAACCCGCATCTACGTCAAACCACTGCTCGACCTGATCAGCAAGCTGGAGATCCACTCTCTGTGCCATATCACCGGCGGAGGTCTGCCCGAGAACCTGCCGCGCGTCCTGCCCGACGACTGCCGCGCCGTTATCGACAGCAAATCCTGGCAGCGGCCGCCGGTCTTCGACTGGCTGCAGCAGCAGGGCAATATCGCCGATAGCGAGATGTATCGCACCTTCAACTGCGGCGTCGGCATGGTGGTCGCCGTCAGTGCCGATGAGGCCGAAAGGGCCATTGAGATCCTTCGGTCCAATGGTGAAGAGGCGGTAGTGATCGGTACCATTGAGACGTTCAGCGAGGGCGCGCAGGTCGTTATCAAGTAATGACAGCAGGGAAGTTACCCATTGTTGTGCTGATCTCGGGGGGCGGCTCCAACCTGCAGGCGATCATTGATGCTGCAAGTAACGACATGCCGGTCGCGATAAGAGCGGTGATCAGCAACAGGGCGGACGCCTACGGACTGGAGCGTGCAAGGGAAGCCAATATTGAGACCGTGGTTGTCGACCACACCCAATTTGACAGCCGCCAGGCCTTCGACACCGAACTGGCCCGCGTCATCGACCGGTTTGGGCCCGGACTGGTAGTACTGGCAGGTTTTATGCGAATCCTCAGTGATGACTTTGTCCACCACTACGAGGGGCGCATGCTCAACATACACCCCTCGCTACTCCCCAAATACAAGGGCACCAACACCCATGCCCGCGCCATTGATGCAGGGGACAGCGAGGCCGGCTGCAGCGTCCATCTGGTCACCACTGAACTCGACTCTGGTCCCGTACTGCATCAGGCACGAGTCCCCATCCTTCCTGATGACACCCCCGAACTTCTCGCCGCCCGTGTACTGGAGCAGGAGCATCTCATCTACCCTGAGGCGATTCGCCAATTTGCCATCACCAGACTCAAATAAATCGAGTCTGTAAAGAGAATCACCGCCTGGTCAGGCCGCAAACAGTCAAGTAGAAATAGCACTTCACAACCACTATACTCCCCATTCCCCTGTTACCCATCAGGGATTTCTAATCTAATAACGACTTCGCACTATTTAAGGAAGGATAGAACATGAACCGATACTACAGCCTACTGCTTCTCGCCCCATTTACTGCCCCCGCATTCGCCGCTGACCCGCCCAGCCCGGCAGAGGTTCGCAAAGTAATGCAGTACTATCAGGATGGCAGTGATGTCATGCTGGTTGAATCAAAGTTCTGCACCGAGGTGGAGAAGGCGGGTGACAACAAAAACGAGTGCGCTGAGGAGATCAATGCCACCACCATTGAAGAGGGAAGCCGTCCCCTCGTATGGATGAATTTCTTTGTCCCTGGCAGCGACAGTGCAAACGTGCTGATACAGTTCAAACATAAGGGCAAGGCGCTGAAGAGTGACGAAATGTCACTCAGTAATGCCATTCGCTACCGTACCTGGAAGAGCCTCCCCACCTCGAAGACTGGCCCGTGGGAGATCGCCGTTGAGCAGGAGACCGCAGAGGGCTATCGCCCCGTCACCACCCTTAGCTACTCTGTAGTTGAGAAAGTTGAGCGTGCGGAATAGATTGTTCTAGCGGGGAGCGGGCCGCCCCGCCCTCTATCCGCCCGAACATTGCGCAGGTTACCGTACACGCTGATTTTTTAAGTTCGACCATAACAGATTAACAACACCTATATATGGGGGGGAAAATGATTAATAAAAAAGTACTACTCGTCAGTCTAACCGGCACGCTGTTCTGTGGCAGTGCCCTTGCCGGGGAATACATTAAAATGTGGCCCTACAAGGATCCCAACTGGGACCCAGAGTTTAATCTCTCGGTTACTGCCGGCCAGTTCGATCCCAGTCCAAATGGCATGCAAAATGAAACCAGTCTTGGTTTGCAGCTCTCACTCAACTGCCCCTGGTTTGGGCCGCCTGTAGGGGCCCTGCGTCAGCAGTTTAATCTCAACAAGGTAGATGGTGATGGGTATGACCTGACCACCTTCGAGATCAATCCCCGCTGGTATGCTGTGGACGGTAATCTGCGTTACGGCGCAGGTCCTGGCTTTGGTTACATGTGGATCAAACCTGAATCGTCCTTATTGGGTGATGAATCCAGCTTCACCCTACAGGTGAGTGCTGCAATAGAATATCGCATTGATAATATCTCACTTAGCGCAGGTACTCGCTATCAGCATACGAGTAACCAGGATATGTGGGGCAGCGGTGACGGTATGAACAATATAATCACCGATATAAAAATTGGTTTCGATTTTTAGTTCTAAATCGTTTCAGAAAAAAGGCAGCCGATGGCTGCCTTTTTTTATCACATCACTTAAGATGGACGTTGAGGATTACTCGTCTGCCTCCTCGGCCAGCCTCGCCTTGACGCATTCCGCAATATAAGCCGCAGCCTTATCTCCCTCTAGTTGCATTACCTTTACCGCATTCTCGCAGTAGGCACGCGCCTCACCTTCAGAGGCTACCGCCTGACCGTTCAACCAGATCAGGAGCAGCGCGCTCATTAAAAATCGTTTCTTCATCTCAGACTCCTCAACTGTCTCTTTGTGATAATCCTGTATTGCCCCGTCAGCATAGCCAGAAGCACCACAGGGGGCAACGCAAAATTCCCTTCACTTGTCCTTACTAACACCATGCTTATTGCTGCTCGTGTGACGACTTCTCCCTGCCACACTTCCTCGAGCCTGACCCTTGAAGGAACCTGCCTTCTTCGGCTTTGCGCGTCTCTCGCCACCACCCTCTTTTGCGCTAGTAGGCGGCCCAGCTTTGGGTTTCTTCGGCTTTTTCGGCTTATTACCTTCTGGTTTGAGCTGGGTTAGCGGCAGATTCTGTGTCGGCACAAAACCGGGCTCCTGTTCTCGCACCAAGGTCAGGCGAATCAGGTTCTCAATGGCGGCCAACAACTTCACCTCATCGGCGCTGACCAGTGAGATCGCCTCCCCCTCGCTACCGGCCCGCCCGGTACGACCGATACGGTGGACGTAATCCTCCGGCACATTGGGCAGCTCGAAGTTGATCACATGGGGCAGCTCAGCGATATCAATACCGCGTGCCGCGATGTCCGTGGCCACCAGCACCCGCACCTTGCCTGACTTAAAGTCGGCCAGCGCCCTGGTACGCGCCCCCTGACTCTTGTTGCCATGGATCGCCGCGGCCGAAACGCCATCTTTTAACAGCTTTTCTGCCAGACGGTTGGCACCGTGTTTGGTGCGTGTGAAGACCAGCACCTGATCCCAACCGTTGTCGCGCACCAGGTGGCTCAACAGCGCGGGCTTGCGCCCCTTGTCCACCTCGAACACCGACTGTTTCACCGTCTTCGCCGCCGCATTGCGCGGGCTCACCGAGATCTCCACCGGGTCATTGAGCAACCCCTGCGCCAGGGATCGAATCTCACTGGAGAAGGTGGCGGAGAAGAGCAGGTTCTGCCGCTTTTTCGGCAGCAGGGCGAGAATCTTCTTGATGTCGCGGATAAACCCCATATCGAGCATGCGATCCGCCTCGTCCAGCACCAGGATCTCCAGCTGGTCGAACCTCACCGCGTTCTGGTTGTAGAGATCCAGCAGACGACCCGGCGTGGCGATCAACACATCCACCCCTTTTCTCAGGCGCATCATCTGCGGATTGATCTTCACCCCGCCAAAGACCACCGTGGAGCTAAGAGGCAGATACTTGCCATAGGTCTCCACACTCTCGGCCACCTGAGCGGCCAGCTCGCGGGTGGGTGTGAGCACCAGGGCGCGGGCCTGATTCGCCTTCGCCCTCTGCCCGGCCGAGAGCAGCTGCAATAGCGGCAGGGTAAAGCCTGCGGTCTTACCGGTACCGGTCTGCGCCGCCGCCATCATATCGTGGCCCTGCAACACGGCGGGAATGCCCTGCTCCTGAATCGGTGAAGGCTTGTCGTAGCCTTTATCCTTGATTGCGCGCAGCAGCGGCTCGGAGAGGCCGAGGGTGGTGAATGGCATAGGGATACTCGGTGGATGGTATTCGGAAAGGCGCGCAGTATACCTGATCAGTCTGGTTGGAAGAAGATGCGATTACGCTTGTTTGCCTTTTCACCCATAGCAGAGCCGAAAATAAGAGCCTGCTCTCCCGGTTCCCAGCGAACAGGAGCCATCTCATCGGGATAGGCAGATGCATAGGGACTACTTGCAATAAATGCGTCGATATTTTCTTTGCTTACACCCTCTTTTTTTATTTGGGCTTTTAATTTTAGAAGACGAATCAGCGCATTTAGATCTTTATGTTTCAGAATATATTGTGATAAATCGGCTGACCCAATATCTATAAGAAATGACGTCAAGGGATCGCGCAGGTACCCCCAATGATCCACCATTACCTCCGCCCGTATCTCTGCACTTTTCTGTAAAATTTCGGAGGGAGGTGACGACACCATTGCACTCACTCGGCGATGATTCTGATACGCCCGATTAATTATACGATTATGATTAATCGGCAACGAACCACGCGCCACCATTTCAGCAAAATCACTATCATCCCCTTTTAACGCTGTATCCAGACTATTCGCCATAAAACGAAGTTCCCCCCGCAACACACTCTCAAAACTCGTTTCATCCGGGTTGAGTTCACTTATCTCGTCTATTTCCTTGCGAAGCTTGTCTGACGGTAACTCAGACTCAAGAAGTTGGCTGTAGGTATGGAGCGTATCGCCGAGAAGTGTCAGGGCAATCATCCGGTCAATCAATATATCCGACTTAGTTATCAGCATCCGATTAAAGCGCATCAGCTGTGCCAGCTGCTCTAGCGTCTCTGCCCTATTCCCCTGTTGATAGCGAGAGACAAGGGCCATAAGGTGTAAGCGATGGCTGGCCCTAAGCACCCCTAGCGGCACTATCGGTGTATAGAGCCCATGAGGTGAGACCCGCTGGTAATGGGGCTGCGCGATCAGTTGCCGATAACGGTCCAGCAACAGGGGATTAACACCCTCCTGTAACACCTTCATTCCGTCACGCTGATATCGTTCAAGACACAACTCATTAATCGGCGAACATAACTCCATCACACCTTTAGTCTTAATCAAATCACTCTCTTTATAACCTGCAGGCATATAATCGGATGCTGCACCGGCACCAGATGCTTCAACCTCGCCGATCCTGGCTACACGCGCCTCCCCATACTCCCGCATATCCACCCCCACAGGCGCATCCAGCCCCCACAACAGGTAGTAGCTGTTCTGATCTTTGGGAACGGTTATCGGCTCGGGCTTGAGCCACTCTTTCGCACCGGCGGAGAGCTCTTCATCAGGCAATAGATTGATCACCACTAGATAAATGATCGGTAGCAACAGAATGAATAGAACGACCTTGAGTAGTATGCGCATCATGCCCCCTGAATTGTGATTTTCTCCCTCCGTTCATCATGACATACAAGACATTTCCCTCCAAACCCGTGCCAATAGGCTACATTTGTTCTAACATTGCGCCCCCTTCACCCCACAGAGGCAGATACGTGCAAGAATTTCTCCCCGGCCAGCGCTGGATCAGCGACGCAGAACTGCAGATGGGCCTTGGCACCATCCTCGATACCGATCACCGCACCGTGACGGTACTCTTCCCTGCCACCGGCGAGCAGCGGGTTTACGCCCGGCAGAGCGCGCCGCTGACCCGGGTGCAGTTCAAGGCGGGGGATGAGGCGCAGTCGCAGGAGGGGTGGTCGATCATCGTCGAGTCGGTGGAGGAGCGTGGCGGGCTGCTGATTTATGGTGGCCGTCGCAGTGACGATGGCCTGCTCACCGCCCTGCCGGAGGGGGAGCTGAACGACCTGATGCAGCTGAGTCGCCCCACTGAGCGCCTCTTCACCGGCCAGCTCGACGCGGACAAGTGGTTCGCCCTGCGTTACGAGACCCTGCAACACGCCAACCGCCTCGGCCACTCGCCGCTGCGCGGCCTCACCGGGGTGCGCACCAGCCTGCTGCCCCACCAGCTCTACATCGCTCACGAGGTGGCTGGGCGCTTCGCCCCACGGGTGCTGCTGGCCGACGAGGTAGGACTGGGCAAGACCATCGAGGCGGGCCTGATTCTGCACCAGCAGCTGCTCACCGGGCAGGCGCGGCGGGTGCTTATCGTGGTGCCCGAGAGCCTTACCCACCAGTGGCTGGTGGAGATGGTGCGCCGCTTCAACCTGCACTTCTCCATCTTTGACGAGGCGCGCTGCCAGGCGGTGGAGCAGAGCGGTGAGCAGGCCAACCCCTTCGACTCGGCACAGCTGGTGCTCTGTTCTCTGGATTTTCTCCATAATCACCCGCCGCGCATGCAACAGATCCTGCAAAGCGAGTGGGACCTGCTGGTGGTAGACGAGGCGCACCACCTGGAGTGGTCGCCCGAGGCCCCCAGCATCGAATATCAGCTGGTAGAGGCGCTGGCCCGAAAGATCCCCGGCGTACTGCTGCTCACCGCCACCCCGGAGCAGCTGGGCAAGGCAAGCCACTTCGCCCGCCTGCGCCTGCTCGATGCGGACAGATTCCACGACTTCGAGACCTTCGTCGCCGAGGAAAAGGGCTACGAGCCTGTGGCCAACGCGGTGGAGGAGCTGCTGGAGAACCGCCCGCTGGACGACGCGGCGTGGCAGGTGCTGATGGAGTCGCTGGGCGAGGAGGACAACCGCGAGCTGTTTGACGCGCTACAGGGGGCCGGGAGTGAAGCCGAGCGCGCCACCGCCCGCGACGAACTGGTAAGCCACCTGCTGGACCGCCACGGCACCGGACGCATCCTCTACCGCAACACCCGCGCTGCGGTGCAGGGCTTTCCCGGACGGGAGCTGCACCCCTATCCGCTGCCCCTGCCCGCCGAATATGCCGAGACACTAAAGGTATTCCGTGCCAGCGGCCTCAACGAGCCGCAGCTGCTGCTCTGTCCCGAATTGCTCTTTCAAGCGGATAGTGGGCAGGCCGATGATGCCGCCGCCCACACCCCCTGGACCCGCATCGACCCGCGCGCCCAGTGGCTGGCCGACACGCTCAAGGCGTTGCGTGGCAAGAAGGTGCTGGTGATCGCCGCCAGCGCCGACACCGCGATGGATCTGGCCGAACACCTGCGCGTCACCACCGGCCTGCACGCGGCAGTATTCCACGAGGACATGAGCCTGCTGGAGCGCGACCGCGCCGCCGCCTACTTCGCCGACCCGGAGTTCGGCAGCCCGGTGTTGATCTGCTCGGAGATCGGCAGCGAGGGGCGCAACTTCCAGTTCGCCCACCACCTCATCCTGTTCGACCTGCCGCTCAACCCCGACCTGCTGGAGCAGCGCATCGGCCGCCTGGATCGCATCGGTCAGAGCGAGACCATTAATATCCACGTCCCCTACCTGGAGCACAGCGGCCAGGCGCTGATGTTCCGCTGGTACCACGAGGCGCTGGGTGCCTTTGAGAAGACCTGTCCCGCCGGGCACAGTGTCTTCGTGCGCGTGGCCGCCGATCTGGTGGCGGCGCTACATCACCCGGACCACGACGAGGCGCTGCTGAGCGCCCTGATCGAGGCCAGCTACCAGCTGCACCGCGAGCTGGACGATGAACTGCACCGTGGCCGCGACCGCCTGCTGGAGGTCAACTCCTGCCGCCCCGGCATCGCCCAACAGCTTCAACAAGAGGCAAAACTGGATGACGCCTTCACCACCCTGCCCGACTACCTGAACAAGGTGTTCGACTGCTTCGGTATCGACAGCGAGGCCCACAGTGAGCGCAGCACCGTGATCCGCCCCGGCGAGCAGATGCAGGTGAGCGGCCTGCCCGGACTTAGCGAGGATGGCATAAGCTTCACCTGCGAACGTGACCACGCCCTGGCCAACGAAGACCTGCACTACCTGACCTGGGATCATCCACTCACCACCGCAGCTATGGAAACCATCCTCAGTGGAGAGTTGGGCAACAGCGCCATCACAGCCATCAAAAGCACGCGCATCAAACCCGGCACCCTGCTGCTGGAGGCGCTGTTCGTAGTAGAGAGCACCGCCGCCACCGCGCTACACGCCGAGCGCTACCTGCCCCCCACCACCATTCGTGTGCTGGTAGGCCAGAGCGGCAACAACCTCGCCGACAAGCTCGCGCACGAAGAGATCAACGCCCAGCGCCAGCCGCTGGAAAAGGCCACCGCCCACAAAGTGATCTGCGCCTACGAAAAAGAGCTGCGCGAGATCATCGCCAGCGCCGAGAACCTCGCCGAGCAACAGGCCCCCGCGATTATCGCCAGCGCTCACAAACAGAGCGGCGAACTGCTCAGCCGTGAAATTGATCGTCTGGAAGCGCTACGTCACGTTAATCCCAACGTGAGAGAGGAAGAGGTGGAATTCTTCCGTGAACAGTGGCGCGCGCTAGACCTGGCGCTTGATTCTGCCAAAGCGAGGCTGGATGCGGTTCGGGTTGTGGTGGCGATGTAGGCTAAGGAGCTTCTCGTTCCCACGCTCTGCGTGGGTGCGAGGAATAATTCTAATTAGCGTTATGATTTCCCAAGCCGCATTCTTTTAATTTTTTTGATAATAGTTTCAGGATAACTACTACACATACTAGAAAAGCAATTAGAGATATTGCAAACACATCCACATAAATGTCATGCACACCCTTGATTTTTCCATACGCGAATACAGCCCCGATAGAAAATGTTCCCACCAAGAAAAAAACGGAAAGATTGATTAACATGACCATATCAGACACCAATGAACCAACCTTTCCTATGCTGTTCACATACCTCGCATACCACACTACTACAGCCTGAAAAGCCACACCTGTAGATAACAAATACGCAGCACCTACATATATCGAATACCACTCAAATTTTCCCATAGCAAACAACCAATCGTCATCCATTAAATTTATGTTGAAACACTACTTGGTTAATTGACAGAGTGCACAGGGTACTCCGCTTATTATCCCCCAACCACATCCGCCCTAACACACCGCAAAACCTCATAAGAAAACTCCCCCTCCAGCGCCTCGAACACCGGCTTGAGTCGTTTGCCGCCGTCATGGTGTTCGAGGGCGAAGCGGATCGCTTCGAGTTGGTGGTCTTCCAGTTTTACCACTTCGCGTAGCGGCACCTCGCCGCGCTCTATGCCCTTGCTCAGGTGGTTGTAGACGGTGGTCTCTTTTAAGCCACGTTGTGCGGCGATGGCCGGCACATCCATGCCGAGGCGAAACAGTTGTAGTGTCTCCTCTTCGCTGTCGCTCTGGCTGTCATCTTCGAGGTTGCGGTATTCGTTGAGCACGTCGAGAAAGGCCTCACCGTAGGCGTCGAGTTTCTTGGCGCCGACGCCGGAGATTTTGGCGAGCTGCACCAGGGTCTCGGGACGGTTTTCCACCATCTCGCCCAGGGTGGCGTCGTGGAAGATCATGTAGGCAGGAATGCCCTGCTCGTCGGCCAGTTGCTGGCGTCGGCTACGCAACGCCTGCCACAATTTATCCTGCCCCTGATCGGCGAAGCGGTTGGCCTTACGTTCACGGCTCTTCATCGATTTCTTGCGTGAGAGTTTGCGCAAGTGTAGCGGCTGCTCACCACGCAACACCGGGCGACTCGCCTCGGTCAGGTGCAGGCCTCCGTGCCCCTCCATATCGACCGCCAGCAGGCCGTGGGCGATGAGCTGACGGTAGAGGTTGCGCCACTCGCTCTGGTTAAGCTCAGGTCCGATGCCAAAGGTGCTCACCTTGTCATGGCCAAAATGGCGTATTCGCGTATTACCCTTACCCAACAGCACATCAACCAGATAGGTGACGCCGAAGCGCTGGCCGGTGCGATGGACGCAGGAGAGTGCCTTGCGTGCCGCGATGGTGGCATCCCAGGTGACGGGCGGCTCCAGGCAGGTGTCGCAGTTACCGCATGGCTCGGCCAGCTCGTCGTCAAAATAGCGCAGCAGTGCCTGACGACGACAGCTGGTTAATTCACACAGGCCGAGCATCGCATCGAGCTTGTGGTGCTCAATACGCTTGATCTGTTCCGGTGCATCGGAGCTGGCCTGCATCTGCTTTAAGGTGATCACATCCTGCAGGCCGTAGAGCATCCAGGCGTCTGCGGGCTGGCCATCGCGCCCGGCGCGACCGGTCTCCTGATAGTAGGCCTCCAGGCTCTTCGGCAGATTGAGGTGGGCGACAAAACGCACGTCGGGCTTATCGATGCCCATACCGAAGGCGATGGTGGCGACGATCACCACCCCCTCCTCGCGCAGGAAGCGCTGCTGATTCCGTGCCCGCACGTCGGCCCGGATACCTGCGTGATAAGGCAGGGCATTCACGCCCTTTGTGGCGAGCCACTTTGCTACCTCTTCCACCTTTTTTCTGGAGAGGCAGTAGACGATCCCCGCCTCCCCCTGGTGCTCGTTGCGGATAAAACGCAACAGCTCGTCACGGGCATTGCCGCGGCTCTCGGCGATGCGATAGCGGATATTGGGGCGGTCGAAGCCGCTGATGAACTGCCGGGCATTTTCAAGCGCCAGCCGCTCGATGATCTCGCGCCGCGTTGCACCGTCGGCGGTGGCGGTCAGCGCGATGCGCGGGATATGGGGGAAGCGCTGGTGCAGGATCGATAGCTGCACATACTCGGGACGAAAGTCGTGCCCCCACTGGGAGACGCAGTGCGCCTCGTCGATGGCAAACAGGGCGACCGGGATACTTTCAATCAGGTCCAGCGTACGCGGCAGCAGCAGGCGCTCCGGCGCCACGTAGAGCAGGTCCAGATCGCCACGGTGGAGTTGGGACTCCACCTCGCGCACCTCATCAAGGCTAAGGGTGGAGTTGAGAAAGGCGGCGCGTACCCCGTTCTGCCGCAGGGCATCGACCTGGTCCTGCATCAGGGCAATCAGCGGTGAGACCACGATCCCCACCCCCCGCCGCACCATCGAGGGGATTTGGTAGCAGAGCGACTTGCCGCCGCCGGTGGGCATCAACACCAGGGCATCGCCACCGCCGATCAGCTGCTCGACGATCTCGCCCTGCTGCGGACGAAAAGCGTCGTAGCCAAAGGTCTGTTGCAGGATTTGATGAGCCGAAATGCTCAGGGGATTGGGAGAACTCATGGGGGCGATCATACACCGCCCCCTGGTGGATAACAGCGTAATTAGTTGACCACGCCGGCGCCACTTCCTGGCTCATAGCCGTTAAGCTTCGCCTTCTCGTACCACTGCTTTGCCAACTCTGGATTAGCCTCAGTACCACGCCCCTCTTCATACATCTGGGCCAGGAAGTACTGCGCTGTGGCATTGCCCTGATTGGCCAGCTTGCTTTGAAACTCAAACACCGGCCTCTCCAGATCAATAGCATGAGTTACCGAGGCAAAGCTCAGCAAGGGAATCGCCACCAACATGATCGCACGTACCACCGGTTTAATGACTCTGCTGTATGGAGTATTCATCGCTCATCTCCTTGAATTGGGTCTGCCTGAGAGTGCAGCATCATACAATCAATATTAGTATTATGCAATATACTTATATTTGATACTGGAATATGAGCCATAAAAAACGGGCCTTGTGGCCATTCTTCATCTCTACAACGCTCTCTGATTTAACGGTCGTAGTTAGGCTCTGCTGCAATCTTGTGGATCGCCAGATCGGCACCCTCATACTCCTCCTCCTCGGAGAGACGCAGGCCGATAAACTGTTTCAGTGCACCGTAGACGACAAAACCACCAGCGGTGGCGATCACCACACCAAAGAGTGTGCCGATCAGTTGCGACATAAAGGTAACGCCCCCCATGCCACCCAACGCCTCCAGGCCGAAGATGCCTGCCGCGATGCCGCCCCAGGCACCGCACAGGCCGTGCAGTGGCCAGACGCCGAGTACGTCGTCGATCTTCCACCTGTTCTGCACCAGGGTGAAGGTCCAGACGAAGAGCCCACCCGCTACCAGGCCCGTGATCAGGGCACCCATCGGGTGCATCAGATCGGAGCCGGCGCACACCGCCACCAGACCGGCGAGCGGGCCGTTGTGGACGAAACCAGGGTCATTCTTACCTACAAACAGCGCAGCGAGGATACCGCCCACCATCGCCATCAGGGAGTTGACGGCGACCAGGCCGGAGATACCGCCGACACTCTGTGCCGACATCACGTTAAAGCCGAACCAGCCAACAGTGAGGATCCAGGCGCCCAGCGCCAGAAAGGGGATGCTTGAGGGGGGATGGGCGTAGACCTCGCCATTCTTGCCATAACGCCCCTTGCGGTGGCCCAGCAGGATCACCGCGCCGAGTGCCAGCCAGCCGCCCATCGCATGCACGACAATAGAGCCCGCGAAGTCGTGGAAGGTGGCGCCAAAGGTGGCCTCAAGCCACGCCTGCACTCTGAAGTTACCGTTCCACACGACACCCTCGAAGAAGGGGTAGATCAGTGCAACTAGAACAAAGGTGGCGATAAGTTGCGGATAGAAACGGGCGCGCTCGGCGATACCGCCTGAGATAATCGCCGGGATCGCCGCGGCAAAGGTGAGGAGGAAGAAGAACTTTACCAGCTCGTAACCATTGTTGATGCTGAGATCCCTGGCGCTATCAAAGAAGCCAACGCCATAAGCAACTGCATAACCGATAAAGAAATAGGCGATGGTGGAGATGGCAAAGTCGGTAATGATCTTCACCAGGGCATTAACCTGATTCTTTTTACGCACCGTGCCCACCTCAAGGAAGGCAAAACCGGCATGCATCGCCAGTACCATAATGGCACCCAGCAGGACAAATAGCGTATCGATACCACTTGAGTTTTCCATGAAAGCTCCCCGTTAGAGTTACGATGCCGCAGCTTTCAGCAAGAATCGCACCAACTTGGTGCCAAACAGTAAATCAGGGGGTTAAGGGGCTAAACTGATCAATTTGCAGCGCCACGAAGCACCACATTGGTGCATCCAATCCTCTCTTGCCCTCTAGCGGGGCAGCTATTGCGCGTTCTCGATGGAGGAGAACCCTTGATAGCACCCGATATTCTCGCCCGCCCCCACCTGAAGCCCAATAACATACCAATTGTGTGACAAAGGCATGGTCTCACCTTTATCTATATGGCATAGTCCTGCGCATAATTAATGATTATGGCCTGGAGTTGTAACAGGCCGTGTGGACTCAAAAAAGGAGAGAGATGATGCAGAGGCGTGCATTGGTATTGCTAAGCGCACTTGTTCTGGGTGGCTGCGGTGGCAGCGCCAAAATGGAGATGTACCGCTCAAATCCCGGCCACACGGGTATCTACAGTGGCAGCGTAAGCAACTTCAATCAACTGGTCTGGAAATTCAACAGCCAGGCACCCATCAAGACCTCATCGGTGATTAGCAGCGGGATTGCCTATTTTGGTAACAACGCCGGCTTCCTCTTTGCAGTCGACCTAAAGAGCGGCGCCGAGAAGTGGCGTTATAAAACTGATGGTCCTATCGGTGGTGCACCCCTGATTGCCAATGGCATCGCCTATGTAGGTAGTCATGACGGTAACCTCTACGCCATCGACATCGCAACAGGACAGATGAAGTGGAAGCTGCCCACCGGCGGTTCGGTGACCACCTCACCGGTCATGGCCGAGACCACCCTCTATGTTGGTAATGTGGCCGGAAAACTGCTCGCCGTCGACACCGTAAACGGCAATGAGCGCTGGAGTTTCGATGCCGGGAGCCCCATCTACTCCTCACCGGCGTTGGGTAGCGGTCTGGTCTTCTTCGGTAGTGACAATATGCACCTCTTTGCCGTTGAAGCTGGTAGCGGCAATGAGCGCTGGCGCTTTACAACCGAGGGAAAGATTCACGCCTCCCCCACCCTTAACGATGGAACAGTCTATGTCGGCAGTCAGGACGATGCCCTCTACGCGATAGAGATCAAGACCGGGCAGCAGCAGTGGCGCTACCGTACCGCGGCCGCGATTAACAGCGAGGCAGCGATCAGCGGCGGCACCATCTACGTCGGCTCGCAGGATGGTTACCTCTACGCTATCAATATGTCGAACCAGCGCCCCAAGTGGAAGTATCGTATCGGCGACTGGGTCAACTCTGGCGTCGTTGTCGGTGGCGATCTGGTCTATGTCGGCGGTTTCGACAAGAACCTCCATGCGGTAAATAGCAGCAGCGGCAAACTTATGTGGAAAATAAATACCCAGGGGTCGATCACCGCATCGGCCATACTGGACGGTAACCACCTCTATTTTGGTAGTGAAGACGGGTTCTACTACTCGGTACGTTAAGACGCATAGGCACCACACCGGCTGGTGTGGTGCCTGCTACATCCCCTCTCCCTTCGCCGCATTCCATAGCGCATCCATCTGCGCCAGGTCGGCCTCATCAACGGAAATACCCTGCCCCTTTAGCTCACGTTCCACGTAGTGAAAGCGGCTGACAAACTTGCTGTTTGCCGAGCGTAACGCCTGTTCGGGGTCCACCCCGGCGTGACGCGCCAGATTGACGCAGGCAAAGAGCAGGTCACCGATCTCGGCCTGCAGCGCCTGATGGTCATCACCCGCCAGCTCGGCACGCACCTCTTCGATCTCCTCGTGGATCTTGTTGAACACCGGGGCGATCTCCGGCCAGTCGAAACCGGCACGGGCGGCACGCTTCTGTAACTTCTCGGCACGGCTCAGTGCTGGCAGTCCAAGGGTCACCCCATCGAGCAACCCCTGTTGCGCCCCCTTCTCTTTGCGCTCATTTGCCTTCTGCGCCTCCCATGCACGGGTCTGCGCCTCGGCATCGGCCACCTCGGCATCGGCAAAGACGTGGGGGTGGCGACGGATCATCTTCTCGACAATCCCCTCCACCACATCACCGAAGGCAAAGGTCCCCTGCTCCTCGGCCATACGGGCATGGAATACCACCTGAAACAGCAGGTCCCCCAGCTCATCACGCAGCTCGGCAAGCTCACCACGCTCAATGGCATCGGCCACCTCGTAGGCCTCCTCGATGGTGTAGGGTGCGATAGTAGAGAAATCCTGTTCGATATCCCAGGGACAGCCGTTTTGCGGGTCACGCAAGGCCGCCATCACCTCAATCAATTTATAAATGTTCTCTCCTGCCATGCGGCTACTCCGCGCTACCACGGCGATAGCGCTGATAGGGTATGCCGCGCTTGTAGGCTCCCGAGGCGATATAGTCGAGAACCTTCTGCAGGCGGGTAAAACCGACGACGGAGTCGACCCGCATGATCTCCTTACCGTGCTCATCAAAGAAGAGGATGCTCGGGGTGTAGAAGAGCCCCAACTGTCGCGCCCACTCCCGGCTGGTGGTGGCGACCCCGGAGGGGGTGAGCACCGGGGTATCAGCCCAAATATTGAGCTGCACGCTCTCAAAGCCACGCAACAGTTTCACTATCTCTGCATTGGCCAGTGGTGTGGTGTGAAGGATATCGCAGGCGTGACACTCACCCTGCTCAAAAAAGACCGCCAGTGGCTGTTTGGCTGCAAAGCGTGACCGATCCAGCGCATAGGGTGGTGGAGAGAAGAGATCAGACTCGTTCATCCCTCCCTCTTCAAAGGCCAGTGGCGGGTCGGCCCGCTCCAGGTAGTCACGAAAGCTCTCTGTCTTGTAGTGGGCATCGGCCACATACTCCAGCGCGGCGCGAAATTTATAGGGCGGGTAATATCCGCGCAACGTCAATGCCACACTACCATCCGGTGCGTAGAAGAGCAGGGTTGGTGTGAAATCGACCCCCTGCAGGGTGGCAAATTCACGCTCGCTCAACTCCTCACCCCCCATATCGCTCATCTTCTCTTCGCTATGGATATCGATCGCCACCACGTCAAAATAGCGCCGCGTATATTGCGCAATATCGGCCAGCGCAAAATTTTTCTCGATCAGGGCATAACAGTAGGCACAATCACGCTGACCAAAGTAGACGATCAGACCGCGTTTTCTGAAGCGCACGGCCTCCTCCAGGTCCTCCTGCAGATGGAGAAAACTGAGCTTGAACCAGGCCGGATAGCGGATCGGGTCACGAACCGGCGCATCGTTTAGCGCCGGCCCATCCACCGACTGCTCCAGCATCGCCGCCTGGGTGGATATCGCACCCAGTAAAATGAGCAGAGAGAGGAAAAGTGAAAGTCGTCTCATGCCGTGATGTTACCCAAAGCAGTGCCCATTGGGTATGTCTTTGCCTGACAATCCCCCTATAATCCTCCAAACAGGAGGGGAGATGGCAAACAGTAAAATAGGACTCGTCCTTGGCAGCGGCTCGGCCCGCGGCTGGGCCCATATCGGTGTGATACGAGCACTGGAGGAGCACGGCATCAGGCCCGATATCGTCACCGGCTGCTCCATCGGCTCCCTGGTGGGGGCCGCCTATGTGGGGGGCCACCTCGATATCCTTGAGTCGTGGGTCAGGAAGCTCAACTTCATTGATGTGGTACGACTGCTCGATGTCAGGATGAGCGGTGGACTTATCGAGGGGGACAATCTGATGAGCTCCTTTCGCGACAAGATCGCCCAGCTCAATATCGAACAACTGCCGATCCCCTATGCCGCCGTCGCCACCGACCTCAACAATGGGCGCGAGGTGTGGCTGCAGCAGGGCTCTCTCCCCGATGCGGTGCGCGCCTCTATCGCCCTCCCCGGCCTCTTCTCACCGGTCGCCAATGACGGTCGCTGGCTGGTCGATGGTGGTCTCACCAATCCGGTACCTGTCTCGCTCTGCCGTGCCATGGGGGCCGACATCATCATCGCCGTCAACCTCAACAGCGATATTGTCGGTAAACACCTGCGCGAACGAAAAGAGCAGGCCATCCATGAGGAGCGCGACCTCTTCGCCCGCATGATGGAGAAGGTGAGCGACAATATAAAAGAGAGTCGACTCTCACAGTGGTTCGGTACCAGTAAGGAGCCTGCAGAGAGCCCCGGCCTGTTCGAGGTAATGGCGAGCGCCATTAACATCATGCAGGATCGCATCACCAAAAGCCGTATGGCCGGTGACCCGCCCGATGTGCTGCTCTCCCCACGGCTGGGACAACTGGGGCTGCTGGAGTTTGACCGCGCCGAAGAAGCGATTGCCGAGGGCTACGACAGTGTGCGACGCATGCTGCCGGCGATCCAGCATGCACTGCCTGAGCAGTAGGCTCGCCGGATAATTAGCGGGCCACCCCATTGAGGGTGGCCCGCTCACTTTTCCCGGTACAATTTAGTAATCGGCGCTCTCCGCCTCGTAGCGCAGCCCCTTGCCAAGTGCCTGTTCGCGCACCGCGCTGTAGATCTTCTCATCCAGCGAATCCTCCGCCCCGCCCTCAGCCGCCACCTTATCCCTGATGTAACGGCTGCGCTCCTCCGCCAGCGTCTTGATCTTCGCCTGTAGCGACTTACGTTCCTCCGCCTTCTGCGTAATTACCTCTGCACGTTCGGCAGGGGCCATCGCCTGCAGCGGCTCGGGTAGCTTCTCCTCTTCGATCTCATCGATAGCGATTCGACCACTGGCCACATCATCGACCAGTTCACTGTCACCAAAGAGATTCACCATGCCGCTCTTCGAGCTGTTGAAGGCGGCCCGGCGTGCCTGTGATGCGGTCGAGGCATCACGCAGCTTCTCACCTGCTGCCACCTTTTTGCGCTTCTCCGCCTTCTTCTCCTCACTGCCGTAGTAGAGGCGGGTCTCATCCAGTTTGGCAGAGAGTTCCGCCATCTCTTCATCAAACGGTGTGGCCACTGCCACCGCGTTACCATCCTGCTCTACCTGAAAGAAGTCACCACTGCCCAGCGAGGCGATCTGCTGCCACATCTTTGACGTATCACCACTGTTACCCGACTGAATGGCGTTGATGACAATACCGCGCTGCTTCGCCCGGGCGATGGTGACCGGGTACTTCACATCATCCTGATAGTCCATATGGGCAGGGGCGTCACCAACGAGGAAGATCACCCGGTAGCCCTGCGTCTCCTGACTCCAGCTCACCCTGTTAAGGGCATCATCCAGCGCCTGATTGACACTCTCCGGGCCATCCCCGCCACCGTCGGCACGAAAGTCCATCAAGGTGGCGTAGACCGAATCGAGGTCGGATGAGAGGTCGACAACCTTCGTCACGTAGGCATCACCACGGTCGCGATAGGCCACCAGGCCGATGCGGATCTCCGGTGCCGGGTCTGCCTGTGCCATGGTGTTGGCGATCGACCAGATCTTCTCCTTTGCCGCCTCGATCAGGCCGCTCATACTACCGGTGGTATCCAGCACAAAGACCGCCTCCACCATCGCTCTTTCGCTCGCGAGCTGATTAATCGGCGTTACCACGGGTGTTACTGCTACCTGCGGTATCGCCAGCGCCCCGTTAAGGGTGGGAAATAGAGCCACTGCAACGGCGGTAGTGGCAAACAGCGATAGTGCGATCAGTTTTGTCTTCATCGTCTTTCTCCTTTTGCAGTCTCTGTTCAGTTACTCGCCGAGAGCTTACGCAGTGCCGCCTGGGCGGCGCGGCGTGCCTGCTCGAAGTGGTCGTTTTCAACCGTCGGCGCGGTACGTGGGGGTGTGAGTGTTGATGGGATAAAGACAAAGAGCGCCTGGATCAGGAAGTAGCACCACAGCGCCATCGCCAGGCTCCCCGTCTGCAGGGTTGCCCACAGCGCCGCCGACACAGCAAGGACAGCGAGTCCCAGGTCTGCCAGCGCGGTAAGCAACGAGTTGTGCAGGTAGAGGGCACGCACCAGCCAGATCATCAGCGAATGGATGGTAACGGTGAGCAGCAGGTGCGGTGATAACCACAGGGTGAGCAGCGTAACCAGCAACCACATTGAGATCGTTACCACCCTGCCCAGCCGCACCTCGCTGCTACGTAACAGATAGAGGATGTAGCACAGAGAGAGCGTGGCGATCACCAGTTGCAGCGCGCTATAACTGCCGAGCAGTAGTGTGAGGGCGCTGAACACTACCTCACCCACAATCGCAGCGATAAGGGCCACGCCCACCCCCTGAAAGAAGGTCGCCCTGTTCATGATGCCGCCCTCCGCTCCTTTTCACGCAGCAGGGCGATCTCCACCTCATCCTCGCTGACACGGATGGCACACTCACCCACCCCTCTGCCGTGGTCACTCACCGGTGCCGCAGCGGCCACCAGCTCCGCCTTCTGTCGCATCCCCTCCAGTTCATTGCGCTGCTGCTCAATGCGGTTACTAAGCTGTGTGATCTTCTCACCCAGCAGTTGTTGACGTTGAGTAATCACACCGGCAAGACGCTCTCTCTCGAGACGGCGTCTGATAATTCCGCGCGCCAGCTCCTCCTTGCCCGAGTTAAGACAGAGATCCAGCTCCTTCTGACTGCACTCCACTTTCTGCAGCAGCCCATCCATCTGGCGTTGCAGTTCAACCTGTTCGTGCTGCTGCAGCTTCAGTTGCTGTTGTTCCTGATAGAGCGCCTGTTCCATCTCACGAATCGCCTGCTGCAACATCTGCTGCGGCTCTTCGATGCGATCCAGCACCGCGTGCATATCGGCCTTAAAGAGCCGGGACAGTCGAGTAATTAGTGCCATCTTTCACCTCCACATCACTGCTTGCAATCTGTTGTCGATGGGGAAAAGTCTAGGCACATCGCCTTGCACTAAACAGGCACCCTTTGGTAAAAGCTGATGGCGCACGTTTACAAAAACTTTACATGCCGCCGCCATGGCTAACTGCTAAGCTAAGGGCACTATGGAGAAGAAGAGTCGCATACTGATAGTGGAGGATGAGGCGGCGATCCGCGACGGCCTGATCGACCTCTTTACCTTTCACGGCTACGAGGTGGAGAGCGCCGCCGACGGCAATAGCGCACTCGGCCTGGCGCTGAGCGGTCGCTTCGATATGATCCTGCTCGATGTGATGCTGCCCGGCATCGACGGCTACACCCTCTGCAATAAAATTCGCGAGCAGGATCGTGACCAGCCGATCATCATGCTCACCGCAAAGGGGAGCGATGAGGAGATCATCCACGGCCTCTCACTCGGTGCCGACGACTACGTCGCAAAACCCTTCTCGGTAACACAACTGGTACTGCGGGTGAAGGCGGTGCTGCGACGCGCCCACATCGGTGAAGAGGCGAGCCACCAGATCACACTGGACCACGATTTCACCATCGACACCCGCAACCTCAGCGGCCAACGCAACGGCGAAGCGCTCAACTTCACCCGCCGTGAGATCGAGATCCTGCAATACCTGCACGCCAATCGTGAGCGCCCGGTAGCGCGTGATGAGCTACTGCACAAGGTGTGGGGCTACGCCAAAAATCTTGACCTGGAGACACGCACCGTCGACATTCACATCGCCAAACTGCGACGCAAGCTTGAACCGCAGCCCGCCGAACCGCAGTACCTGATCACCGTGCGTGGTGCCGGTTATCGACTGTTGGCACAGCAGGGCTAAGCGCCGATGCGTAACACCCTGCTAAGCGGTATGACACCGGGGCGATTACGCCTCGGGCTGTCACTCTTCTTTCTCGCCCTCGCCCTGCCCACCGCGTTACTCATCTATCAGGCCTACAGTCAGCTTAAATGGGAGGCCTTTCACCAGCACCGGGTGATGGCCGAGGAGCTGACACTGCGCATCGACCGTGAGCTGCAGCAGCGCATTAACAGTGAAGAGGCGCGCAGCTTTACCGACTACACCTTTCTCAACGTCGCCGAGGGGGATAAGGTCAACTTTATTCAACGCTCACCGCTCTCGGCCTTTCCGGTTAGCGCAGAGATCCCCGGCCTGCTCGGCTACTTTCAGATCGACACCAGCGGCAACTTCACCACGCCGCTACTCCCGCAACGCCCCGACTCAAGCAGCCTCTACGGCATCAGCAAGGAGGAGCACGACGGGCGCAAGTCGCTGCAGGCAACGCTACAGGAGATATTGAGTCGTAACCGTCTGGTCAGCAGTAGTGAACAGACAAAGCGGCGCGCCCGCCTCAGCGCCGAGAAACGCTCTGCGCAGCAGGAGGTCGAGAGCGACGAACTCGCATTAGAGGATACCAGTTCAGGGGCAACGGCCAGTGGCAGTGCAACCTCACCACTGAGCGGTCTCTACGACGCCGAGGAGGGTGCCGCTGTTGCAATGGAGCCGCAACCCCTCGCCGCCTCCCCCACCACTATTGATGAGCAAATGGAGATGGAGCAGCAGGTGATGAGTCAGGCCGC